>DATDWX010000023.1:0-12247 GCA_036517335.1 Minisyncoccota bacterium | reverse complement strand
CGGCGACCACACGCTCCGGGAAGCACGCCCAATTCGTTGCAGCCAAGAATGCTATTACAGCTGCGATGGGTGTCGGAGGCCACATCAAGCAAGATCTCCCCATCATTAATGGCCTCGCTATCACGGTGAACGCGAGCGCGCTCAAGGGATTGGCGCACAACCCCAATGTGCAGAGCATTGCGCCTGATCTCAAGGTGCAGGCATTTCTCGATCAGTCCACCAACACCATCAACGCCCCTTCGGCATGGAGCCTCGCCGATACTGGCGGCAATGCGCTCACCGGCATCGGCACCCGCATCGCCGTCATTGACACGGGTGTCGATTACACTCGCTCCGACCTCGGCGGTTGCCTCGGCACTGGCTGCAAGGTGGAAGGCGGCTGGGATTATGTAAACAACGACGCGAACCCCATGGACGATCACGGCCATGGCACTCACGTCGCGGCAACGGCCGCAGGTATCGGCATGGTAGGCACTACACAACTATACGGTGTGGCCCCCGGGGCGCACATCCTTGCGTACAAAGTGCTGAACTCGGCAGGTTCTGGGTCTTTCTCTCAAATAATTGCAGGCATCAACCGAGCCGTTGATCCCAACGACGACGGCAGCTCGGCAGATCATGTCGACGTCATTTCCATGTCGCTCGGTGCACAGTGCGGGACGTACTCCGCATCTTGCGGACCCACCGATTCCGCCGCACTAGCTATTGATAACGCAAGCGCTGTAGGCGTAGTCTCCGCTATTTCTGCAGGTAATTCAGGTCCGACTGCGTCAACAATTGGCTCTCCCGGCGTTGCGGCGACGGCCATAACCGTTGCCGCTGGCTGCGCGCCGCACGGCGATCTCTCCGCCACGCGCTGCCCGAGCGGCAACAACACACCCATCGCCACTTTCTCCTCCCGCGGCCCCGTAATTTACAATGGCACCGACTACAAGAAGCCTGATATCACCGCGCCCGGCGTCATGATCTGCGCCACACGGTGGGCAAGTGCATTCTCCACATCGCCCGATTGCTTCGACTCTGGCCACGTACGCATCTCCGGCACCTCGATGGCAGCGCCGCATATCGCGGGTGTCTTGGCACTCATGAAGCAGGCCAATACTTCGTACACGCCTGCCGATCTCAAAAACCTCATCAAATCTAGCGCCACCGATCTTGGAAGTGGCGCTACGTACAACGATCAGGGTGCCGGGCTCGTAAATGTGCAAAAAGCAATTCCCATAGTCTCGAAGATATCTTCCTCTCCCAACACCTGGAGTTTTGCCACCGACCCAACCACGAAGTACAGCGTTAAAACCCAATCGTTCACCATAACGCCCAAATCGAGCACTCTCGGTACGCTTACGCTCGGCTTTACGTCATCGAGCGCTGGTATCACCGCGACTTTCAGCAAGGCAAGCGTCAGCCTCCCAAGTAGTGCTACGGATTCATTCTCTGCTACCGTGCAAGTAGACAACGATGTGGTAAAGACCGGCACGTATACTGCCACCATTACATTTACTGATTCTACAGGGAAGCAAGTAGCCGCAATCCCCGCATTTATCAATGTCGTGCCGACCATCACCATCACGCCAGTGGGCGTGCTCGACTATGGCGTTGATGCCCCCAATCTCACCGGTTGGGTTTCAAATCCCAAAGTGCTTACCGCTACCAATCTTCGCACCGACATTCCACAGACCGTCACCGCGACCCCCTCATCCTATCCGAGCGGTATCACCTATACCATGAGCGCAGGCTCACTCTCGGTGCCTGCGGGAGGAAATGCCACGCTCACCACGAGCTTTTCGGTCAACAACACCTCGGTTGCGAATAAGTTGTATACCGGTACGCTCGCGTTTTCGACTGGTACATTCAATACAACGCTACAGACCAAGTTCGCGAAATTCTATGTGCTGACGATAGGGGACACGTCAGAGAGCGCAGCCAGCTTTAAGGCGGCGACCATCGTGTACCACAACAGGGCGCTGAATTCGTACTGGTCTGCATGGACGCCTCTTTCAAATCCGCACGATATGTATCTCAATAATCCGGGTACGTATGATGTTCTCGTGCAGTATGGTAGTCACTCATGCACGAGCTTACCGTGTGGTTACAGGCGAAGCTTGGTGATGACGGAGGGTGTCTCGCTCACGAGCCACAGTACGATTACCGTGAGTGAATCGCAGGCGAAAAATGTCGTAACCCTCAAAGCCATAGATATCAACGGCAATCTGTATGCGAATACGAGTAATCAGATCAATGGCTTCCGCCACGTCTTCATCCAGCCAGTATCTGCTCATTGGCAATTCCCGCTCCTTGCGAGTGACAAAGTATTCATCTCGGACTTGAGTCCCAATTATTCTCTGCATGCGTACGGACAGACCTATTCTTCAAATGTTACGCCCTTCTACATGTTCTCCTGGGAGACGACGGGCCTCTCCGGCGATCTCACACTCGCGAATACGTCCGCGGATCTCACAAGAGTGGATTTCAAAGACGACCTGAACCTGCCGGATGGAACGGCTATTTATCCCAAAATGTGGTACTGCGTCGAAACCAGCGGGATGAGCTGTAAGGCGCACGGCAGTGGCTCCGTGCCAACTGCTACACTTCCGTTCACCCAGGTAACCTACTCGAATTACAAGTTGGGAAGCTTCTTCATGCAATGCGCCATTGCGCTGGCCGACTATGACGGTGACGTAGGCTCTGGAGGCTGCTGGCCCAGTTTGTATGACGACATGCACACCTACCTTTCTCCGTTCATCGATATTGGAGCCAACATGCGCGGCTTCCTCCATCCCGGCGGACTGACCCCACTGCCTGGCCCGGTCGCCGGGACGATACAATACAATGGCCTCGGTCCCGCGGGCTTCTTTGAAAAGATCACTAAGAGCTCTTTCGGTACATTCGAGTTTAATCCAGTATTTTTCTCGAAATCAAGCTCCGGCAGCTCCTACGGAGACAAGAGCCACAACATCCTAAGACAGGATTATTCCGCAGTGGGAGGATATGGCGCCTCAACCTACAGTATTCGTCAGAATGGTGTCACCATATACTCTGGCACTTATGGTAATCAAGAATTACGGAGTTATTGTCTCATATCCACGGGTCCGAATACTCATTGTTTTGCGCTCCCCGGCCCCACTGAATTCATTGCCTCATTCCCATACGAAACCAAAGGGGTGATGCTAACCGGCTCGGTAAGTTCGATCTTCAACACGACTCTTGCCGACTCCGATCCGCCATACCTGACCCAGCTCTACTACTCCACCGACGGCGTGCGCACAGATCAATACTACACTCTCGGCTCCGAGAACACGGTCTTGATTGGCATGGACCCCAACAGCGGCACGATGCAATCGCTCACCATGAGCTACTCCACCAACGGCACTACCTTCACCGATGTACCAGTCTCGCCCACGAGCGTATCAATGGGCACCGGTTATACCGCCAACATTCCGGGCAACGTGAGCGGCTCCATCCTCTCCGTGCGCTTCCTCGGCACCGACTCCTCCGGCAACACACTCCAGTACACCTTCCAGCTCCCCATCTCGACCGCCACCCCGCCAACCGGCGGCACACTGCCTCCTCCCGACACCACCGCGCCTACTACTTACATCACCTCACCGGCAAATGGTGACACGGTTTCTGCTGCCACAACCGTCACTGCCAGCGCTTCCGACAATATCGGCGTCGCACGAGTCGACTTCTTCAAAGACACCGACATAACAGCGTTTGCAAGCGACACGACATCTCCATACGCTGGTACTCTCGATACTACCAAGCTCACCAACGCCCCCCATACCTTGCAAACGAAAGCGTTTGACGCCGCAGGGAACACGGGATTGTCCGATACCATCTCCGTTACCGTCAATAACGTCGTCATACCGCCCACCCCCACCCCCACCACCTCTCTCTCCGCATCTCCCACGAGCATCACCACCGGCCAATCTTCCACCCTTACATACGCCTCCACCAACGCCACCTCCTGCACCGGAGTCAACTTCACTCCAATCAACACGTCAGGTTCAACGACAGTGTTCCCCACACTCACTACGACATACTCAATCACCTGCGCCGGGGAGGGCGGCACTTCACCCACTGCGTCCGCAACGGTAACCGTCTCTTCCATCACACCTTCCTTCGGTATCAACTCGCGCGTCAAGACGACCGACAATCTCAACGTGCGGGCCAAGGCCAACACTAAATCAGGCAAGATCCTCTGCACACAACCGAAAGGTGCGCTCGGCACCATCGTGAGCGGCCCCTCAGGTGCCCAGAAAGATACCTGGTGGCGAGTAGACTTCGAAACCTCATGCGACGGGTGGGTGACGCAGACGTACCTTTCACTATAGAGCGAGAGTGCGTGGTAATTTTATCAGCACGAGCCCCACGCGACAGGAAACAAAAAGTCGCGTGCTATAATTTTTTGGATGGCGTTTTCTCTGCAAAACATACTGAAAGAATTTTCATCTCTCGGCAAACAAAAAGCCGCGAGCGTGATCGGCGTCGACATCGGATCTTCATCGGCCAAGATCGTCCAGCTGCGCCTCGCGCGCGGCGCAGCGATCCTTGAGACCTACGGAGAGATCGCGCTTGGGCCCTACGCGAAGATCCCGATCGGTAAGGGGGTTAAATTGGAGCCAGTCAAATTGGCGGGAGCCATCGCCGACCTGATGCACGAGGCGAATGTGACGGCTAAAGTCGGCGGCATATCTATTCCATTCTCAGCGAGCCTCATTACCGTCTTGGATCTCCCGAAAGTGGACGACGAACAGTTGAAGCGCATGGTGCCCATAGAGGCACGCAAGTACATACCGATTGCTGTTTCAGAAGTGGCACTCGACTGGTTCATCATTCCCAAAGATGAGAGCGATCGGGGCGCATTCGATCGCGTCAATCCCGAACCCCCCCCGATGCGCATAAAAGGTCAGGAGGTGTTGTTGGTTGCGATCCACAATACGATCTTACGTTCCTACCAAGAGATCGCCGCAGCCACAAACCTGACCGCCGAGTTTTATGAGATCGAAATATTCAGTGCGATCCGATCTTCTATCGGACACGGTCTTGCCCCGATCCTTTTCGTTGACCTCGGCGCTTCGACCACCAAGATCTATGTGGTCGAGCGCGGTGTAGTGCGCTTGACGCATCTCGTCACGCTGGGCGGCCAACAGATGACGGAAACACTCGGCCGTTCCCTCGGATGGGATTTCGAGAAAGCAGAGCGGGTGAAGCGCGAACGCGGGCTTCTGCAACAATCCGCCTATTCAACCGAAGAGAACGAACGCATCAAGACCGCTTTGTTATCAACACTCTCTCGTGTGTTTTCTGAGATAAATCGGGTACTATTGAACTACGGGCAGCGATACAATAAGAGCGTGTCACACGTCGTCCTTGCAGGCGGCGGCGCATCGCTCCCCGGGCTCATGGACGTGGCGAAGGCGGCCCTGTCAGCGGAAGTGGAGATCGCAAATCCGTTCGGCAAGACCGAAGCGCCGGCATTTATGGGATCCGTCTTGAATGAGATCGGGCCGGGGTTTGCGGTATCGGTAGGACTCGCCTTGCGCGCGCTGAAGCATGAATAGTATGGTCCCGTTAGAAGCCGCGAACGCACTGATACAATATGCGTATGATTTTTCCACCAGCATTACAAGAAAATAATCGAGCATGGCGCGATCTTACCGCTGCGTCCGGCTTCTAACGGGATGGAATCTGGAATTCAATCATCGTTTATTCCCCACGACGCGGGGCAGCTGCAAAAGACTCGGCGGCTGCAAGAGCGTGGCATGCCCGATCTCTTCTTCATACTTGCCATTATTGCGCTTGCCGCGTCATGCGCGCTCGGCGGCGCGGTCTTTTTGTACCAGCAGTATTTGCACTCTGCGATAACCTCGGATCTAGCGAGCCTTGAGCGTGCACGGGCGCAGTTTGAACCTGCATTGATAAAAGAGCTGACGCGTCTCGACGATCGTATGCACGCTGGAGAGAGCATTCTCACTACTCACATCGCGCCCTCAGCTTTTTTTGATGTTTTAAACCAAGTAACACTCAAGACGGTATCGTTCTCCTCGCTTGAGTTTCAGGCGTCTGATTCAAACCATATCACCATCAAGATGCAGGGCGTGGCACAGAGCGTGAATTCGATCGCGCTCCAGGCCGACCTCTTGAGTAAGAGCTCTGTATTCACGAGCCCGATCTTTTCTGACATAGATCGCCAGCGGGATGGCGTGCACTTCTCTCTCAAAGCATTCGTTGACCCTCACGCGATCAACTTTGTTGAATTAGTTGGCGGCAGTGTGCCGGCAGCGATCCCCGCCTCCGAGGTTGCCGCCCCAGCATCGGCATTCGGTAGCGGCAGCGGTACTCAAGCCACGTCTTCAGCGAGTGGCTCGCCTCAATAACGCCATGGGAAAAACAATCTTTGCCATAATAGGATTTATAGCTGCTGGGGGAGTATTTTTCTTCTATACTAAGCCAGCGTATGCAACGATCGGTGAGCTGCAAGCACAGATCGCCCAGTATGAAGAAGCGCTCGACAAAGCGGCCGAGTTGCAGGCCCGGAAAAAGGAATTGATGGATCGTCGCAACGCATTCAACCAAAACGATATTATCCGGCTGCAGACGATGCTCCCAGACCACGTCGACAATATCAGGCTTATCCTTGAACTCGACAGTCTTGCATCTCACTACGGTATGGCTCTTGAGAACGTTGACGTTGCGACGTCACCATCCAACACCAGTGATCAATCCGCCGTCACCACGATCAGTGCATCGGCCCAGAAATATGATTCGCTGGTACTTCACTTCACAACGTATGGGACCTACGACACATTCCGAGCATTTCTCAAGGACCTTGAGACGAGTTTGCGAACCGTCGATCTAGGATCGCTGACCCTCTCGGCACAGGGCACTTCTGGATCAGCCGCAGGTGCTGCAGGTGCCGCATACCGGTATGAGATGTCGGTAAAAACTTTTTGGCTAAAATAACTATGGATTGGATACTTCGACATAAAATAGTCGCCGTCGTCATCGTGATCCTGGTCGCGGGGGTTGCATGGTACATGCTCTCGGGCACTTCTTCCGACGACTCGGTGTTGACGAGTGAAACGGAGACAGTTGCCCCCGCGGGCGCCCAAGACCTACTGGATAGCCTCCTTGCGCTACGTTCCGTGTCGCTGGACGGTACGATCTTTACGAACCCCGCATTCCAAATACTTCGGGATCTTACAACGCCCATCACACCGGAGCCCGTCGGTCGGCCGAATCCCTTCGCACCGCTTGGCTTCGACGCGTCGGTGAACGCGAGCTCCGCCGTGGGCGGGGCGAGCACCACAAAAAGCACAAAGCTTCTTGCGCCACGCTAGGTAGGTCTCTTGTATGGTGGATACGCTCCCCCCTGCGCAAGTTTCCGCCCCCACCCCCCTCGGTGGATCACGCAGAGCGCTCGGGGATGTGAAGATTCCCTACGATGTCCTGAAATTCATTCCTGAAGAATCCGCCGAACACTACAAGATAGCGCCGCTTGCGATCACTGAGGGCGTGCTCGAAGTCGGGATGGTGGATCCGGATGATATCCAAGCCATCGACGCCTTGAATTTCATCGCCCGTGCGACGGGGATGCCCTTTAAAATTTTTGGCATCACGCAGAGTGATTTCGACCGCGTACACGAGATGTACCGTGGCTTGTCAGGCGAGGTCGAACGTGCCGTTTCTGATCTTGAAAGCGAGAGTGATGTCAGCAAACCCAGCGGGGAGGCTGCGCCACTTGACCTCGGAGACCCCTCGATCGTGCATCCCCAGAGTATCAATATCAAAAACATTCAAGAAGATGCGCCGACGATCAAGATCGTCTCGACCATTTTGCGCTATGCTATCGACGGACGTGCCTCCGACGTGCATATCGAGCCGCAGCCATCGGGCGTGCGCGTGCGCTATCGTGTTGACGGCGACTTGCACACGAGCGTCATATTGCCGCTCTCGGCGCACCGCGCGCTCGTTGCGCGCGTCAAAGTGCTCGCTAGCATCCGTTTGGACGAACAGCGAAAACCCCAAGATGGCCGCTTCTCAGCCTCGATCGACAACAGGCCCATAGACTTCCGTGTATCCACCTTCCCCTCCTACAACGGCGAAAAGGTCGTCATCCGTATTCTCGATCGCGAACAGGGCTTCATCCCACTCGACTCGATCGGACTCACGCCTCGCAATTTGGAGATTCTGCGGCGCGCCGCACGCGCGCCGCACGGGCTCATCTTGATCTCCGGCCCCACGGGATCTGGTAAATCCACAACCCTGTATTCGATGTTGACCGAAGTCGATCGCGAGCGCAAAAACGTGCTCTCGCTCGAAGATCCGATCGAATACTACGTAGATGGCGTAAATCAATCGCAGGTGCGTCCCGAGATCGGCTACACCTTTGCAACCGGTCTGCGCACCACGCTGCGTCAAGATCCCGATGTCATCATGGTGGGGGAGATACGCGATGGCGAAACAGCCAAGCTTGCCATCCAAGCGGCCTTGACCGGTCACCTCGTCCTCTCCACCATCCACACCAACGACTCCATCGGCACCATAGCGCGGCTCATCGACATGGGCGTGGAGCCGTACCTCATCCCACCGGTCTTGATTGTTTCGATGGCCCAGCGACTGGTGCGTACCCTCTGCCCTGGATCGGGGCAGCCGATGGAGATATCCGCTTCCGATAGAAAAAATATCGAGGAGCAGCTCACCACGCTGCCCAGCCAGTATCGTTTCGAGATACAGAAAGCTGTTTTTGAACCAGAAAAAACGGCGACCTGTCCCACAGGAATGCGCGGACGTATGGCCGTCTTTGAGGTGCTAGAAATGTCGTCGGAGATCGAACGTATCATTCTTGACAATCCGGTTGATAGTCGCCTGTGGGCCGCAGCGCGGGCACAGGGCATGCTTACTATGCGTGAAGATGCTATTGTTAAGGCATTCAACAAACAGATACCATTCTCGGAGGTCAGCACGCTCTCGTCGCTTCTCATGGCGGGTGATGATGAGGCAGAGGCCGAGGGAGCGGTAGCGGCGAAGAGTGAAGCAGCAGCTGGAGCAACCCCGTAAGCTTCGTTAGATACACAAACAGCCTTACAATATAAAAATATGACACAAGACGCATCGCCAAACGCTGTGGCAAGCGGAGCAAAAGGAAACGTGCTTCTTATAGATGACGATAAGTTTCTTGTGGACATGTATGCCATGAAATTCACCCAAAATGGTTTCAATGTGCAAGCCACTCTTTCAGCTGCAGATGGCTTGAAGGTGCTTCACGACGGATTTGCGGCGGATGCGATACTTTTCGACCTCATCATGCCAGGCGGTGACGGATTTTCGTTCCTCGAAGCGCTCAAGAGCGAAGCTCTCGTCCCCCAAGCGGTGAAAATAGCCCTTACGAATGAAATGAACGACGCGGAAAAAGCAAAGGCGCTGCAGCTCGGCGCCGATCGCTACATCGTCAAGGCGACCATGATACCCTCGGAAGTTGTCAACACCGTGAGTGAAGAAATGGCGAAACGCCGCAAGGCATAATTCATACTACACACTATGTCCAACGGAATGGAGTACCAACCGCTTTTGAAGAAATACACCAATGTGGTGGCGCACGAGGGTGCGTCCGACCTGCATCTGTCCATGGGTATGCATCCCACCATCCGCGTCTCCGGAAACCTTGCGCCCATGTTGAAAGAACCGGTCCTTGCAGCGGCTGATACGGCGGGTTTTGCCAAGGTCTTGCTCACCGATGTCCAGTTCAAGCGCTTCAGCGAGGAGCAGGAGATAGATTTCGCGTACGAGAGTGAAGAAGGCTTCCGCTTTCGTGGCAACGCCTTCGTTCAGCGCGGCGGTATAGGGGTGGCGCTGCGGCTCATCCCCAAACAGATCCGCACCATTCAAGAGCTCAACCTTCCCGAGACCCTGCTCACCTTTGCCCGCAAATCCCAAGGATTCTTTCTGGTCGTTGGGCCGGTGGGGCAGGGGAAGACCACCACACTTGCCGCTTTGATAGATGTCATTAATGCGGAGCGGATGGAGCACATCATCACCATAGAAGATCCGATCGAGTACATTTTCCAGCCGAAGCAATCGCTGGTGGACCAGCGAGAGGTCGGCATTGATACGAAGAGTTTTGCCGCGGCCTTAGCCTCGGTCTTCCGCGAAGATGTGGATGTGATATTGGTAGGTGAGATGCGCGATCACCAGACGATGGCCGCCGCCGTGACCGCCGCCGAGACAGGGCATCTCGTTTTCTCGACGATGCACACAAATGATGCTGCACAGACCGTGGATCGCATTATAGACACGTTCCCTGCGGAGCAGCAGGATCAGATCCGCCTCCAGCTCGGCGCCTCGCTCGCTGGCATATTCAGCCAGAGGCTGATCCCGCGCATCTCCGGCGGCCTCGTGCCTGCCTACGAGCTCCTCATCAATACGAGAGCAGTCGCAAACTTGATCCGAGAGAAGCGTACGCACGAGATCAACACGGTGATAGAGACCTCCTCCACCGAAGGCATGATCGACATGAACCGCTCACTTTCCGAGCTGGTATCAAGGGGAGAGATCAGCGTCGAGACCGCCTACCAGTTCTCGTTCAACCCGCAGGGGTTGGAGAAGCTCATGTAGCTATGGCTGTCTTCACCTACAGTGCGCTCGATCAAGAAGGTAATAAGCGCGAAGGCACGATAGATGCCGTCTCCATAGATCTCGCGATCACCGCCCTCCAGAGGAGGGGGCTCGTGATATCAGCGATCGACCCGGAAGGTAAAAAGGTGGCAGGACTCATGCGCTCAATTCCTTTTTTCGATCACGTATCCAACGCCGATATCGTCATGGTGAGTCGTCAGATGACGACGCTTTTCGAGGCGCAGGTGTCGGCCTTGCGCGCATTTCGCTTGCTTGCGGCGGAGGCGCGCACGCAAAAGTTGGCCGACATCCTCACCGAAGTCGGCAACGACATCCAAAGCGGAAGTACGATCTCATCTGCGCTTGGGAAGCACGAAAACGTCTTCTCCAACTTTTATGTCAACATGGTGCGCGCAGGTGAGGAATCGGGAAAATTGGATGAAACCTTCTCATTCCTCGCCGATTATCTCGACCGCAATTATGAGCTCTCATCGAAGGCGCGCAACGCGATGATCTACCCGGCTTTCGTTCTCATGACATTTGCCATCGTCATGACCCTCATGATGACCCTGGTCATCCCGAATCTTGCAAAAATGCTCGATGATGCCGGGCAGGCAGTGCCGATCTACACGCAGATCATCATCGGCGTCTCGCTCTTTTTTGCGCACTATTTTCTCCTCCTCTTCATCCTCTTCATCACCGGTGTTTCGTTTCTCGTGTGGTACGCCAAGACAGACGCGGGGCGGGAAGTACTCGCGAGTGCGCGGCTACAGGCGCCCGCGCTCGGCAATATCTACCGCAAGATCTTTCTCTCACGCATCGCAGACAACCTCTCTACAATGCTCAAAAGCGGTGTCCAGATCTTGCGCGCCTTGGAGATCACCGGCTCCGTAGTAGAAGATCCGATCTATAGCCGTGTCATTGCCCAAGCAGCGGAGGACGTGAAAGGGGGCATGCCACTCTCCGACGCGTTCCGCAAGCACCCAGAGATGCCCGGTATTGTGGTTGCTATGGTAAAGATCGGCGAGGAGACGGGAAATATGAGCCACATTCTTGAGGTCATGGCGCGTTTCTATCGTCGAGAGGTCAATAATGCCCTCGATACCTTAGTAGGCTTGATAGAGCCCTTTATCATCGTGGTCTTGGCCGTCGGCGTGGCTGTCCTCCTCGCCTCCGTACTGCTGCCGATCTATAATATCGCTTCGAGTTTCTGATTGAGCACAATCACCTACTAGGTAAGGCCGCGAAGTCAGAAATGCTCCGGCCAAAGGCGAGCGCCATGGATGACGGATAGGATCTCCACCCGATCGCCGATAACGGTGTATGCCGCAATGTAGCGGGTACGGGGAATGACGCGCTCGCGCGTTCCGTCAACGCGTCCGGGCTTGCCGAGATGCGGTGCTTCGGCGAGCCGATCAACAGCCGAAATGATCGCACTGCGGACGCGCTCGGCAGCTTGCGGGTTGTCCTGCATGATGTAGAGCCGCGCTTCGTGAGTTAAAGAAACTTTCGGGAGGCTGTTTTTGATGTATGGTGGCTCAACTACAAGCTAAAAGTCAGAATATTTACTATGCGAATTAAAAAAAGGCGAAAATATGCCCATTTTGCGTTAGTCACTACACCAAGAAAA
>DATDWX010000022.1:0-16237 GCA_036517335.1 Minisyncoccota bacterium | reverse complement strand
TCTGCCCTTCACGATGTTCGTCGGGAAAGGCGGCACGGATAAGGTAAGCGGGCCGGACGGCAACTACATCATCTGTCTCGGAAGCGGCAGCGACACGGTGACGCTGGGCAACGGCGACGTCACGATAAACGCGGGCGGCGGTGCAAACGTCGTCACGGTGGGGGATGGTTTGGGAACCATCGTGAGCGGCTCCGGCAGCGACAAGATAACGACGGGCGACGGGCCGCGTACCATCAACGCTGGCAGCGGCGCAAATACTATCAAGACCGGTGACGGCGACCAAACGATAACGACAGGCAGCGGCAGCGACAAGATAACGACGGGCGATGGGTCGAGCACTATAAGTGCCGGCGGGGGCGCCAACACCATCACAACGGGTGACGGCGACAAAACGATAACGACAGGGAGCGGCAATGACGACATCACGACAGGGAGCGGCGATGACGACATAGACGCCGGGAGCGGGAAGAACACGGTCAGCTCGGGCGCCGGCGACGACACCGTAACGGCCGGAAGCGGCAACGACTTCATTGATGGCGGTCCTGACTTCGACGTCTGCATGCCGGGCAGCGGCGCCAATACGGTCATCAACTGCGAGGCGGCTGGACCACCTCCACCGGCTCCAATTTGAGGTAAGACGTTACAAAAGTAACGAAGGCGGGGAGAAGAAAAAGTGGCTTCACAAAGCCATTTTTTCTTTGCATGGGCGATCTCAATTAAGCCACACAAATGGCTTGACCGTGCAGGTAAGAAAAGGTAGAACCTGTAGACGGATCAGGGATTCGATTCCGCACGGCGTCGCTCATCCCTCCTTCTCATGAGGCTTGTTGGGAAACGAGGCCTCAGAGAGGGAAACATGAAGAAATTACTCATGATAGCGGCTTCTCGCACGCTGGCTGTATTGCTCACGGTCGTCCTTGTCTATAGCCCTCTTTCTCCGATCGTCACATTCGCCGAGGAGTTCGACCGCGACCGAGGAGATCGGGGTGCCGACACCACCCCCCCTGTCGTCGCATCGCACGAGAATGTGAGCGTGGAAGCGACATCGGATGCTGGCGCCGTAGCCGAATACACCCTTCCCGCGGCTACCGACGACATAGATGGCACAGTCGCTGCCGTCTGCACGCCCCCTTCCGGCTCGACATTTCCTATCGGCAGGACATCGGTGACCTGCACTGCGATCGACGCCGCGGGCAACGTGGCCGCGCCCATCTTTTTCTACGTCACCGTCGCGGCGCTGCCACCACCGTCTCCAGATCCTGAACCAGTTCCGCCGGCTGCGACATCGACTCCTATAGCGACAAGTACGGACCCAATCGCAACGAGCACACCGAGCACCGATCCCCCGGATACTTCAGGGCAAGCAAGCACCACTCCGACGGAAGGCACACCACAAGTGACGCCCAGCGAAGACCCTTCGACCTTCTCATCTTCCGCGACCACTTCGGCCGCTCTGCCGCCATCACAGTCCGACACCGACAACACTGATTTCGAGAATATCATTAGTGGTGACCCGCCTGTGACTGACGACACGCAGCCGGTAATTGATGCGAGCGCGACCACGACGGAGGCTCTGGCCCTCGACCCCTTGCTCACGGTCGCGACCTCGACCGACGGCACGGGCGATAAGATCGGCGGCACTATATTCACTGGCAATGCGACCGCCTCCACGACGGTTAAAAATACTCTCAACATCACGCGCTCAAATATAGACGGGCCAGGGAAGACCAACAGCTCCAGAATTACCGCCGATACTGACAACGTAGGGGAAGTCACAACGACCGACGAGACACGGGCCTTTACGGGAGAAAACGACGCGCTCGGTGGTGAGGGTACTGCCACGATCCACACCGGGAACGCAGTCTCCTCCGCGCAGGTCATGAACGTCGTCAATACCAACTTCTTCAATTCTGAAGGCCTCGTGCTCTTCATCAATCCGCAAAACGGCGACAGCCTCGATCTGCGCGATGCCGACCTCTCGTACTTCCTCGATGGAGGGGTAGGGGCCTCGCCGCCGCGCGTGGGCTGCACCATCCTCACGTGCTTAAACAGCGCGACCTTAAAGATCCTCAACAAAAACGAGGGTATCGTTCGCAACGACGTTGAAGTGCGCGCCTCGACCGGCGCAAATGCTGCGACTTCGACAAAGCTGGGCAACATCGATATTCAAACGGGCAATGCATACGCCTCCGCTGCCGTTTTGAACCTCGTCAACACCAACTTCGTCAACTCGAAATACCTGGTCGCACAGTTCGACAATTTCGGCAGTATGCAGGGCGACATCGTGCTGCCAGCCCCAGCATTCTTCAATACGTTCTTCAAGAACGGCAATACGCTGCCGGTCATGAATTCGAGCTCATACATCGTGAACAATACGAATGACGAGACGTTTATGGGTACGACGACTGCCAACGCCATCACGGGCGGCAACGTGGCGAGCACCCATTCGACAAGCTCAGGGCAGGCGATCGAGGGGCACGGCGAAATACGGACGGGGAAAGCATATACCTCTTCGACGAGCTACACTGCCGCCAATCAGACGCACGTCGGCGGCTCCTCCGCGCTCTTCGTCTTTCATGTCTCCGGAGAGTGGAGCGGCTCTGTGAAAGGCTTGCCCGAGGGCATGTCATGGCGCCGCACCGATTACGGCATCGAGGTGTACAGCAACGGTGCGGTCTCTTCGACGGCGGCCGCGCAAGGCATCTACAATTCGGCGAATTTCATCGCCTCCTCGACTAACCATGCGATCGTGGAGACCGATGTCAACGTCTGGGCTGAGACTGGTAGTAACAGAGCAAAGACCGAGCATGGCGTTGGATCGATAGCGACCGGCGACGCGTACGCAAGTGCCAACGTCGTCAACATGGTCAACACCAACGTCATCAACAGGAACTTCATGTTTGCTGTCTTCAACATCGCGGGCGATTGGAGTGGCGACATCGACTTCGGCGGGCACAGCCCCGACTTAGGAGTGCAAGCTTCCGCGACCGGTGCGAACCCCGCATCGCCGGATTCCGAGCTTACGTACCACTTCACGGTGAAAAACAATGGCGACGTCGCTGCCGACAATGTCGTCCTCTCGACGACGTATAACAAGAATCTCATGACGTTCTCGAGATGGAACACTGATATCGGCAAGTCGGATACGAATACAGGGACAAGTTTTACCATCGGGTCGCTCGCCTCTGGTGCATCGCGTACTGTTGACGTGACGGCGCGCCTGCGCATGACCCTTCCGTCCAATTCTTCTACCGAACTTCCACTGATCGCGAGTGTTGCCAGTAATGGGCACGATCAGGACGACAACGATAATCAAACAACAATCAGCGTCCTCGTATCTTCGAGCGCTCCAACACCCCCGCCCCCGCCAAGTGGTGGAGGCGGCGGAGGGGGAGGTAGCGGAGGAGGAGGCAGCAGTGCTCCACCGCCTTCTGGAGGCGGCGGCGGAGGAGGTAGCAGCACTCCACCCCCATCCTCGGGTTCAGGATCGAGTGGAACCGGGTCTGGATCCACAGGGACGAGCTCAGGCACCCCTTCGACCGACTCAGGGCAAGCGGGGACGGGATCGGGCACGGGAACAGGTACATCTAATAGTGATACGGGCGCCGCCAACACTGGAGCCGCTGCAAATACAGGCGCGTCCAGCGGTTCTTCGGGAAGTTCAGGCGGAGGAGGAGGCGGCGGCGGCAGTCCCAGCGCAAATAATGGTGTCTATGTCGGCAACGTCAACGTTTCTACAACGTGGGAACCCAACCCCGATATTACGGTAGTAAAAACATCAAACATTGCGACAACGACCGCGCCCGCGATGGTGGACTACAGAGTCGTCGTGAAGAACAGCAGAAATGCTGGCGCGGCATTCCGCGGGCTCCTCACTGATACGCTCTATAGCCCGTCGGGCGCCGTCATGTCCGATCGTTCATGGGACCTTGAGACGATAGTGCCGGGCGATGAAATTATATTGACCTACAGTGTCGAGTACGCGACCAGTACTGAGCCTGGCACGTATAAAAACGTCGCGCGCGTGACAGGCAAACGAAATTCCGCTCTCGCATCTGCCGCGGATATGACGCCGGTCGAGGCGTCGAGGGATATTGTATTCACCTCGACTGGCTCCGTACTCGGACTCTCCACTTCCACTCCGAAATTTGCACAATTGAGCATCAGTGTCACACCTACGTCGTGTGTCGCCTTGCTCACGAGCTTTATGCGGCAGGGCCAGGCAAATGACCCGGCACAAGTCAAGAAGCTGCAGACCTTCCTCAATACGACGCAGAGAGCAAGGCTTCCGGCCACTGGATTCTATGGCCCTATGACCACGACCGCCGTCAAGAATTTCCAACTCAAGTATAAGAATGAGATCTTGGCGCCACTCGGGCTCACAAGGCCCACGGGCAACGTGTACGGTTCGACGCAGCGAAAGATCAACCAACTCAACTGCGGAGTGCCTGACCCTGTTCCATCAAATGCGAATGCCGCTGCAGAGAGCGTGCCCACAGTGCAACAGAGCGCGCCTCCTGCAGCTCAAACACAGACAGCAAATACACCGGTGCGCACCGCGCCCGTGGCGAAAGCGCCCGCGAAGAAAACTATTCCTACACCCCCGCGGGCAGTGACCACTACAACTTCGAAGCAGAACGTTCTTAATACCGTCGGCATGCTTTTCAAGAAGCTCTGGTAAGGCGCCACCTTCGGCTTATGGCGCCTCACCCATCCGCACGGCAATCTCTTGGGTCTCGGGGCAATATAAGAAGTTTTATTCTGCCGCACCGCTACGCGCGGTCGTCTTTCGAGTATGAGCAGGCGCGCGTAACGGCGATCATCCCGACCTACAAACCCGAGAATCTCACGGTGAAGCTTGTCGAGGATCTCGTAGAGTGGAATCCCACTCTACGCATCATAGTCGTTGACGACTGCACGCCGGAAGAGTATATCGCGAGCGCGCTCTTTATCCGGATGGGAAGTGTGTCAGATCGCGTCACCGTTCTGCGCACGCCGGTCAATAAAATGAAAGCGGCCGCGCTCAACTATGCGCTCGCGTATATTTTTGCCAACGAGGAGGTGCCCGATGTTATCCTGAGCCTGGATGACGATATCGTCGTTGCGCCCTCCACGGTGCGAAATCTTGTGGTTGAGCTCATGAGTTACCAGCACTTGGGTGCCGTGTGCTCGCAGTGCCGTGTCTTGAATAAGAACAACAACATGCTCACGCGCTTGCAGGGACTCGAGTATGTAGGCTTCAACGCAACGCGCCTCGCCGACGAAGGCTTCTATCGCGGGCCCTTGGTCATGCATGGCATGCTCACTGCGTTCCGCGTCGCAGCGCTCAAGGAGGTACAAGGCTTCGCCGACGGGCATCTCATCGAGGACTATGAGATCACCACACGGCTCAAAGACCTCGGGTGGAGCGTGAAGCTCGCGCTCAACGCCCCCGCGTGGACAGTGGTGCCCGATACGTTCTCGAAGCTGTGGCGACAGAGAGCTCGCTGGTCCTATGGCGGCATCACGGTCATTACCAAGACGAAATATTTCTCTTCGGTACTGCAAGACTTGATCGGACACAGTGTCTTCTTTGCGACCGTCGGGATGATAGCGCTCATGGCGCTTTTCCGTGGCGACGATCGCATACCAATAGAGATCGCGCGCTTGGTCATCGCACTCTCTTTCTTGCAGCTCCTCCTCTGGTACAGCTTTCAGCTTTGGCTCATGCGTCTCTATAAAGAGAAGGATGCCCGCGATTGGATAATACGAATATCTATGGTACCTGAATTCATATACACCAATATATTGACGCTCGTCGTTGTCGGATCGTATTTCTTTCTCACGTTCAACGTCCTCACACGCAGGCTGCGAAGAAGCGGGAACGTGGTTGCACGGCGATGCGTGGCGATAGGCGCGGTCGTCTTCTCGTTTTGCGGCTACATGGAGAGCTGGGGGACGAGAGGGAATTAATACATTGTTATGAGCTTGCTCAAAATCGCTAAGAAAAACTAACATGTTGAACTTCAACGGCGGCACAACGATCTCGGGAACATCACTCACTCCTTTGGGGATGTATGCGGGCTACCTGCTTCTGCATTCGGGAAATTTTTGGCTCGCGGTCTCGTTTTTGGCGCTGACCTGTGCGTACCTGCTCATTGTATTGACGACACTGTGCCGGTATGTCATCAACTATCGCCGAAATAAGCCAGCATTTGCGGTGAAATAATCGGTAGAGTTATGCACCTCTTATACACCTCTCGGTTCATCAAAACTTCAAATACGTTCATGTAATACTTATTGGTAGCCTAGCGTGAGGCTGGGCATGCCGGTATGACTGAACTCTCAGACAATCCTCGTGAGCGCCGTTTTGCAGCTGCACTTATTACTGGCTACGTACTATTTGCATTCGGCAGCGTGTATGCCGAGGTGCGCACTGACCGCTCGCGCGACGGCGGAGAAACGCCGCAAGCAGCAAGTTCTCCCACTGTTTCGAATGGAGCGGTAGGCTCGGGTGCAATCGAGTTGGCAGCTCCAGCTCCATCTGAAGCGCCAGCGCCTGCGCTTTCGATCAATCCACCACCCTCGGGCATCGGTTCGATTCCTTCGATCACAACGCTCATGAGCGTGGCCACTGGTTCGCTCCGCGTCATGGCGCAGAGCACGACGTCGCAAAGCTTCACACTGAACGATCTTGGGTCGCAGATAAAATACTGCATTGTTTTCCCGGCACTCAATAATGCAGGCCCACCAATACCGACTTTTGATGTGCCTGTATGCCCCAACGCGACCACTACTCCACCAACCACGAGCACCACAACTCCACCGACGACGAGCACGACAACTCCTCCGATCACGAGCACAACAACTCCGCCAAGTAGTGGCGGAGGAGGTGGCGGTGGCGGTGGTGGTGGTGGGGGAGGCGGTGGCGGAGGTGGGGGTGGAGGGGGCAGCACACCACCCGGGCAGGTATTGGGTACCACGACCGTACCGGTGGACACTGGAGGGTATGACGTGCCCTCGACCCCCAACACTGGTTTTGGCACATCGGTTGTACCTAACCTCGTTCTATTAATAGTATCGTTGGGAGTTGCGCTTTTCGGCCTCAGTCGTATGGGAAAAAGGGGATTTGCATCATGAAGCAGGCGCTTGCATAATCGTGCCTGCTCTTATAGTATTTGGGTAATGACAACCCGAGTGCCCTTGCTTGTATCTGCTTTTGCCGTGCTCATGGTAGCCGCTGTCGTGTTCGCGGATTCGCGCGATGAGCGAAGCGAGCGGCCGGATCAGGAGGGGAGAATTGCCGGACAATACATCGTCGTTTTGAAAGATTCGGTCACGGATCTCGATGCAGTGCAAACGCAGCTTATCGCGGCGGGGCAGGGCGAGGCACTCGGATCCTACCGACACGCGTTGCGCGGCTTCGCGGCTCGCTTTTCTGATGCAGAGATAGAAGTGATTAAGAACGATCCGCGAGTGGAATTCGTGAGCGAGGACTACAGCGTCTCGATCATGCAAAGCCGCGACAATGCGGGCGCGCTTGCGCGCCCGCTGGCGAGATCGTCACCGTTCGCAGTGGCGGCGCAAACACTCCCGACAGGCATCGATCGTATCAACGCAGAGGGCAAAGAGAATACTGGAGCGGGCGTGCAAGTCGCGGTCATCGATACCGGCATTGACATCAATCATCCGGACCTTAAAGGGAACGTGCTCGGTGGACGCAATTGTACATCGTGGAATGCCTCCGCATACATTGATCAAAACGGCCACGGCACGCACGTCGCCGGCACGATCGCCGCGCTCAAGAATACCCAGGGCGTTGTCGGCGTCGCTCCCAGCGCCAAGCTCTGGGCGATTCGCGTGCTCGATAGATACGGCAACGGCAGCTGGTCGTCGGTCATCTGCGGACTCGACACCGTGGCAGCCAACGGCCCCAAGAACGGTGGCTCGATCACGGTTGCCAACATGAGCCTCGGTGGCGCGGGCTCCAACGATGGTAACTGCGGCCAGACCAACAAAGATGCATTGCACCAGGCAGTCTGCCGCGTGCGGGATGCAGGCGTCACCCTCGTCGTTGCGGCGGGCAACAGTGGGGCCGACACAAGCAAAGCGGTCCCGGCGGCCTACGACGACGCCGTCATCACCGTCTCCGCGCTTGCGGATTCCGACGGAAAGGGCGGTGCTCTTGGGAAGGCAACGAGCTTCGGCGCTGACGACACATTCGCATCGTTCAGCAACTACGGGAGTGCCGTCGATATCGGAGCACCCGGCGTTAACATCAATTCCACCTGGCTTTCGAAAACGTACAAGACCATAAGCGGCACGAGCATGGCCTCTCCACACGTCGCGGGCGCGGCAGCGCTCTATATCGCCAAAAATCCGGGAGCGTCCTGGACGCAGGTGCGCGACGCACTCATTGGCGCCGGCGAAGCTATCGGGGCAGGGCACAGCGATCCTTCAGGCAAACATCCGGAGCGAGTACTCCGCGCTGATACGCTCTGATCCAACCTTGTGCTAGATACACGGCAAGGCCTTGCCTTGCCGTGCTAAGGCTCCAGATCGGAAAGCAGATCTTTTTCATAATTGTAAAATGCCCGAGCATCAGTAATGAGTGCTTTAAAACTAGGCACCGTATCTACTAATTCCAGTGCCGCATCTTTAGCAAGCAGAACGGCTTGTGGCCGCTCCGCACCTTCATAATCGATCAGGCTCGAATAGGGGTATGTCAAAAGTCTATTTTTCAGTTTTGCCTCATTACGCACAACTCCTTTTTTCCAGCCGGGCTCGAATAGTTCGGCTGAATTCGCATGAATATAATTGATCACACGCCGCGAATGAGCATCAGACTCGATGTGGACGGCTTTAAACTTTCCCGAGAATAAGGCACCGGTCCGTTCGTACTTTTTATTGAAGTACATGGTATAGCCTGTACCCACCTTTTGCATAAAAGAGGATATGCCGCCGTAGTCAATCTCACGAAGGAGCAGGTGCAGATGATTTGGCATGAGACAATATGCGCCGATGTCTACGAGGCGCTCCCCACGTTTACATGCCAGAACATGCCCCAAGGCCGGTCCTTGACGTGCCGGATGATGGAGGTTACTTATATGAATTGGCCGTGTGCTGTTGCACGTATAAAGAAGCATTTGAAATCTTTCACAATCTCTTTCGTCCATGAAGATTTGTCGTTTATCAACGCCGCGCGTGCAGCAATGAAAATATTCGCCCGGAGCGAATGCTATGTGTCTTACGCTCATCCCTCAAATTATACACCGAACACGGCAAGGCAAGGCCTTGCCGCAGAGGGCTGACCTTCTGCACAGGACGTGAGAAAATAGAGGAGTGAAGAAAGCTCGTCCTAAGCAATCGAGACGCACATCGGGTATGCAGAAACGTGAGCTGCGCCTTCTCGAAGGCGCAGCGCTCGCTGTGATGCTCGTTCTCATCGTCGGTCTCTTTTGTATTTCCGCGATCCAGACCCTTTCCATACGCTCCGGACAAGCGGCGGCGGTGATTTCCTCAGTATTGGTGGATCTCGCCAACGGCGATCGCGCGTCCCAGAGCCTCGGCACATTGCGTATAAATCCCGTCCTCACCGCCGCCGCACAAGCCAAAGCAGACGACATGGCAGCGAAGGGCTACTTCGCGCACGAGACGCCCGAGGGCTATGATTCGTGGTACTGGTTTAAGGAAGCCGGATACTCATTTAAATATGCAGGGGAGAACCTGGCAGTAGATTTTTCTGACTCAGCCGATGTGGAGCGCGCATGGATGCAATCGCCCACGCACCGCGACAACCTCCTCGATCCGCATTTCACGGAGATCGGGATCGCGACGGCGCAGGGCACGTTCGAAGGCCATGCGACGACATTCGTCGTCCAGATGTTTGCTACGCCAGCGGAGGCGGCCACGATAGCCTCGATACAAGAAATCTCTGCGCCGCAAGATGCGACACAGCCGGCGCTCGCTACGACCGAACCTGCTGGGACGAATGTCTTGGGCACGAGTGCGAATGAGCCCGAAAAAGTAGCTGTTGCAGCCGAGTCAAAAACCATCGCCGACATACGCCAGCCCGATGCCAAAGCTCCCGTAGGTGCCGTGCGCTACGCGCCAGCTTGGGGCTTCCTCGCGACCTCGCCCAAGACCACCCTTCGCTACGCCTACTACATCACCGGATTCCTGGTACTTCTGGCACTCGTCATTACCACGGGCCTTGAGCTGCGCTGGCACCACGCCCGCGCATTCACAGTCGCCGCCTGCCTCCTCGTATTCATGTCAGGGCTTTTCGTCGTAGCCGACTACACCATCTTCCCCGACCCCGTTCTCGCGGACACCGTTATTGCCACAGGATCAGGTTAAATAGGCTGCGGGTCTCCAGTAAGCCATCATCTGGCCTTATACACAGTAGCGTCAACACGTTTTCCCCAGAAACACCCTTGACTGGTGGACGAATATTCATGAACTCACTATAGAATTGAAGAGTGCTGGCTTTTGCTTCGGGGAAACGGTGAAGGGAAGCACGCACGATGTCGACAACAGCCTCACCAAGTGAGACCTGTCGCTCTCCATTAACGAAGAGCTGTTTTGCGCATACCGGTCGCAAAACAGCTTTTTGTTTTGGCGTTGGATTATTCGTTGATTAATTACTAATCAGTTACAAAAAGTATGTTAACGACGAACATGCACAAAACGAGAATTCTTTCGCTTGTGATAGCAGTGATTGTTGGTTTGGTCGCATTTGCCGCAGCCGCCGTTCCGAAAGCGTACGCGGAACTTCGGCTCGATTTTTGTATAGGTAATTCTAGCGCTACTTCGACGTTCAATAGATTTGGCTGTGGGGAAAACGGCCCTGGAGGAATTAATGCGTCGATCGGCAGATCAGTACCAGGTCCTCGTGGCGAGCAGGGCCCGCAGGGCGATCCTGGCCCCGAAGGTCCTCAAGGCCCAGCAGGGGCGACGGGCCCGACCGGTCCTGCAGGCGAAGATGGGGAAGATGGCGCACAAGGTCCGCAAGGCGACATTGGCCCGACAGGATCCGCGGGTGCTGACGGCGAAGACGGCGCCCAAGGCCCTATTGGCCCAGAAGGTTCACAAGGAGATACAGGTCCGCAAGGCGATCCTGGCCCAGAGGGTCCACAGGGTCCAGCTGGGGTCGACGGAGAAGATGGTATACAAGGTCCGCCGGGTGATACCGGTCAGCAAGGTCCACAGGGCGATCTTGGTCTCACCGGCCCCGCTGGCGCGGATGGAGAAGATGGTGCTCAGGGACTGCAAGGAGAAACAGGTGACACTGGTCCCGCTGGTGCGGCAGGAGCCGATGGAGAATCTGCAAATGTAGTCGTGACCGATGTGCTCGAATTGAGTGACGAATGTGTGGCAGGCGGAAAGAAAGTTGAAACGAGCGTTGGCGAAGGTCCGGTTACTGAAAGTTTCATCTGTAATGGTATAGATGGTGAGGATGGCGAGCCCGGAGACGACGGCTCTGATGCGTTGGTCGTTGTGACTCCAGAGCCAGCTGGTCCAGATCACTGTCCGGCTGGAGGACAGAAAGTAGAGTCGGGCGTTGATGATAACAATGATGGCGTTTTGGACACAGAAGAAATTGATTCAACAAGCTACGTCTGCAACGGCGAAGCCGGAGCCGCAGGCGCGGCAGGCCAAAACGGCGCTGCTGGTTCGGACGGCCAAGAAGGCCCACAGGGATTACAGGGCCCACAAGGTGATGTTGGTCCACAAGGCCCTGTAGGTCCGCAAGGAGAGACAGGTGCAACAGGACCTCAAGGTCCCATTGGTCTGACAGGCGAAACGGGTCCCGCTGGCCCGCAAGGTCCGCAAGGAGAACAGGGTCTCCAAGGCGAACAAGGTTTACAAGGAGAACAGGGCCCTCAGGGAGAGCAAGGTATTCAAGGTGAGACGGGCCCAGCAGGACCACAGGGTGAGCAAGGAATCCAAGGCGAAACAGGGGCTACAGGCGCAACTGGTCCAGCCGGTCCGCAGGGTCTTCAGGGAGGAACAGGCGCAACCGGCGCAACCGGCCCGCAAGGAGCTACAGGTGCGCAGGGCCCACAAGGGGATACAGGTCTCGCGGGTCCGGAGGGACCACAGGGTCCGATTGGTTTGACTGGCGCAACTGGTCCTCAAGGTCCGGAAGGTCCGCAGGGCGAACAAGGGCCGGAGGGAGAACCCGGAGCAACAGGTGCCACAGGACCTCAAGGACCCCAAGGTGATCCGGGCCCAACTGGTCCACAAGGTCCGGAGGGCGATCAGGGTCCACAGGGAGCAATTGGCCCCCAAGGTCCGCAAGGGGAACAAGGAATCCAAGGAGAAACAGGGGCTACCGGAGCAACAGGTTCTCAAGGTCCGGAAGGTCCGCAAGGCGAGATAGGTCCTGCCGGTCCGGCTGGTGCTGACGGCGCGACTGGTCCTATGGGTCCAACAGGCGCACAAGGCCCGCAAGGCGAGACGGGGGCAACTGGTGCGACTGGAGCAACAGGTGCCACAGGACCTCAAGGTGACGCTGGTACTGACGGTCTTAGTTGTTGGGATCTGGACGGGAACGGTGCACCTGACGACCCCGAGGAGGACACGAATCTTGACGGCGAAATTGATGCTCTGGATTGTCAGGGACCACAAGGGGAAATGGGCGCGACAGGCACGCAGGGCCCCGAGGGTCCGGCAGGCCCTCAAGGTGATCCCGGTCCGAGTGGTGCGGATCGTGTAGCGGGGACAACAGCGTCGTCTGCACTGAGCGCAGGTCCGGGCACTCAGGTTACAGCGACCGCTACATGTTCCACTGGAGTTGTTCTCGGCGGAGGTGCTTCGGTTACAACCTTGCTCGGCACTGAGCTTGGAGATGTGGTTCTTACATCCTCATATCCAAGTGACGCAACAACATGGACTGCTGTCGGAACAATTCGGGCAGATTTGACTGCCAGCAACGCAATGATCGTACAGGCGTTCGCGCTGTGCTCTCTCTAAGTTTCTTATCAGCAAAAACAAAAGAGCCCGCGAAGGGCTCTTTTGTTTTGAGTCAGTAGTTAGTTCTTTGGTTTGATCAAGAAGAAGGATGCGAGGAAAAGTATTGCGACGATCACGTCGGCAATGCGCCACATGTCGGCAGAGAAGTAGAAGGGTGCGAGGGGATTGAATACGACGGCAACGAGCACGAAGAGCCACATCAGCCAGTCTTTGTTGAGCTTGTAGGCTTGCCATGCTGTGACAAGCGCCGCACCGACGACGACCCAGTTCATGAGCTGGTAATAGGCGTAATAGGGGACGTCGGTAAGGGCGCCAAGCACCAAAAGTATCGCGAGGACCTTAAGCCAATTATCTCGTACCCATGCCATACGCCAGCACTCTACAGCAGGCTCATGAAGGAGTCCAGCCTTTTACATCTTAACGGCCCATTTCGGGCAGCTAATGGGCTCAATTACACCATTTGAGGCGTTTAGGGCTAGAAGTATCTTTTCATCGGCTCGAACGAAGGCATTTTGCCGAGGGTGTTGGTGGCAACGAAACGGATGAGCCAACCAAGAAGGCCTCCAGAAACTATTATGGCCAGTAGGATTAGAAGCCTCTGCGGGTCAACTTGATAGTCAATCAAGGATAACAATACGAGTGTTATTGCAAATGCCCAATAACGCAAGTTATCTCCCAGAGCTATAAAAAAAAGCGGTATATAAAACTGTAGAGCGACAAATATTATTGCCGCATCTGTAAAATCGATATCCCCAAATCCGCCGACCTCACTTCTAAGGAGTAGCCCATATACTGGCTCAAAAGCGTATACAAGAATATAAACAGTTAACAAGGTTGCTATAACAAGGAGAAGAATATATCGCAGTAAAGAGAGGGCGATTTGCATAATCTCAGTGACTAATCAACCAATTAACATCCGCCGTCAATAAGTCGTAACCTTGCTGGTTAATAAGACCAGACTTTTTCGCAGCTTTGAGTATTTCGAGCATAGCTTTGTACAGCTTAATCTTATCACTTTGTTTCTTGAGTTTTTGCGCCTGTGTGAGCAACGTGAGGAGCGAGGTCTTTATGCCATTGGATTTTATCCACCCCAGTGCGAATGCGCGATTGATATCGGTCTTGGTGCTGCCGACGGTCGCAACTATTTGAATGTCCTTGATCGCTGCGCTCGGCCCATTCAGACTGACGTCGACGTGGAAGGTGGTGAGCGCACCCGGAAGTGTCTGCCCGGTAAAGAATTTCTCGCTCGAAGTGGCGTCAGTAATGAGGCCTGTCGCGATCGTGTACACACCTCCGCTGCCTGTGCCTTGCGTAATAACCTTGTAGAGGCCGTTGAGTGGATTGGGAATGGTCACATACTCATCGTCGGTGCCGAAGCCAGAGTAAAACGCGTCAGGGATCTGAGTAAACTCTTGTCCTGTCGCGAAGTCTTTGCCCACCTTCAATCCATTTGGCGCCTCGACGACGAAGTCTGCGGGGGAAAGGATTTGGAAGATAAGCACGTTTTTTGCGGTCTCGAAGAATCCATGGCTGTTGGTAATGAGAGACGTAGGGTCTTGGCCGCTTAGTACCTTGAATACGGCTCCCTCTGCTTTCGTAGGAAGTTCGTTGTGCTCCGAATTTATGATCTGCAAGTCTTGATTTACAAAACTTGCTGACGACAGAGGAACAGTGGCGTCACCCTGGCCGCGCTCCAGGCCTGCATCTCCAGTCGATGGAAACCCTTGTGGCTTTCCGAATCCCCACAGCAATGTTGCGCTCGTTGTCGTTGGTGCGATAACGCGTATTGTCTCAATGGTCGTGCTTTCGGTGAGTTGCCCAACGAAATTGGTAATTGTTACGCCAGAACCGTAGAGATCAGCGACGGCACTATTGAGCTCCTGCAAGAAGAGATTATTTGGATACCAAGAAGAGTTTGGGTACGTAGGGATATTAGGCGAACCAACGTGTTTGATATACCCATAGACAGGCAGTAACTCCTGCACAGAGGGGATCGGGAGTCCTCTTTCGTAACTGAATAAGGTGGAGTATCCTTTTTTCCGCGCCTCGATTTTAAGAACTTCCCGCAATAGCTTATCTTTGAACTCTGTCCCGGCTTCGCCCCCTTCCCACATTAAGTAGGCGTTGGGTGCGCCAAGATGCGGGGTGCCGAGGAAGATGAGTTGATCGATGTCGCCATCGTAATCATCTGACTGGATGTACTGCCTCGCGACGAGACCGCCCATGGAGTGCGCGACGATGTCGACTTTGTCACAATCGCAAACATCTTTGATATCGTTTATTTTTTCGTCGAGCAAAGTCGCGGTCGTTCTGTTGGAAAAGCGCCACTCATACGGAAAAGGGAAGAGTGTAACGTCTTTTTCGTAGCCGTTGGCAATGAGCGTGTCTATGAGATTGTCGTAGGCATGCGTGATGGGGTCGATGAGCCATTCGCCGTTGTGCTGTGCCGAGCCAAGGATTCCGGGAATGATGATGACGGGATCAAGCGTGTTCGAAGCAGCGTCCTCTATCGTGAAGTGCAGGGTCTCGACAACTGTTGGGTCAGAGGGGCCAAACTGGGCGTACGCGATGTCGGCAAAAAAGAGCCGCGCGAGCCACCGCTTGAGTTTCTCCTCGAAATTCAGGATCGGCGCCCCGAATTCGGCTACGTCAAGCTCGTATGACCCTGCGGCAGGCCAGGAGACAAGCGGGTCGCCATCGGGGTTTTGGAAGCCAAGGCTTGCGATCTCCTCGCGCACGGGCGCCTCGGCAGGGCCCATAATCCGGTAGAGCGTTGCGCTTACCGGGCCAAAGATCAAAAGAGAAGGGACGATATACGCGGGCGCGGGGGTGTTGAGCGGCACGGCATACGTGCCGCCATCGAAGATCTCGATCTGCGTCGGCGTCCCACCATTTTGATCGCCCCAGACGAGGGACGATGAAGCGTGCGCAAAAGAGGGGAGCGCAATCAGCAGGAAAGCTGCAACAGCCATTGCCAACGAGAATCGATCGAAGATAGCTTCGGACGTCCCAGTCATCATGAGTGCATATATACCATGTTCCGCAGGAATTGAGCGCCGCTCGTGTGGATTTCTCACTCCACTTCTCTATATAAGACTTATTCGCCCGAATAAGGCATGTATCGATATCGAGAGTATGTGCCTGAGTTCTAATTCTAAATGCAACACCTAAGATGTGTTGCATATGCGGGACAAAAGAGAGTTTGAACAATTAACAAACAAAAAGCGATGGAAGCTGTATCGGCTGCGAGGCGAGGGACATTCGATGCGTGAGTGTGGGC
>DATDWX010000021.1:0-22727 GCA_036517335.1 Minisyncoccota bacterium | reverse complement strand
GGCGAATCGTCGCTTCATGGATGTATTGGGATTTCATACGCCCGACGAGATGTATGCGAAAGCGCTCAAACGCAAAACGCGCCCGAGGGCGCGTTCAAAGAAGAAAAACTAGGTGTTCAAATTGAGGGGTTTGGGTGCCTTGTCCATATGCGTAGGATTGTACCACACCGGTGGGCTAAATAGGAAGCGTCCCAAATGCAAACTTCCCGGCCGAATTACCGGGAAGTATCAGACATGACACATAAGCAGCGCGAACGCTGCTGCGATTACATGAGCACCGGCCATCCTCTCCTCCATTCGCATCGAGACCATGAACGATCCCGGTGGAAAACTAGCAAATTTTGGCGGATGCTGCAACGAGCACGAAAGTGCGCTAGCTGTGTAGGAATTCCATCACGTCTCCATCTTGCACTACGTACTCCCTCCCCTCGGTGCGCAGCACCCCTTGCTCCCGCGCTTTCCCCCAACTGCCAGCCCCGAGCAATTTTTCCCATTGGATCACTTCTGCGCGGATGAATTTGTCGCGGAAATCGGAGTGTATCACCGCACCAGCTTCCGGCGCTGTTGAGCCCCTCGGAATAGTCCACGCGCGCGATTCGTCCTCACCCGTCGTAAAAAATGAGATGAGATTGAGGAGTGCGTAACCACTCTTGATAAGCGCATCGAGGCCGTCGGAGGCGACGCCGAGTTCGCGACGAAAATCAGCGCGCTCATCGTCGTGCACATCGGTGAGCTCGTTTTCTACGCCTGCATCAAGCACCACATACTGCGCTCCATTTTGTTCGAGAAAACCCTCAAGTGCTTTCCAGCGCGATCCCGCCTCGGCATCCACGTTTATGACACCAGATTTCCTGTTGAGCACATACACAATGGGCTTCTGCGTGAGCAACTGTAAACTCCGCGCGATCAACATCTCTTCTTTGTTCAGTTGCGCACTGCGCGCAAACTTCCCCGCGTGTAAAAGAGGGAGAATTTTTTGTAATACAGTGCCTTCAGCAATTGCCGTCTTGTCGCCGCTCTTTGCGTCGCGTTCAATGCGAGCGGATCGCTTCTGCACGCTCTCAAGATCGGCCAACACAAGTTCGAGATCGATCGTTTCGATGTCGCGCAGCGGCTCCACGCCCCCTTCGACATGGTGGATGTCTTCATCGTCAAATACCCGCACGACTTCCGCGATGGCATCTACCTCGCGTATGTGCGAGAGAAATTGATTGCCGAGTCCCTCACCCTCCGACGCACCTTTCACCAATCCTGCAATATCTACGAACTCGACGACTGCGGGGATGGTTTTTTCAGAGTGCGACATTTCACTCAATCGAGTCAGTCGCGCGTCGGGCACCGCGACTATCCCGACCGACGGATCAATAGTACAAAAGGGGTAATTCTCTGCTGGCACGCCTTTACGAGTGAGCGCGTTGAACAATGTCGATTTTCCAACATTTGGCATGCCAACTATCCCGATGGAAAGCGAGGACATTCGAGCATCCTAGCCAAAAAACCCCTCTATTGCAAGACATTTTAACTGTTATATTCCCTCCCGACCAAGCGCCGCAACGCGTGCGAGCCAGCGGGCTTTGCGTGCCTGGGGGACGTTTTCGGCCGGGCCCAGCCACATGCTGCGCACTTTGAATCCGGCAAACCAGAGGATGCCCCACCGCAACTGCGCGTTCACATTGCCCGGAAGAAAACGCACCAGCCAGGGTGCGGTGCCGCTCGTCATGATGATGCGCGCCGTTTTGCCGCGCAAGAGCCGATTCCAAAAGATCGTGCGCTCTCCCGCCCGCGTCTTGATATAGCGAAAGGCAGAGCCCGGCAACCATGCCCGATCGAAAAGTCCTTTTAATATCGCAGGCATACCCACCCACCACACTGGGTAAACGACGACAAAATGGTCGCACGACAGGATAAGCTCTTGAAATCGCACCAGACTCGGCTCCAATTCTTGCCGTTCGCGATAGCCCTTGTGCAAAATGGGGTCAAACTGCATCTCACCGATATTGAGACGATCCACGAAGTGCCCCGCCCCCCGCGCAGCCTTTTCATATTTGTCCGCGATTTCACCACACATGCCGCTTCTATCTGGATGCCCCAAAAGCAGCAGTATTTTTTTGGCTTGCATCAGGTAATCGTAGCATGCCCGGGCGCCGCTCAATCCGCGCCGTGCTTCTCGTGATCAAGGTATTCGGTAGCCTCCTTTTCCGTGACCAAGGGATCGTCTTCGTCCACAACATGTGGGAGCTGACGCCTCTCGCTGTGCGCCTTAATGCGATATTTGATCTCCTCGATCAATGGAAAATCAATAATACTGCTCTTCTTTTTTTTCTTGACCTTTTGTCGCCGTACCATGCATGCATCATGCCACAGATATCTGGCCGCACAATGCACTACCCACCTCCCCGATGTTTCGCAAACCCAATGAGCGCCTCGGCGCTATCCTCCTGCTGGACGCCATTGACGCGCTCTAATCCGCACTTCTGACATCGGTGCACGATGCGGTAATCCGGGCTCGAGCCTTCAAGCGCGACTGGCTTCATCAGTCCGCCGCAGGCAGCCGCGCGATCCCCGGGATGCACATCCACATGCTTGCTCCAGAGACATCGGGGGCAGTGATTCGTATAACCGTTGCCCTTTACGTGTAGGCCGCACTTTCCACAGGTAAACTCCTCAATGGTACGCTTGAACACGGCTTCATAATGCGTTTTTGCCTGCCCCGTTGCAAGCGCAGCGCGCTTTGCATCGGGGAAAACTCATTGGAGCGTCACTGTGGAACTCTGCTGGAACACCTGCCCGTTCGTGGCAGCCTGACAAACAAGTCGGAAGACTACTGAGGTGAGGGTCGAAGTAGCGCTGGTCGTGACGATCTTAGCTCCCGCAATGCCGCTTCCGAGCGAAGCGCCGTTTTGCGTGACTGTGCACGGAGCGCTTGAGGACATGCCGCTCGAGGTCCATGAGACGGTGATCTGATCGCCGCGCACCACTGTCAGCGGTTGTACCGTAAGGGCGAGTGTGGGCGTAGGTGGCGGCGGCACGGGCGGAGGTGCCTTGTATGGCGACGCGTTTGCCGAAGAGAACAAGCTTTGAAATGGGCTCATCATTGAGCTACCCAGGCTTGTACCGAGGCCGAGGCTTCCAAACGATGAAAACGGCGACTGCGAACCCGACGAAATAGAGGGTGCAGATACTTTGGTAAGCGTGCCGTCAGATGCGACGACAAAATACTCGCCAGTGACTAGCCGCGAGATGTTGCCGATCGAGGGGGCCGGAACAGTATTTCCTAGACTGCCAGGCGAGCCGGTACCAGCAAGCGCGATGCCCGACTGCATGTTTGGTTTTCTCAAAATGCCATCTATGGCGTCGGAACCCGTCGGATTGGCGGGCAAACTGATGCCCTGATTTTGCACGGCAGAGATGGCAGCGGAGTTTAATTGGTACGTATTTATATCAGATACCTGCCCACCCATGAATTGCCCTGGTGCTAACTGATAGAGCATGTGAGCGGCGGCCTGACGCGCTGGATCACTGATCTGCGACTGTATCTGTGCATCCACTTTTGCATGCAATCCTACAGCAGCAGCAGCGCTGCATAAGTTATTGTTGATGCGGTCGGAAGGGCCATTGATGCACGTCTGTTGAACTGTTTGACATACATCGTTTGGAGAACTGCCACATGCATCGTTAAACGCCTTTATGCCTAATTCGTAGTTGTCTGCTTTTTGTTGGAACGAGCCGCAAACGGTAGGACTACTGCATCCACCATCTGGCGCACCTTCGGCTCCAGCCACCGCTGTCATGCTTTTACCGTACTGCTCACAATTTTCCACACCAGGAAGAGCGCACGCGAGTGTGCGAACCTGATCATTGGAACCTTGTTGGGCAATGGAAGCTGCTGATACGAGATTGTTACTCGGGAGATCGTCGGATGCAGTGGGCGCACTGCCGGGATTTTCTATCTGCCCAATTTCTTTTAGTACGTCCCGATACACGTCATCCGTAGGGTGATAGTTGCCGGCCTTTCCGGGGAGATCGATGAATTCTCCACCGTTACGTTTGCAGGCAGCCTCAATGGTCGAGTTGTATTCGGGTTTGTAGAGTATGCCCAGACACTTGAGCTGGACGTCGTTTGGATCGTTTGCATTTTCCTTTACCGCCTTATAGATTTCATCGAGTTTACACTTTGATTGATCGTTTTTACACTGCTCGAGCGTTTGGGTATCATTCGTTCCTTCAGAAACTGGGACAATACCCTCAAGGGTTCCTTTTTCTAGACTATTGAGCACTTTGAGCGTGTCGTCAGCCGTTCTGCCCAAGCATGACAAGGTCGTTCCGTTATCCGTGCCTTTATTTTTATCGCATAGGTAGTCCTTCGAGCCGCCGTCGGTGCAAGCATTTTGGAATTTTGTCGCATTCGTGAGATTTGCCGAGTTACTGTCGCCAACTGCTTTGCAAGGCACTTTATCAGACGAGGATGGTACCCCCCCGCAAATTTTCTGAACCGTCGACATGGCGTTCTCGTCGCATTTCGACAGCGGGATTGGTTTGCTGGTGGGTGAGCATTGTATGGAAATGGTGCCGGCGACAGTATTCGGTTTACTACCCTTGCACCCCACTTTATTCCATTCCGCATCGGTCTTACAAATACACGTCTGTTTATCGCCAGCTGTGCCACCGGAAAATACCGATACAACGTCGTTTATGCAGATGTTGGTGATACTGCGGAACCCTTCCACTGCATCACCTTTGAGTACGGTGTCGCCAGTGCACCTGATCTTCTCCACGTGGGGATGGTCGGGCACCGGCTCCGCGAACACAGCGATAGGTGCAACGAGCGCCGCTGTTATCAGGAAAAGGCGCAAGGTGCGCATGACACTATTGTATCGCACTATAAGAGGACGACAGCGCGATTTCCACTCATCTCTATGATGCCGCCTTGGATAGAAAATTCAAGTTGTTGACCCGGTTCTCCCACCCGCACCTCCAATGCCGGCGGACGCACAATGATCTTTCCTGGTTTGAGCGTCGTTACGATGGGCTCGTGGTGTGCGAGTACGGTAAATTCACCTGCGCTGCCGGGCAAAGTGGCCGAGACCGCCGCGCCATCGAATTTCGTTTCCCCTACCGACGCTACAATGAGATGAAATGTTTCCGCCATGCTATTCAATACCCCCTTTCATGTAAAATTCCTGCTCGTTCTTGGTGTCGTGGTTACCCTCAAGGATCTCACCGAAGCAGCGCACGGTGTCGGCGAGTGAGACGTATGCGCCCTTTGCACCGGTGAATACTTCGGCCACATTGAACGGCTGCGAGAGGAAGCGCTGGATCTTGCGCGCGCGGTAGACCAGCCTTTTGTCGTCCTCCGAAAGTTCCTCAATGCCGAGGATCGCGATGATGTCCTGCAGATCCTTGTAGCGCTGGAGCACGCGACGCGTCTCATTGGCCACACGGTAGTGCTCTTCGCCCACGATCTCCGGTGTGAGAGCGGTCGAGCCCGACTCAAGCGGATCGATGGCGGGGTAAATACCGAGGGAGGCAAGCTGACGCGAAAGCACGATGGTGGAGTCCAAGTGTGAGAATGTGGTAGCTGGAGCGGGATCGGTGAGGTCGTCAGCGGGCACATAGATCGCCTGCACAGATGTGATCGAGCCTTTGGTGGTCGAGGTGATCCGCTCCTGCAAGAGTCCCATTTCATTTGCGAGCGTAGGCTGGTAGCCGACCGCCGAAGGCACTCGGCCGAGCAAGGACGATACTTCTGAACCTGCCTGCACGAAGCGGAACACATTGTCCATAAAAAAGAGAACATCCTTTCCGCCTTCGTCTCGAAATGCCTCGGCCATGGTGAGGCCCGAGAGCGCCACGCGCGCTCTCGCACCCGGCACTTCGTTCATCTGGCCGAATACAAGCGCGGTTTTATCGAGCACGCCCGATTCTTTCATTTCGTGATAGAGATCGTTGCCTTCACGTACGCGCTCGCCCACTCCGGCGAATACCGAGTAGCCGCCGTGCTCGGACGCCACATTGTGGATAAGCTCTTGGATCAGCACTGTCTTCCCCACCCCCGCGCCACCGAAGAGCCCGACCTTGCCACCCTTGATGAATGGCGCGAGGAGGTCTATCGCTTTGATACCTGTTTCAAAAAGCTCCGCCTTGGTGGATTGCTCACTAAACGCCGGCGGATGGCGATGAATGGGTAGGCGTGTGACATCTTTCTCCATTTCTCCAAGCCCATCTATTGGGTCGCCGATGACGTTGAACATGCGGCCCAGAACGGCTTCGCCCACCGGTACCGAGATGAGATCACCTGTATCCATCACCTCCGCATCACGCGCGAGGCCCGATGTATCGCCCATCGCGATCGCGCGCACGCGATTGAGTCCGAGGTGCTGCGCTACCTCGAGTACCAAGCGTTCACCATTGTGCGTAAGCTCAAGCGCATTCTGAATTTGCGGCAATCCCGTATCAAATCTCACGTCAACGACCGGCCCGATGATCTGCGTGATGGTGCCTTTGGACATACTATATCGTCAATTTAACACGCGTTTTCTTCGCAAGAATTTCAAACCATTTCTCATAACGAGCCAGTTTTGCTGAAATCGCCGCATACTCCAACGTCATATTATCAAATCCGCTTTTTACATGGTCAAGCGCTATAATGACGCGCTTTAAGCGTTCGTCAAATTGATCCATTCTTCCCTCGAGGCTTGCGATGTCCTCTTTGGTCGCCATCGTATCGATCACACGATCGACTTTTGCATTCAGTTCACAGATGTCCTCCTTCAATTCTCGAATATCCCCCTTCGTGGCCAAAGAACCGATAACGCGGTCAAGCTTCGCGTCAAGTTCCTCAAAACCGATGCTCTTTTTCTTTGCCATAATGCAGTAAGAGCAGTATACCAATTTTTGCAATCCCGCCAAATCCCCTGTACCCTCTCTACTTATAGTATGAAATTGGTAATCGTCGAGTCTCCGGCAAAAGCCAAGACTATTGAGAAATACCTCGGCAAGGGGTTCTCCGTGCGTGCCTCCGTGGGCCACATCCGCGACCTGCCCAAGAGCAACAAAGATGCGGTGGATATTGAGAACAACTTCAAACCGCGCTATCAGATCGTCGCAGCCAAGCAGGACATCATCAACGGCCTCCAGAAAGACGCGAAGAAGGCCGACGAAGTCATTCTCGCCACCGACCCTGACCGTGAGGGCGAAGCGATCGCTTGGCATTTGGCCGAGACCATCGGCTTGAAAAAGCCGAAGCGCATCGTCTTCCACGAGATTACTGAAAAGGCGGTGCAAGAAGCGCTCGCGCATCCGCGCACGATCGACGATGAGCTCGTGCGCGCACAAGAGGCGCGCCGCGTGCTGGACCGGCTTTTTGGCTACGACCTCTCTGGATTGATCTGGAAAAAGGTGCGCTACGGACTTTCGGCTGGCCGAGTGCAATCCCCCGCGCTGCGTATCATCATGGAGCGCGAGCGCGAAATCCGCGCGTTTGTCCCTGAAAAATACTGGGTGATCAGCGCGGAGGTCGCCACTGCAAGGAACGAACAATTTACGGTAATCTGCTCGGAGGAGCCAAAAACAGAGAAGGAAGCGCAGCGCATACTGAAAGAAGCCGAGACGAAAAAGTGGCACGTGAAATCGGTGGAAGAGAGCGAAGTAGCGCGCTCGCCACGCGGGCCGTTTACAACTTCGACCCTGCAACAAACCGCTTCGACTCGCCTTGGCTACTCCCCCTCAAATACAATGCGCATTGCGCAAAAATTGTACGAAGCCGGCCACATCACCTACATGCGCACCGATAGCATGAATCTAGGCAAAGACGCGCTGGATGCACTGGTCGCCACCGTACGCTCTGAATTTGGAGAAAAATATGTCCAGCCGCGTGTGTACAAAACCAAAAATAAATCAGCACAAGAAGCCCACGAGGCCATCCGCCCCACCGACCCCAAAAAACGCTCGTTGGGCGCCACAGAGGACCAGAAAAAATTATACGCGCTTATTCGGGCACGCGCGGTCTCAAGCCAAATGACCGACGCCAAGACTTTGCGCACGAAGATCACGGCCAACGTTCATAAGCACACGATTCCCGATTTTGCTGCCAACGGTTCGCGCGTGATATTCGATGGCTGGCTCAAGGCCGACCCAGCAGCGCGCGGCGAAGATGTGGAGTTGCCCAAAGTAGCGGTAGAAGATCCGCTCGAACTTCTCGCCGCACACACCGAGGGCAAAGAGACCCAGCCGCCCTCACGTTACACCGAAGCCGGCTTGGTCAAGGAGCTTGAGAAACGCGGCATCGGTCGCCCTTCCACCTACGCGAGCATCTTGCGGACTATTGAGGCGCGCGGCTATGTGGAAAGGCAGGGTCGTACGCTCATCCCTACCGCCACAGGTGATGTGGTATCTTCATTCATCGAGCAGAATTTCGGCGAATACATCTCGGACACATTCACTGCAGAGATGGAGGATGAGCTCGACCAAATCGCCGAGGGAAAGCGGGGGTATGAGAAGACGCTCAGGGATTTCTACGGCCCCTTTAAAAAAGCGGTCAAGGGCAAGGAAAAAATAGCCAAGATCACCGGTATGGGTGACGCGCCCGATGAATTCCCCTGTCCTATCTGCGGCGGCCCGATGGAATACAAACTCTCGAAGAGCGGCCGCTTTATGAGCTGCAAAAAATTCCCGAAATGCCTCGGCGCACGCCGCGAAGACGGCAGCGAGATACCACCGCCCAAGGAAATAGGCGAAAAATGCCCCGAGTGCAAAGACGGCCAGCTCATCGAGCGGGAAGGTAAATTTGGCCGATTTGTCGCGTGCTCCAACTATCCCAAGTGCAAATTCGTAAAGAAAAGCGCAGAGGAAGAGGCGCGCGGCAAAACCGGTGTCGCGTGCCCATTGTGCAAGACGGAGGGCCGCGAGGGTGGCGAGATGGTGGAGCGCCGAGGCCGCTTCGGCATCTTCTTCTCCTGCTCAAATTACCCCACCTGCAAAAACGCCATCAAAGCCAAGCCGACCGGCAACATCTGCCCCCTCTGCGGCTCACTCATGATGGAAGGAACAAAAACCATACCCGAGAGATGTAGCAACAAAGGGTGTCCAAATCACAACCCTCATAAAACTGCAAAATAACGGTTCCGCAGTCCGCCAAAGCTTTAGCGTCGGCGGAGAAGGCACAAAAACGATACCCGAACGCTGCTCAAATAAAGCATGTTCAAATCATACTCCACACAAAAAGTAGTCCTATTGAAGCACCTCAATCTGGTCTGTCTTGAATGAGCCTTGGGCGAAAAGTGATGAAACTAAATCTGCCCTTACCGGTGCAAGCCCAAGCCCTCGTACCAAATCTGAACTGAGAGGTAATCTCTCAAGCGATCGCGGCTCAACTTTAATCGCGCCAGATCCATAAGATTTTCCCACAAGTCGTAAATTCGAGATTGTATCTGGATGCTGTAAAATCGTCCATAACTTTTCAACATACTCGGCATTGTTGGATCGAGGATAAATACAAAGAAATCCAGTTAATGGAACAATACCGGCTTCGTTTTTAATAAAACGCGCGTTACGCCGCCCAAGATAGGAAAACAAAAAAACGGGCACCTCTCGTACCTCCATTTTATACCAGGGCACTCTGGTGGAGATGAGCGCGCGTTTTGAAAGTCCCGCTCTCTCGCCCTCAAGAATATAATTTTTGACTGGCTCTGGCATATCTTCGAAGCGGAAACCATTCGGAGAGAACAAGAGCGTGGGACGTCCTTTTCTTTCAAGGTTTGCGAGCGAATCTCTTGTTAGATATGATCCTTCAGCGTCCCGTGTTCTTCCCACTGCCGAGACAAGAAACTGGTCTGGAATTCCGATTGCTGTCGCTTTCTCTCGCGTGAGAAAAAAGAACTCATTAGCGCCAGTGGCAATACCACGCACCACGCGAGCAAAATCAGTGAGAGTAAACTCAAAATTGTGATCTGTTCTTGGTGGTCTGGAAAGGCCCACAGACAACGCTTCCGTCAAATCACGTTCACACATATCAAGACCATCATAGCTTTTCGAGGCTAAATCATTCTCCAAGAATTCAAACAGTCCCCTGCTGTGCGACTCAAGACACTTCGCCCATTTGATTTTTCCCGTCGGTCGTTCGTTTTGTATCAAGAAGATGATGGCGTTTGTATCAACGCCAGGAAACGGCGTTGCTTTTGGGTCAAATGTAATTACCCCATCAATCTGATATTTTTTTCCAATCCAATTCCAAAGTTTTTTAGAGAACACGCCTTCGCAGGTATCGGCAGGCATAATAAACGCGAGCCGACCGCCTTCGTCGAGCAGAGTCAGTGCTTGTATTAAGAAGTAAATATGAAGTCCCGCACGACCGTCGAGAGTATCGCCAAGATGTAATAAACTGATTTTGCGAAAATGACTCTTTTGTTCTTGCGAGAGACGATGGTGTCTAATATATGGTGGATTTGCAACAATTGCCTTGAAAAGTTTCTTCGGTGGGTTCAGGATAAAATCTCGCACTTCCAGTTCAACATCTTCACTGAAAATCCCCTCTCGATGAGCATCAGCAATGGTCTCGGGGTCAATATCCGTGCCAAAAAACTTCTTTCTGGGGGCAACTTTCCTGAGCGCAGTATAAAATGCTCCCTTGCCCACACCGGGATCAAAAATCAAGTCTGCACTTTGCGCCACGTATGCAACCATCGCTTCTGCGACCCAATCGGGAGTCCAAAATTGCCCCTTATCTCGCAATTTTTCTCTTTGATCCCAATTCGTTGGGAGTTTCTTATGAGTAATTATTTTCATGTGAGCGAGTCCAGGACTTTTATTGCATCCTCGTGCAAGACCAATTTCCCGCCATGAAATTTTACGTACGGAAGAATGTGGCCATTTTTGTCCTCGACAGAATCTGACACTAGGGATGGTTCTTCAATCGCTTCGCCGAGGGGATACGCGTAACGATAGTAAATCTTATAAATCGCTTTCTTTGTTGTTGCGCCGCCGGGTGCTTGAAAGGTTTGGATCGTCGGTTGAATCAAGCCCTCGGCAAAAAGTCGCTCGGCCTCGTCTAAAGAAATACCGAATGCTTGATCATAAAAGACATGCCAAACATGAATTTTGATTCCGCTCTGTTCCTGCCATCTTTTAAGGGGTTTGCGATCTTCTTCCTTGATGATAATCGTTGGGAGAATTGCTACTTTCTTTAATCCTAACTTACCGCCGAGTCGTTTCTGGGGCGTAAACTCAGTAGCATAATCAGGCATTTTCTTTGACTTCCATAAACTATTCTCGGCCTCCACCGCTACAATAGCTTTATCGAGTAGCGGTCTCAGTTTTTCTTCGACAATGAATGGTAGCTCCTGTACACCCCCAACGCTTTCAACAATTCTATGTATCTCCTGTTCATCAGTTTTTTTGAAAACCAATATGTCTGGACGTTTGATTTTTCCAAGCCCGGCTGCTTCTAATCGTTCGAAGTAAAGCTCAAAAGCTCTAACATCGTCTGTTGGAGCTGTGCCGCTTGGTCCGTAAGGAATGGCAAAATATTTTCCATTCTCATTCACTGCTTCGAGCAGGCGACTCTCACTCCATACTCCCTGCGACCATCGCATCAAGAAGTCGCTTCCGCGAAGACGGCGCGGATTGAGCAAAAAATCTGCCCAGGGCAAGAGGGGAAAATCTTTCAGTTCAAGAGCGATATTCTCTTTTGAGACGCTCAGGATCTTCTCAAATGGATGCATGGGCTAATAGTACCATCTCAGACAACGGGCGTGACATAAGCTGGGTGGGAGAATTGCACTCGAAGGCGAGCGAGCGTATTATCAATATATGACGAAGATCCGTCCGCTTAAAGATATTATCGAAGTCATGCCGAGCAAGGAAGCCGCCGATGTTGAGCTGGTCACGAAAGCCTACGAGTTTGCTACCGAGGCGCACAAGGACCAAAAGCGTTATTCGGGCGATCCGTATTCTGTCCACACGACGGAAGTCGGCTACTACCTCGCAGAGGCGGGACTCGACGCACAGACGATCTCTGCAGGATTGCTCCACGACACGGTCGAGGATGCCGGTGTAAAGCCGATGGACATCGAAGAAAAGTTCGGGCCGGAAGTGCGCGCGCTCGTGGAGGGGGTGACCAAACTCGGCGCCCTACGCTACCGCGGGCTTGAGCGACATACCGAATCGCTACGCAATCTCTTCGCTGCCACGGCCAAGGATATACGTGTATTGATCATCAAGCTGATGGATCGCTTGCACAACGCGCGCACGCTCGAGCACGTCCCCAATCCAGAGAAACGCGAACGCATCGCGCTCGAGACGCTCGAGATTTATGCACCGATCGCTGATCGGCTTGGTATGAGCGTGCTAAAGCAGGAGCTCGAGGACGCCGCATTCCCCCACGCGTACCCCGACGATTACGATAAAACGAGGGAACTCCTTAAGGAGCGCAGGCATGAAAATGAGAAGCGTCTGGAAAAAACCGAGAAGGACCTCAAACGAGAGCTCGCCGAGGCAAATTTGCGTGATTTCCGCATGGAAACCCGCATGAAAGGTCTGTATAGCCTCTTCCGCAAACTCGAGAGAAAGGATTGGGATATCACGAAAATATACGATATTATCGCGCTGCGCGTCGTTTTCCCCTCTGCCGCTGATTGCTATGTGGCACTCGGCATCATCCATGCACAGTGGCGACCGGTGCCTGGTAAAATAAAAGATTATATGGCCTTCCCGAAACCCAACGGCTATCAATCCATTCACACCACCGTCTACACCGGCGATGGCGGAGCCCTTGAGATCCAATTGCGGACAGAGTCGCAACATCAAGAGGCACAGTTCGGTATTGCGTCACACCTTTCGTATAAGGAGGTGCAGGAGGGCGCCGCGCCGCGCCGCGGCAGCCTCGAGTGGGCGCGGCAGTTCTTTCCTCTGCGGGGTTGGGGGAAAGAGGAGATAAGCCCCGATGCGCCGGAGAGCAAGCCGGAGAGCGTACCAGAATGGGTCAAGGAATTGAGCCGCGCGCACCACGCTCCCGGAGCGTCGGAGGAGTACATGGACACGTTGAAGAGCGATTTTTTCAGTCGCCGCATCTTTGCCTTCACCCCAAAAGGCGACGTGATCGATCTGCCAGTCGCGGCGACCCCGATCGACTTCGCCTATGCAGTGCATTCGGATCTGGGCAACACGATGTCCAGCGCCCGCGTAAACGGCAAGATGGTTGCACTCGATACAGAGCTGCGCAACGGCGACATGGTCGAAATTGTAACGAGGCCTCCCGGAAAACCATCGCGCAAGTGGCACGACATAGCGAAAACCAACATGGCAAAAAAGCACATCCGCGCTGCTCTCGCTGCGCGGGATCGCGCCGAACCTAAACGCTGAAATTCCTCACCGAGTAAAGATCGTCCTCGCTCGGTTGGTCGGCAATGCTAGGTTCGGTCGCTCCCAATTGCTCGGCAGCATGCATGGCTCCTGTCATCTCACCTACCAGCGACTGCCGTTGATTTCGTTGCACGTTTGAGAGGATCTCGCGGATGTGGGCCAGATCGTCCACTGAAAAGAAATCAATGAGTACCTTGCCCCCCTGCTCCTTCTTCTCGATGCGCACACGCGTGCCTAAGCTTTCCGTTAATTCCCTCTCAAGCAAGAGCAGCTCCGGCGTGAGGTCGCTCTTGCGAGCCTTGTCCGTCGCAATGCGACGCGCTACCTGCTCTGCGTCGCGCACGGTGAGGTGCCGCGCGGTGATCTCTTGAAAGAGTGTTTTCTGCTCATCCCTGCGATCCATCAGCATGAGGAGGGGGCGTGTATGCCCTTCGCTTATTGCCCCTGATCGCAGCGCCTCCTGCATCTCCTGCGGCATGAGCAGCATACGCAAGGTGTTGGAAACGTACTCTCTACTCTTGCCCACGCGCTTGCCGATCTCGATGTGCTTCAAACCAAAATCCTTGTAGAGCCGCTGGAATGCAAGCGCGCGATCGATCGCATTCAGATCCTCACGCTGGAGATTTTCAATGATGGCGAGCTCGAGCTTCATCCTGTCGTCGTCCTCTCCGCCGCGGATCACGACGGGCACTTGCGCGATACCGGCGATCTTTGCCGCGCGTAGCCGGCGCTCGCCGGCGATCAATTCGTACTCCACCGAGATTCCCTCCCCCGGCCGCTCGATCTCTTTTCTTGTGACAACCAGGGGCTGCAAGACACCGTATTGGCGAATAGATTCGGCGAGCGAGAGGAGCGCAGCCTCGTCAAATGTTTTGCGCGGCTGAAAAGGATTTGGCTTGATCCGATCCACCTCCACCCAAAAAATAGAATCACCGATGTACTGGCTCATCGGCAAAGTATATCATGCAGCCCTCTTTGTTTTCTGGGGCAAAGCAGCGTAAAATCATCATTATGCCCGCTGCCGCATAGAGCTTTGGCGGGGCAGGCCGGGATGGCGGAATTGGTAGACGCGCACGACTCAAAATCGTGTATCGTGAGATGTGAGGGTTCGATTCCCTCTCCCGGCACCAAAACTAACAGGGTATAAGAAAAACTGCTAAAACAGATCTCGTTCAGGTTTGTTCAGGCCCTCCGTGGTGTTTGGATCTACCGTGATGTTCTTGGTGAAAGAACGCTTTACGATGTCGGAAAGTGAAAAGAGATACCTTCGGACCAGATCTCTGAAAGAAAGGGTGTACGACGCTTCCTTCAATTCTCCGGTCAACCGATGGATACTGTATCCCACATCGCTCTTGAGTTCCCTCTCCGCCATGCCAAAAAAACTCGCTGTATTGCGCGCGGCATTCTTGAATACATCGGCTGATAAGCGAAGAAAGGCAAGGAATTGAAGCCGCCGGTGCCAGATATGGCTCCAGAGCCATACTAGAACCAGAGTTCCAAAACTCAATATGATAAGCGAAAATACAATGGTTGCCAGCCCGATAAATATCAAAATGCTTGTCTGCACCCACTTGGGTACTGCCTCCCAGAACGCCAGAACGCTCGGAGGTTGCGCGTGCAGAAGGGGTTGAACGAAGATTACCTGCGGGTCTGGCGCGTTTTTCTGCGGCTGTTGAACTGGAGCCGGAAGGACCTTTGCAGGAAGTATGGTGAAATTGGCGCCGCGCTGGGAGGCATTTACATTGGTCCCGCGGCCGTCGTTGGCTAAGATCGCCGATTGGGAAACATTGATGCTTGGTCGTCCTTCACCCACTGCCTGAAAGGTAACGGACACAATGCGTCCACCAGTGCCGGTGAAGCCGGGATTCAAGATCACTCCCTCAAGCCGGATATTTCCAAGCGTGCCGGTATTGGAAAAAGATGGCTCTTCAACCCAAAAATTGAGATCTGAATTTTTTTTGCTCACGTCGAGAACCTTCAAGTTCTGCGTGGGAAAATTCAAGACCACTGAAACAGCGTTGATGGCCACATCTGAATTTACCAAAAGGTTGACCTCAAAGTTCTCACCCTTATAATGGCTCCCCAAAGGCGGAGAGATGTAAATCTCCGCGGCCCCGGCCGTAGCAGGTGCCGCACTCGCCAAAAAAATGATCAGGGCGATTGTATATAGTTTTGCCATACTAATCTGCGCCAATTGAATAGCGCATGCACGAGTATGCCTATTATAGCGAGAAGCAAAAGGCTTTGGTACCACGGCAAGTGCATAAACGCAGGCAGAGCGGCAATGCGTTCATTACCTGCCCTATCCACCGCCTTCACAAAGATCTTCCTACCTAGACTTTGGTAGTGTAGCAAATACGGACTCTCTGCGTCGCCGCATTGGCGTATGCTTCCCTCGCATACCTCATAGTGATCAATACCCGATTTCTTGTCTTGAGTCGCGAACACCAGGAAATACTTGCCGCCGAAGATCGCTGGGTCGCTTGCGACGACAGGCGTGAATGGCTCTGGAGGGTCCGTGTCTTCCACGGGCGGAATGCTCCCGGACGAAGCTGGTGTATTTGAAACGGTGACACGAGTGCCAATGCTTGTCACGCGCGCTGGGCTTCCTACTCCATCGTTGCGCAACGCCCGAGGACTCTCGACGGCGATCGTCGCGCTCCCCGGTTCCGCGGCGCGAAATATAACGGAGAACAAGAGGGCTTTCCCATTAAAACCTCCGGGAGTAATGCCGGAAAATCGCACTGTACTGCTGGTAGCGGTACGCGGCTCCTCGATCCAGAAGTTCACGATAGAGCCGCCCTCGCGCACCTCGAGAGGCGTCAAAAGGTCGCTTGGGAACGTCACCGCTCCGGCGAACGCATTGATGCTTTCTCCTTGCGTATCGATTATTACCCGCGCCTCGAACGCAGCGCCCTTGCCAAAAGTGGACGGATTCGCCACGACGCCGAACTCGGCTGCGTATGCTGGCGGCACGTTCACGTAGAGAGTGATGAATATAAACGTTGGAAGAAAGTATTTCTTTAGGAACATAACCATAATCGAATTTTCACTACCCGGTCCAGTAGAACGCCATGATACTGAAGTCTATAAGATCGACTTTTCCATCGCCGTTCAAGTCGGCTCTCGGCGGCGGCGAAGGCCGTTTATACCAGTACGCCAATACCGAAAAATCGACCAGGTTTATTTTCCCATCTCCATTGATATCGGCTTTTCCGACCGTTGTGGATCGAACGGCTGCGATGTTTTCGGTGCCGACAACAAAGTTCACCGTCTTACCAAACTGACTGATCTCTCCTGCTATGGCAGACTTCGATTTCGTAGAGTGATCCCCCACATCGAGCGGGACCGTATCGAGGTTGTAGAGGTATGCACCGTGCGCGTCCGTTGCGGCCGTAGCAAACAATTCTTGCGCTGAGTTTACCTGGATCGTGACGTCGCTCCCCGGCACGCTCTGCCCGAAAATAGCGATCGTGTCGCCATGCTTCACCTGCGCTTTATCGACGCCGATGGTAGGCGCAAGAAATACACCACCGATCTCGGTTGTCGCACTCTGCACGACTTGCACGGGGAACGCAAAGATAGTGGACCGGTTGCCGCCACCGTCCTCGCCGTATACCGCGATGGTGTATGGCCCAGCCGAAAGAGCGCTCAAAGAGACATTGAACTTCGCGTCCGGTCCAGCGATCGTGGTGATCGCGAGCTGCCCGTCTTTGAGAACCGTCACAGGGCTCAAGGGATACGCTCTGCCGGAGATAGTGACAGTGCTGCCGCTCTCGCCCCCTCCGCCACCGCCGCCACCACCACTGCTGCTATTACTACTGCTATTATTATTGCTACTCCCTCCCGATGAGACAGGTGTTGCCGATACCTCCGACGAAGTTGCAATCCTGTTGGCATCGACGGACGTATCTTTTGGAAGGATAACGAAATAGTACGTCGTGCCATTTGTAAGCCCCGTCCGTGTGGAGGAAAGGACGTTGCCTACACTACTATACGTATACGGCCCGCCCGAAACGCTTGCCTGCCCGACATCGTAGCCGCTGACGCTCCATCCCAAGGTGCCCGACGAACTCGTCCACGAAAGCGCGACCTGCGCGTCCCCCGCCGTCGCGCTCACTGCGGGTGTGGAAACATGCGGAAAGAACAGGAAACCGGCATTGCCGCCGAACGTGGATGATGTGGAAGTCCCCGGCGCGAACCCGGCAATGATGCTCTGGAGGCCGAACGATGTTGATGTGGATAATCCGCCGGAGAACATAACAGGATTCTGCACCGTGAAATTGGTGGAAGAAAAATCTTCGGCATGTGCGACGCCAACGCCAGTCAACGCCACAAAAATAAAAAGGAAGGCGATCGCACGCCGGTAGTCCGTTGCCCTTTGATTGTTGATAACCATCATTGACTTATTGTGTTGGGGTAGTACCATGAAGGCATCACGAACGGGAGAGATCACCTCGCAAGGTTCCGTCCTTGCGAGGCCTTTCCTTTTTATATCCGAGACGTTGTTCCAGATCATTCATATACCGAAGATACGGACGGAAGATCCGAAACTTGAGAAGTGCCGAGAATTTGAAACGATCGGGAATCAAGAGTACCGCCAGTTTATCCTTTTCAAGCAAATATTTAGCCAAGCAATAAAAGTCGCCGTCGCCCGTCACAATGACTGCTTTCGCATACTTCGGATATTCGATCATCGCCTGTAATACGAGTTCGGCATCGCAATTCCCTTTGGTGCTTCCGTCTTTATGTATAAGCGTAGGCTTGAAAATGCAAATGAAACCAGCTTCTTGTAGGGCAGTATATAAGTTGTTATTTCCGTCGACAAAGCCGACAAATAGGAACGCTTTTTCCACGGCGTATTTTTCCCGCAAATACACGCGAAATCGTTTGAAGTCGAGCTTCCACCCCAGAGCGCGAATAGCGAGATTCACGTTTTGACTGTCAACGAATGCGTAGTTTCCTCCCTTCTTTTGCATGGATTTATGGTAGCACGGCAATTTTGTACTCAAATGTCTGCCGAAAGAGTTTTCCGATTAAATGAATTTCCACGTCACCATGATCGCATCGAGCCACGTGTCGAGCGGCTTCAGGGTCGTCACTTCATAGAGGTAGGACGGGACCCCTCGACCCGGCCCGGGGTAAATAAACCACACCTCGCGCGTATCGCCGAGGGTCGCGCTTTTGCTGTAGAAGGCGGCGCCCACCGCCCCATCCACCGTGATGTTGGTAAGGTCAGTGCGCACGCCAGAAGGAATGTCTTTCTTGAAGCGCGCTTCCGATACATGCGCCTCGCCGTACGGCACGATGAATATCTGGAAACCTTCCCCTCTCTCGACATTTTGAAAGGTAAATGTTGTAGCGCCTCCTCCCTCGGGAGTCTCGTTGACCGCAAGCTCTTGCGGATAGAGGAGTGAAAACGAATACATTGAGCTTCGATATTCGCGCCACCCATCCGGCACTTCCCGCGCCACCGCCACATCTCCCGAAGTCGTCGCCACCGCAAACGTACTGGACGAGGTAGCCGACTGGTTGTCACCCCCGGAGGTTAAACCTCGGGGGGTTCCTCCGGGTAAGAAATAAAAAACGGCGATTGACACTACGGCAAGGATGCACACTCCCACAACAAAAACTCTTCGTGAGCTCATTTCCGGTGAAGAATTATTCTGCCGCTGATGAATTTGATCGTAAATCCCCCAAAAAGCCGCATCTTGCGCGTCGTGGAGGTATCGGCCGCGGATGCGACGAAGCTAGCTATTGGGGTGCTGTAGCCTGTCCCTGTGGTGTTGGTGGCATACGCCCTATAATAATAGGTCTTCGCTGCTATCAAGCCCGATACGTTCAGGAAGAATGAGCTGACACCAAACGAGCCCGTCTCGGTGGATGTGGCCGTGTCACCGTTTGAAAGATTCGAATTGGTGCCCCACGCGAAGCCGCGAACCGTAGAGTTGTCGGTACCAAGTACAGTGATATCGCCCTTCAAAGTGGCCGAGAAACTGGTAACAGGACTCGCCGCGCTCGTGGTAACAGTCGGAGCCGCCGGATCTGTCCAGCTGATTACTACTTTGCCAGCGTTGCCTGCGAAACCGTCGGTAGCGGAAGACAGACCGCCGGAACCTCCATCTCCAACCGTTCCGGTATAATTGCCATCAGTATCGCCTGCCGCTGCGCCAGCAGCGCCAGCGTTAGTACCTTGTCCGCCCTGCCCTGTCGTCACGCCGGTTAAATCGGTAGTTTTGCCGGCTCCGCCACCTCCACCCCCCCCTCCTTCGTCGACACCGTTCTCTCCCCCACCACCGCCGTATGAGCCTCCCCCACCACCACCGCCGGAACCAACGTTGGTTGCAGCGAGTACGCCGGCGCCGCCATCTTGCCCACCTCCCGCGGCTCCACCGCCCGCGCCGCCCGCGCCGCCTTTAAGTGCAGAACCTGTCGCCCCATCGGTGCCGGAGTTGAGGTTGCCTCCGGCGCCGCCCGGTCCGGTCGTCGTCGCTGCATCTCCATAATCCCCCCAGGCGGTATTGAGATTTTGGCCAGTTAGACCGTTACCACCGTCGCCACCGCCACCACCACCACCGCCACCGCCGGTTTCGTTCGCGTCATCCGAGGCGCCGCCACCGCCACCGCCACCGCCGGCAATAGCAATATAAGAGGAACCATCCCATATACGGCTAGAGCCTCCACCGCCGCCACTGGCGCCATTTGGGGAACTCGCCACACCTAGACCGCCCCCACCGCCAACATATATGCTTAGGGTTATTGGGCCTGTAAGCGCGTAGGTGCCTGTGACATATCCACCACCACCACCACCACCACCGTCTTGGTTGTTGTTGTCGCCATTCGCGCCGCCGCCTCCTCCGCCACCCCACAACGTTACCGTTACGGAAGTGACGGCAGCAGGGACTTCGCACGTTGTCGTTCCTACAGCGCTGACGCTACACGAACCGGCATACGCACGCTCGACTTTCGGTGGGAATTGCACTGAGAAATACTTACTTTCAAAACGAATCTGCGGCCAGCCGGAAAAGACCCACGCGAAGATGAGTATGGGCACTATTATTTTTTTGAGTGCGCCCGTCTTCATAGACGTATTGATGATACCGTAAAGACAGCTGCGGCTTTGTTGATAGCTACAAGATTGAGGGCCATAAATGGTAAAACGGGATAAGGGGGGTTAAGGGGTTTCTGGTGCCGGTTCAGTGGTCGGTGATGGCTCGGGTGCTGGTTCGGGAGTTGGTTCCTGCGTCGGCTCAGGCGCGGGTGTGGGTGTGGGATCCACCACATCTACCGTGCGAGTTGCGGTGCCAGTGTTGCCCGCGGCATCGGTCGCGCTGTATTCAATAGTATGTGTACCGGAGGCGCTCGTATCTATCACTACTTGATCGTCGGTCGTCGCAGTGCCACCGTCTACCGATGCGGAGTAGCCGAGGTTTTGGTCTACATTGTCGCTAATAGACGCACCTAGATCTACATAATTGTCGCCGACATTGATGGTCGCCGGATTGTTGCCGTTGATAGAGATGGTGGGCGCTTCGGTGTCCGCGTCAGACGCGGCTCCGCTCCCACCTTGGCTCGAAGGAGCAGTTGCTGCGGCGGCAGAAGCAATGAATGCATCGAGCTGCGCCCTGGTCACGCATGTCTCGCCGCCCTCGTCAGAAACGCAGAGCTTGTCGGTGTGTACCTCGCGCGCGATGACTTTGTTGAAAATGCCAGTCCACGCGTAGACGACGTTTTTTAATACATGGATGAGATTGTCGGCAAGCCCTGCAATGGCGTCCCGAAGCGACGGCGACGCGTCGGCAAATGACGCGATCCACGGCGTGGTGGTAGAGACCGACGAGCTCGCCGTGATCAGCTCACCCGGCGAGGTTGTGGCACTAGTGAGCGGCGCGACCTGCAGATCAAGCTCCTGCAGCGCCTGCGTGAGCAGCACCGATATAGCCGGGTAATGCACGCCCGCAGGCAGCCCATCCCGATCGAATGCTACGAGTTCGGGAACGACCTGATTCACCTCTTCTGCGATGAAGCCGACCTGCGTGGAGGTGCCCATGTTCATTTCGGGCTTGAAGCTAAAGCTGACTGCACGCAACTTCCTCGCAGCGTCGAGCCCATAAGTGAGATCGGCGATGTTGTCCTTGAAGCGCTCGGAAGATGCAGAACACGATGCGCCGCGTTCAATTTCGAAGCTCGAGGTGTTGATGCAGAGATATTGTCCCGTGGCCGCGGATGTAATGCCTGAATTGAGTGTGGTGGTACCCGACTTACCGATCTGGAAATAAGAGTTTGACGTAAGATTTGTCGAAGAAGCAATGCGGAATGTCTTGTCTGTCGAGTAGTACCCCACCGCCCACGCGTTGGTATCAGCCGCGAACTGGAAGACGGCATCGCCCGTGCCGGAGCTGTCGCCCACCGTCGTCAGACCCGCGCTGTCCACGCTGAAGAGCGTCGTCGTCGCGGTCGGGGTCGAGGAGGCGATGACAAACATCATTGTAAGCGCCCTGCTGCCGTTGGCGACCGGCGTTGCCAGCGAGAGCAACGCGTAGGGCGTCGTTGTGCCGATGCCGATATAGCTGTTCGTTGCGAGGAACAAAGATGAGGTGGCAAGCAGGGTGCTGACGCCGTTGTAGTACGGGAATTGGCCTGCGGTACCGCTGATGCCGGTGATGGCTCCCGTGCCGTTGCCTTGCAAGAGACCGGTGAGCGTGGCTGCTCCCGTCCCTCCAAGAGAGACTGGAAGGGTTGTGTTTGAACTCCATGTCCCCGAGGAGACCGAGGGCACGCCCGTCCATGCGGAAGAATCTTGACCCGTGCCGCCGTACGTGTTGCCGATCGCGGTGCCGTTCCACAGACCTGATGCGACTGTGCCGAGATATGAGGTGCCTGAAACCGAAAGTGCAGTCGTGGACGCATACGGGAAGCGGCTTGCGAGCGTGGTCGAGGTCGCAAAGAAGAATTGCGAGCCGATGTTGGTGGACTCGACGCCGCCGGAGTATGTGGTGGTGCCGGTGTTCGATTGGTGCTGCAGCGCGGTCCAGATGTTCGTGTTGCCGAGCGCGAGGCCGACCGTGCGCGCCGTCGCTCCGGTGTATGAGCCGGAGAATGTCAGTGAGGCATCAGTCGCCGTGAGTGCCCCGAGTGTTCCGCCCAAGGAGATGCTGGAGATGGTGGAGGCGGCCAGTTGTGCGTTGCCGATGGTGGAGGAAGCGATGACGAGGCCGGTTGCATCGGTTGCAAGGAGCGACATCGTCGAAGGAGAGGTGAGGTATGTTGCACCGGTATTGGTGAACATTGTGGTACTTGCCTGCGTGAAGAAGGTCGTTGAAGCCAAGACCATGGTGTCCTTGAGCCACAGTGGTGTGGTGGTGCTTTGA
>DATDWX010000020.1:0-53365 GCA_036517335.1 Minisyncoccota bacterium | reverse complement strand
AGGTTCTGGGTGGCGTTGAAGCCCGTGCCCGTGATTACGATCGGCACGCTACCGGAGCCGGAGGAGGGTGAGATGGAGGTGATGGTGGGGGCGCCGGAGGCGGTGCTTGCGGTAATGGTGATGGAGCTGGGCGCGTAGGCGATGCTGCCAGCGGCGTTGGAAACGCTCACCGAGTACGTGCCGGAAAGGAGCGTGGGGACAGTAACCAAGAGAGTGGTGCCGTTGGTCGAAGCGACGGTCACGTTGACGCCCTGGGGGCCCGAGATCCTGACTACGTTGGTGCTCGTCGTGTCGAAGTTGGTGCCCGTGATAGTGAGGATGCCCGTGGGGGCGATGGAGGTCGGAGAGACAGTGGTAATCGAGAGGACTCTCGGCGCGCTAACAGTGAAGTTCACTCCGGTGGAGGTAAGGCCGGTCGTCACGTTCTTGACGGTGAGCGAGTAGGTGCCTGTTGACCAGCCGCCGAGGCCGAGCGTGCAGGCGATACTGGTGCCGCTTGCGGTCGAGGTGAGGTACGAGAGGCCGCACAGGCCGCCGATTCCTCCTAGGAAGACGAGGTTCTGGGTGGCGTTGAAGCCCGTGCCAGTAATGGTGATGGGGACGCTGCCGGAGCCGGAGGAGGGTGAGATGGAGGTGATGGTGGGGGCGCCGGTGGAGGCGGTGATGCTGTACGTGAGGGAAGCGGAATTGCCGGAGGCGTTGCTTGCGTAGACGCTGTATGATCCAGGAGCAAGCGTGGGGACAGTCGCGACAATGGATGTCGAGGTGTACGAAGAGACGGTGGCGTACGCGCCAGAGGTGCCGCTGAAGCGGACGGAGGTATTGGCGTCGAAGCCGGTTCCGGTGAGGGTTAGAGTGCTGCCAGCGATGCCGGAGGTCGGAGAGACAGTGGTAATCGAGAGAACTTCCGGCGAGAGGGCTTCCGACGAGTTGACAGTGAAGTTCACTCCGGTAGAGGTAAGGCCGGTCGTCACGTTCTTGACAGTGAGCGAGTAGGTGCCTGTTGACCAGCGACCGAGGCCGAGCGTGCAGGCGATACTGGTGCCGCTTGCGGTCGAGGTGAGGTACGAGAGGCCGCACAGGCCGCCGATTCCTCCTAGGAAGACGAGGTTCTGGGTGGCGTTGAAGCCCGTACCCGTAATGGTGATGGGGACGCTGCCGGAGCCGGAGGAGGGTGAGATGGAGGTGATGGTGGGGGCGCCGGTGGGAGCGAGGTATTTGAATGTGTTCGAGGTGCTTGAATATGGTGTGAGCGCGATATTGTGAGCGCCGATACCGTCTTCATCAATACCGTAGACATAGACAGTGTGTGTTTTGCCGTCTTTGAATGTGGTCGGCAGAGTGAACGAGTATCCATGACTACAGGAGCCGATGTTAGTACACAGATCGCTGCGGTAGTCTTTGGCACTCACCATTCCCACATAGCCAGAGAAGTCGGTGGCGGTGGGTGGCTTGTCGATGTAAATATGGACGTAAATTGGTGAGTCGGGGATGTCTTGGTCCTGCGCCCAGCCAGTGATAGTCGCGTAGTTTGAGGATTCGATGTAGCCGCGGGGATAAAATATGTTGGAGGTTGCGGCGCCGACCCCCACGGTCACGCTTGCTGTAGGCGAGGTGTCGTCGTTCCCAGCACAGGTGATGGAGTAGGTGGTAGTGGCTATCGGATAGGGGCCCGCCAACCCGTACCTCTTTCCTCCCGTATAGAAGTTGGTTCCAGTGCACGATGAGGTGTTGGTGGATTCCCATACGAGGATGGCGGTCTCGCCCAAGACTACGGACTGCTTCATTGCGGTGAGGGTGGCGGTGGATGTGGTCGTGGTAGCAGCGAGGTACTGGAAGGTGTTCGAGGCGCTTGAATATGGTGTGAGCGCGAGATTGTGAGCGCCGACTCCATCTTCATCGATGCCGTATGCATAGACTGTGTGCGCTAGGCCGTCTTTGAATTTTGCAGGAACAGTAAATAAGAAAGCGTGGTTGCAGGAGCCGATTTCGTTACACAGATCGGCTCGGGAGTCTTTGGCACTCACCATTCCCGCGTAGCCAGAGAAGTCGGTAGCGGTGGGCGGCTTGTCGATATAGAAGTGGACGTAAATTGGTGAGTCGGGAATGTCTTTGTCCTGTGCCCAGCCGGTGATAGTCGCGTAGGTTGAGGATTCGATGTAGCCGCGGGGATAGTTTGAAGTTGCGGTGGGGATGGGGGGGGTTACCGTGATTGTTACGGTCTTTGTGATAGTCGTGCCGTCGGTGCCGAGGCAACTGATAGTCCGAGTACCGCCGACCTGCGCTGTCCCGCTCCCTGCTGCATTTGGTATTAGTGAGATAGTTCCTACGGTGATTACGCCTGGCAGCGTGTAGGAGAGCGTACAAGATGAGACATCGGTACTGTACCACTCCAGCGTGTGTGAATCGCCTTCGGCGACGGTGGGGTTAGTGACTCCATTGGCAGTGAGTGTGAGGGTGGGAGCGCCGGTGGGGAGTGGGAGTGGTGTTGGGGTTGTAACTGTGGAGGCAAGAGCGGCACGAACCAGGGTGCTGATCGTTTGCCCGTAGAGGTCCCACTGCGCCCAGTTATTATAATTCCTAAGATTGTATGGAGCGCCATATGCCGCAAGAACGAAGTCGCGCATCAATTCTCCCTTGCGCGAGCCGCTGACGCCGGGGTTGTGTGAAAAAAGCGCCATCTCTGCACCATACAAAATAGTCGTTGGATCAGACCACGTGATGCCATCGCTGGACGTTCGTATAGCCAAGATCGAATCGCCGGTGCTTTCAGTGTAACCCACGCCAAACATAACAAACTGTTGTGAAAGCGAGTCATACTTCACATCCACCGAAGCGCCGACAACATTCGTCTGCGTGCGCGTGGACCATACGGTCGGATCGGTAGAGGTGGCAAAATAAATATCGTTACCCCATGGCACACTTGGATACTGTCGTGTTGAGTCAGTAAACCATTGGTACAATACACCGTCATGCACGACCACTGAAGGCTGGCCGAGACCGTATGAAATGGGGTTGATAAAATCATTATCTGCCGGGTCGGGAACAAGATGCACAGGCGAAAGAATGACCTTCGGGTCCGGCGGATTTATTTCCCACGTGCCTCGCGTGGTGAATTTCGAGAATGGTCCGACAGGATATTGAGAACGAGCAACCAAGTTCACCGTCTGCACGTCCTTTTGATTTCCCGAGTAAAACAAATAGTAATACGGCCCATCCCCCGCATCGTAATAGACGACTGACGGATCACACGAGGCGCGCTCGTTGATCATATCGGATGTATACAGAATTCTGTCGGGAACTGACCATTTTGTGCCATCCTGCGATGTGGCGTGGCGTACATCGTCCCACCCAGGATTCCCCGTACTGCAATAATACATGTGCCACGTGTTATCCACCTTGATGATGCTTGGCGCGTATCCCCATGTGTAGCCATTCGCGACCGAGTCTATGAGCTCAGTCGGTTTTTGCATCGTGTTTGATGCCCACAAAACAGAGGCGTCAGAAGTCGCATAGACGACGAGGTTGCCATCATCTTGCACGGCGAGATAGCCGGATTTGCCGTATGTACCGCCGTTTGAAGCAGATGCCCATAGCGCGGTCGAGCCGTTGTAGAGGACGAGGTTGCCGTCGGTTTGCATGGCAAGCAGGGTTGCTGTTTTGCCATCTGTCTTGGTGCTCCAGAGCGCGTACTCTGGGGTGAATACTTTTCCTACATAGAGCACGACGTTGCCGTCGGTTTGGAAAGCAAGGGTGTATTTAGCGTTGCAAGAAGCGATGGATTGCCCGGGAGTGAGTGAGGCACCGCTCGCCAAAGTCCCACACGCAGCGGACGATTTAGTTGGACTAAAAACGACAAGCGAACAGATGGCTGCAATGAGGAGGATGAGTAGCTGGAATCGTTTGGTACGTTGTAGTGTATTCATAATTATTTAGCAGCGCATTGCCACGAAGCGGTGCAGCCCTTGGTGTCTTTCACTTCTTTCCACGAGCCGGTGCATGACTTGCCGATGGGGAGTGCGACGAGAGGACAGTTTGGTTGGAGCGACGAGGGAGGAGCGGCTTTTGGTGCAGAACTCGAGGCAGTGTTGGTGGAATAATTGGTGTGCGTGCAGGCCAATCCGATGGCTGCGCGAGTCTTTTTGCCTACCGAGCCGTAGCCGGTCGAGGCGGGAGTGCCCGAGGAGACGATATTCTGTGAAGCTTGGAACTTTTGTACTGCTCCCTGTGTGAGAGCGCCGAAGAATCCCGTAGCAGAACCGCTGGCAAGGAGTCCTTGCGCTATCAGGAACGTTTGGAGTGCGGAAACATCGGCTCCCCTCGCGCCGCGCGCGAGAGTGCGTGCGAGTACTGGGCATGCGGTGGGGGTTGTTTGGACTGCAGCAAGGGCGAGAACGGGCGACGTCAACAAGATAAGTGCGGCTGCGGCGGAGGTGAGTTGCTTTATCATAAAATAAAACCTGTGTTCTGAACGAACCAATGCTAACACCATTCACCTTTCGAAAACAGGCGTCCCCACAGCACGCTGGGGATAAACCGGTGAGTATCCCCACTAATACCACGTCGCCTGGCCGTCTCCCGAGAGTGGGATGGACTCACCGAGATACTGAGGTTGACGCCTGGTGAGCAGGTCGAGAAGTGCTTTCCATGAAGCCGGAATTTCTCGTAGATAGTCATTAAAATTGGTGCCACCGGAGGCTACGACGCCGACGGCATCAATGCCGAGCGCCCGTGCAATAAAGAGCGCACGCGGCAGATGGAAATTTTGCGTCACGATGGTCGCGCTCGTCGCTCCAAAGACAGCGCGCGCCCGGTACATACTGCTATAGGTGTCGAGTCCGGCGTGATCGAGAAAAATATCCTCTGCCAAGACACCCGACGTGATCAGGTATTTTCGCACTGGCGTCACTTCGTCATGCGAGAGCGCAGCACTGTCTCCAGTGACCAAAATCTTTCGTACTCTTCCCTTCAGATATAAATCGACTGCTTCTTGCGCGCGAGCGGCGAGCACGGGCGACGGCACGCCGCGCGCGACGGATGCCCCAAGAACGATGGCGACATCGGTTTGCGGCGCCAGATCGGCAGCATCATACAAATTGCCCGACACCGATGTCCGCATCAAGAGTGGGACAACAAGAAAAACCGTGAGCGCACACAAAAGCGATAGAAGCAACCACCTGAACAAGCGTCGCACCCGTCAATCGTAGCATTTTTGCGCGGTTATTTATGAACGCGGGCGGCGTGCGCGGCTGCTACTGCACGACCGTAAAGGTCAGGATGCCCGAAGTTTGTCCCGATGTATTGGACACCGAGATCGGATACGTGCCCGGGGAAACCTGCTGGAGGTATTGTGCGCATACAGAACCCGCCGCTAATACATCGCACGGTGAGACATACTGCGGAACCTGAAAATAGATCGTTGTGCCACCCACACTCGACACGTGCTGCGTGCCACCCACGCCGAATCGAACGATGTTGTCGGAAGTCGAGAATCCCGTTCCCACGATCGCGATCACGGTCTGGGCGCGGCCGCTTTGCGGTGAGAGGTAAGAAAGCGCAAGATTGCCCTGCGTACCGGAAACAACGACGGTGGTCGTGAAGCTATTATTCTGACCCGCGCTGTTTGAGATGGTGAAAACGATCGTGTATGTGCCGCTCTGGTAGTACGTGTGGGTCAGAGTGTTTGTTTGTTGTACGCTGCCATACGCCATTTGCTGCGTGGAAGCCGCTCCGTATACATTTTGATCGCCCCAATTCACAGAAAGCGTGAGATAGGTGTTGCTCGCCGTATTGACGTTGACCGTCCAAAGACCGCTACTTCCCGTCGAGAGGGCGGTCGGACCATTCACGCTCGTGATGACGGGTGCGCCGCTAGAAATAAGGCCTGTCACGGTGAAGGGCACACTGCCCGATGTGATGCCCACGTTGTTTGTAACGGACACCTGGTACGTCGAGAAAGTGATGGGCTGGCTGCCGAAACCGGTCAAGGTATTCGGGACGATGAACGAAACAGAGCGGCCGTCATGGGAATTAAGATTTGTGATAATGCCTGTGCCGAAGTGTACCGTGTTGCCCGCGGTAGAAAATCCGGAGCCGTAAACGGTGACCGTAGTGCCGACTGGGCCAGAAGTCGGTGAGAGGTAGTTGATGACGGGCGTTGCGGTGTTTGCCGGCAAACAAGAAGCGGCGCTATTGTAGCCGTAGGTATAGGGGTAGTAATTGTTGCAGCCGCAGTTATTATACCCGTAGAGGCCACAATTATTCTGCGTCCCCCACACGGTGAAGCCGAGTGTGTTGCTCGTGCCACGGCCGCCCGAGACCGAGAGTTGTACCGCAGTACCCGCAAGCGAGTATGAATAGTACGTGGAGGGTACGGTAAATGTGAGCGACGTACCGTTTGGCGACGAAATATTCGAGAGCATAGTCCCGCCGAAATTGACCGTGTTGTTCCAAGTGTCAAAACCGACGCCGTAGATGATTACCACATTGCCAGGCATGCCGGTATTCTGCGAGAGTGATGTGATGACCGGGGCATTACCATAATAATTCGGGTACGTGGGGTATTGTGGATACGTGAGCGTTGGTGTCGGGTACGTGTATGGATACGTGGGCGTCGTATATACCGAGCCCAAAACACTACCACTCTGGCCGGCCAGAGGTAGACACGAAACGCGCGAGATCGCGGAGGCTGTCGTAGCATCCACCATACCTGTCTGGAAAAGATTTTGTGACTGCTGAAAATTGCGCACCGCCGCTTGCGTGGCTGCGCCGAAGTAGCTCGTAGCCATCCAAGCGCCGCCACCCGGATAGTTGCGGCTAATGAGGAAGTTCTGGAGCGTCAGTACAGAGCTGCCGCGCGAGCCAAGCGAGATGCCGACCGGCACGGACACACATCCGTAGGATGTCGGGTAATAGGTCTGGGCGAGAGCTAAAGGGGCTATTAAAAGGCTAAATAGAGCCACCCCCGAAATAATGGATGTTTTCATCCCCGCACTATGCATCGTATTGGAAAAGAATGCAAGTGGGTGCGGTTTTGAACCGAATCCATGCGAATGTGATACAATGAAAAAATGACAAGCAAAGTTCTCGAGGAAGTTATCAAACGTGTCGGTGCATGGCCGGAAGAACGCCAGGAAGCGGCCGCTCGTGTACTTATGGATATGGAGGAACAAGGTGTTGCAACGTATCAGCTCTCGGATGAACAGGTTGTGGAAGTGGAAAGGCGGCGAAAGAATCTCAATCGGAAATTCCTGACATTGAAAGAAGTGCGCGAATATTTCGCACGACGTCGTGCATGAAAGTCATCCTCGACGAGGAAGCGCGCAGCGACCTCGATAGGATTTATGCGTGGATCGCAAAAGATAACTCGGCTGCAGCAGATTCAGTCATCGAACGTATTCTCGTTGTTGCAGAATACCTCGCGCGCTTTCCTAACCTCGGACACCCCGGCAAGGCGCGCGGCACATTTGAGTGGGTCGTAAAGGGGCTTCCCTACATCATCGTGTACGAACTTCCGGACGCACGCGCCGAACTCATCATCACGGGCATCTTCCACGGCGCGCAAGAAAACCGGCATCTGTAAAAATTATTTATATATCGAGTGATCACCAACATACAAAAACAAAACGCTGTTCTCTTTCAGAAATGTGCATGGTTAGTCTAAATCTGCTAAGGAGCGAAGTTTACGAGTCATTCCGGCGCGATGCTCACGCAGTCCCTCTTCCACCAGTTTGTCGAGATCTTCCGCCTCTTTGCCCGTGAGGTACACATCGGGAAAGCGTCCGGCAAGCAGGCGCTGATACTCTTTGATGGGAAGGATAACTACCCCCGCTGCTTTGGTGATTTTTGATTTCGGGATGGAAATGTTTACCATGTCGGCACTGTACCATATCCCCCATTTTACTGCCCCGCGTACGCTGGCTGGAATGGAAAGGGTGGTTAGCGCTTTTTATAAATCTTATCGTGATGGTCAAAATCGAGGAGGCGAACTTCGTTCGCTGTAATCTCGTAAATCAGCACGAACGAGCCTGCGATGTGGAGACGACGACGATTGCGCAAGACGTTACGCAGAGGCTTGCCAAGCTCGGGGCTGCGGAGAATCTTTAAGATGCCGGCCTCTACGTCTCGAAATACGTCCGGATTCTTACGCTTGAGCGATGTAAAGATACGCTCGACATCTGACTCTACTGCGAGCGTGTAGCGAGCAGGTGTGGCCATCGAAGATTATAGACTGCGAAAGTATGCCCGGACTTCTCTTACAGTCTTGAGGCGCTTGCCTTTCCCAGCATCCATCGCTAGCGAATGACGATCAATTCGTGCGACAACTTCGGGCCGCAGTTCCTCGTCTTGCGAAAGTTCCTTGACCGCATGTACAAGATGCTTGACGGTAGCTTCGGTACGCGTCTGACGCTTGATGATCTCGTCGTACGCTCTTTTGGGAATGGTAACCACGTTCATATCCGCCCACTATAGCACACCGCCCTCTTTTATTTTATTGCACCGTGTATGCATCCTTTTCCGCCTGGATGATTTTAATCTGCTCGGCAGCAGAGACCGGCGTGGCGACAGATGGGTCAGTGGCGAGGATGGTTTTTGCAAGCGCATACGCCTGTTTGCCTAATTCTGTATTTTGGCCTTTCGAATACGAAGTGCCACTGTGAATCACCAAAAAACGTTGCGCACTAATTGGAACAATCCACGTTCCATATTCAGGTCCAGCGAACATGTGAAGTCCGCCCATTGTGTTATCGCCCGTGTATGCAGTCGTTGTCGCAGATGATGTTCCACTTGGTGCTCCGTACGGATACGCCTTCATCCACGTATGAGTATCCGTATCGAAATAATACTTGACTGGCTTCAAGTTCGGTTCTTGTTCACTTTGATACAGTGTGTCGCCCGCTCCAACCGTTATGCTGCGAGAGGGTGCATCTTGTATTACGAAAAAAATTTCACCAACTTTCCCTTTGATGAACAAACCGGCGGCAAGAGAATAATTATCGAAAAAGGGCATGAAAGAGAGCTCTTTCGAGGAATAATAACCCGACTGGGCTGTACTCGGATACCAGAAAGAAAAGCTCAAGTCTCGATATGTGTATTTGCTCATGCCGGGGATGGAGATAAATGATTGAGTGTTTGCGCTGGTAACGGTTACGGTAAGGCGTCCTATTTCACCATTAGACATGCCACTTATTACGGTGACGGTATACGTACCTGGTACAGTGTACGTATGGACAACACCACTGCTAGGCCAACCATTTAATCCATTAGAAGCTTCCTTCCCGTCGCCGAAGTGTATATTTTCTTCAGCCGCACTGGTCGGAATGTTGGAAAATGTCACGGTCAGCGGTGCTGGTCCCGAACTCGGGGAAGCTGAAAATCCCTGTGCCTGCGAATTTCGATTAGACGCGATCGCATTCGTCGCAGTGGTAATCGCCTGCTGCGCGACTTGTACGGCTTGATCGCGCTGTTCTGGCGGAAGCGTAGGGTTGGCTTGGACGAAGCCCAGGAGGGAGAGTGTTGCCTGCAGGAGACCAACAAAAAAGGCAAGTATTTCAGACATACTTCAAAGTGAGATTATTATCTAATGGTGAAATAGTACCCCCCTGCCCTTTGCGCAAGGCACGCAACTCTCACTTAAACTTCGCTTCCTCGCGGCCTTCGGCCTCGAGATCGGCGGTGCGGATGCTCTCTGGCACTACTTCGGAGCGATCGTTCTTCAGAAGTGTCCGTGCGGCGAATGCCCCAGCAACGAGCGCGGCCAATCCACCGAGCGCTATCCCCCACCTCGCCCCAAAATGCTCGGCGACAGCGCCCACGATGGGGCCACCTATGGGGGTCGAGCCGAGCATCGCCATCGTCCAAAGGCTCATAACGCGCCCACGCATCGCAGGCTCTGCTTTGAGCTGCAAGCTGGTGTTGGCGAGCGAGGTGAAATTGATCGAGAAGAATCCCACAAGGAGCATCCCAGCCACCGCCCAGTCGAGCGTGGGCATCAAAGAAACGAGAAGCATTGAGAAGCCGAAGAGAATCGCCGCGCCGACCAGCGTGTGCGGAGCGACTCGCTTGCGCCCTGCTGCCACCAATCCTCCCACTACCGACCCAAGCCCAAAAGCCACCCACAAGCGTGAATAAGCTGCCGCATCGGTGCCGAAAGCGAATTTGGCTAGGATCGGCAGCGTAATCTGGAATTCGTACGCGAACGTGCCTATCACCACCGCCATGATGAGCGTGTTGCGAATGAGCGGTGTTTTCTTCACATAGCGCCAGGCTTCGGAGAGCTGCTTTAGGGGATGCAGGCGCACAGGTGATGCATGCGGTTGCAACCTTTTCGTATCGAGCATAAAAAGCGCAGTGATGACCGCGAGCGTAGAGAAAGCATTGGCAATAAAACAAAATCCGATGCCAATACCCGCGATCAAGATGGCGCCGATAGATGGGCCGACGGCGCGTGCGAGATTGTTCTCGGTAGCGTTCAGTGCAATTGCGTTCCTCACATGGTCGCGATCAACGAGTTCGGAGACGAAGGCCTGCCGCGTGGGATTGTCTACCGCATTTATGAGGCCAAAGGTGAGCGCGAGATAGTAGATCATCCACATCTCTACAACACCGGTAAGGACGATGATGCCGAGCGTGAGTTGCTGCAGGATAAAAAACCCTTGTGTGATGAAGAGCGTGCGACGCTTTGGGAACGAGTCGGCTATCATTCCACCGAAGGGTGTGATGAAGAGAAGCGGTAAGAATTGAAGCGCAACGACGAAGCCTACCTGCGTGCCAGAGCCGGTAAGCTGCAATACGAGCCAGCCTTGTGCGACGGTCTGCATCCACGTGCCGGAGATCGAAATTCCCTGCCCGATAAAATACAGCCGATAATTGCGTATGGAAAGCGAGGAGAAGGTAGACCGCGCGCGCTGTTTGAAATACCCCAATGTGTACCATACCGTCGTGCGCATATCAGAGCAGTATGCACCGCGTACAGGCCGAGCGCATTGCAGGAATTTGTGGATTGTTGGACCAACAAAACACTATCACCATCGTCTTCGCTGCGCTTTTTTGATATTTGCTTTTTGCGCGCGGTGCATTGCGGGGGTTGGCTTCGCTGCTTCCGGAACATTTTTGCGTGGATGCGCCTTGAATACATCACCCTTTACATGCACGATGTGGCCGCGGATGCTTTTGAGAACAGTGCGTGCCTTTTTGTCAGTGATCATCAGGTGTCCGCTCTTTACGTGTGCATCTTTTTTGCTCACGAGCCACGACACGGTATCCCAGCTGCCGCTCCGGCGCTTGCCCGCGAGGCGCTCCAAGCCGCCCTTCTTGCCGACATCCTGATTGCGGAAGGTGACGAAATCGCCTTTCGGTCGCACTTCGATGCGATAAAATTGCCCTTTGCCGGTCGTGCCGGGCAACTTGCGCGCACGACCTTGCGGCTGTGCGAGCGCGCGTTGCCGGTGCGTCATCCCCTTCCATTTTGCCTGCGCCTTTTTGATGTTGCGTCGTGCCACGATCGTTTGTTTTCTTGTCGCCATATGAAAATCATTGACTAATATGTCAATCATAATAGCACTTCGTTCGCCACCGTCTACCCTCGCTGCCCCTATTTGGCCTCCTTGAGGCAACGCAAACAGGTCCGCTGATCTTTCCGCGTTTTGATGTATTTGCCGCCGCAAGCACACACCGAGATGGCGGTGCGGAGCGGCTCGGCTACTCGAACGGCCCACTTCATACGCGACTCCCGCGCGAGAAGCTGCGCTGCGGGCGACGCGGACCGCTGGAGCGGCTAAACGAAGGACGAGATTGAGGACGGGAGTGTGAGAAGGAAGCGGGGCGTCGCGGGGCAAATCGGCGAGGGCGGTCTTCGTCAAACGGTGCGGTGGAAAGCGCGCGCGATGGCGGAAGCGCGGGGAGCGGGCGCACCGGCACGGTCTTTTTGATGAGACGTTCGATGTCGCGTATCTCGCGGCGCTGCTGCGGCTCGGCAAACGAGATAGCGCGGCCCTCGGCACCAGCGCGCGCGGTGCGCCCGATGCGATGTACGTAGTCTGCGCTGTCCATCGGCAAATCGTAATTGATGACGAGCTCGATATCCTTTACATCGATACCGCGGGAAGCTATATCGGTGGCTACCAGCACTCGGTAGCGCCCATTTTTGAACCCTTCGAGTGCATCCCTGCGCTGTGCGAGCGAGCGATTACCATGTATCTCGGCCGCCTTGTGTCCCATGGCGTGTATTGCCCGCATGACCTTCTTCGCGCCGTGCTTGGTGCGGGAAAAGACGAGCGTCGAGCCGTTGTAGTCGCCGAGGACCTTTTCGAGCAAACGCAATTTTTCGTCCTTGCGTACTATAAAAAATTCTTGGCTCACTTTTTCCGATGTGGTGCCCGACGGCGCAACCTCGATCTGCAGCGGTGTCTTCATCTGCGATGTGACTACCTGCATGATCTCGCGTGAAAGCGTGGCAGAGAAAAGCATGGTCTGACGGTCTGTCGGCGCCGCCGCAAGAATTTTCTTGACCTGCGGCCAAAAACCCATGTCGAGCATGCGGTCGGCCTCGTCGAGGACAAGTATCGAAACCTTACCGAGCCGGATGGTTCCCTGTGCGAGATGGTCGAGTAAGCGGCCAGGGGTAGCGATGATGATGTGAGGGTCGCGACCGAGCGCGCGGATCTGCGGGCCCATCGCGGTGCCGCCTATGAAAACGGCGGTGCGAAGGCCAAGCGGCCGGCCGATACGCGCAAGCGTCTCTTCGACCTGCAGCGCGAGCTCGCGCGTGGGCAGGAGAATGAGACCACGACCGTCGCTCGCCAAAATGCGCTGGAGCATCGGGACGCCGAAGGCGAGCGTTTTGCCCGTGCCCGTCTGCGCGATGCCGATGACGTCCTTCCCTTCTATCGCGGGCGGAATGGCACGAAGCTGAATGGGCGTGGGCACCGAGAATTTCAGTGTGTCCAATACATGCAAGACCTTCGGCGCGATGCCGAGCCCTGCGAACGTGGCTCCGGAACTACCCGGAATGGATGATGTTGGCGTCATAAGTGTATATGCCGGAGTTGACCGGCTTGCCCGGCACTTTCTAGAATTTTAAGAAAGTGCCCGGGGTAAAATAGTGTCGAACTATCTCGGGAAGGTTCACGCCTCGTGTGCTAGCTAGCGGGCGGCCTTGGGTATCCCAAGACAAAAAACCAATAGAGAATGTCTGACAAGATGAATGGTAGCAGATTGCAAGGAGGTTGTCAACATTCATGGCTATTCGACACACAATACATGGTACAGTGAGCCGATATGGACTTGAGGTCGAAATCTCCCAAGGAAATGCAGGCCTACGGCCTTACATTATTTAGGACTACTATAATTGCCTCTCTTGTTTTTAGGGTATGCGGCATATAGTTTGGTAATTTCGCACTCCCTTGCTACCGCATTCGCCAACGTGTTGTTGGCTATTGCTTTTCGTTATTACGGCACGCCGCTGCGTTCTTTACCCATGTGGATTAAATTAGTGTCGATTCTGAGCGTTGTACTTTTTATCGTTTTTCTTTTATTAAGTATTCAAAGCGTTTAAGTATGAAAAAAGCTTCAGGTGTAGTATTGGCAATCGTGGTATTCGTAGCAGGTACCTTTATTCTGCGAAATGTATTTGTTGTGATTATTTCTTTTGTTCTTGGAGCAATGGGTCTGCATGCTGCTGAAAATCCTACCGTGGCATTTATCGGCGGCAATTTAAATGATCTTCTTGCGCTGTTGGCAGCAGGATACCTTTCTTACAAAATATACAAGATCGTGACAAGAGCCTCCTCATAGAACTGATCAAGGGTCAGGTGTCAGGTACCGTTTTCTAAAACCTAAACGATCTCAACCCGCTTCCCCAGCGCGTGGGCGACGCGACTCAAGGTGTCGAGCGAGACGCCATGATCACCGCTTTCGAGGCGGGCGATCACCGATTGCGGCATCAATGCTTTGTGTGCGACCGCCTTTTGCGTCAGGTGCTTTTTCTCCCGAGTCTCTCGGATTTTTTGGGCAAGCGCGATGCGACCCGATTCTTCTCGGTACCCTCTTTGAAACTCTTTGGTGTTCCTGTCCTTAAACACCTCGGCAAGCATGTAGAATTTGAGATCTTTCTTCGTAATTTTGATTTTTTTCATAAGCTATTTTTTATGATTCTCTGATCCTCATTAATATGTCCTCGGCATACTCAATTTCTTGCTTCGGGGTCTTCGCACTCTTCTTGCGGAATCCTCGGACCAAGTAGAGTCTGTCATTCAACTTGAAATATGTCAGGCGATGATTGCCTCTGATCAATTCGTGTATCGGCCCTCGCAACTGTTTCGTACGCAGTCCCTCTAGGTTACCGAGTGCCAACGCTTCTATATTCCGATAAATCCTACCGCGATCTGCTTCAGAGATTTCAGCGATATAGCTCTTTACCCCTCTTAGAACAATCGTCTGCAACTGCTTTTGCATAGCCTAATAATACACTCCTATCGGCTGCGAGCAGTATAGCAAAATCGCTATATTCCTGTCAAGCTTCGCTCGCGATTTTATTGAGTATCTTTTTTACCGCGTTCAAACTTTCTGCGTCGAGAATAGAAACCGGCGTTGCTTTGATTTTTATTTTCTTAAGCTTCGCTAATTTTTCTTTCAATTCTTTCGCAGATACTGCGTCGGTCTTGGTGAGGAAAACGAGCTCGGTTTTTTTCGTTAGTTCGGGATTGTATTTATCCAGCTCGTCACGAATGATTTTGTAATCTCTTGCGGGGTCGTCGGACTCGGCGGATAGAAGATGGAAGAGTACTTTGGTACGTTCGATGTGCTTGAGAAATTTTACGCCGAGGCCCTTGCCTCCCGAGGCGCCTTCGATGAGGCCGGGGATGTCGGCGATGATAAGCCCATAGTATGCGCCCAAATTGGGCTCAAGCGTGGTGAAGGCGTAATTGGCCACGCGGCTCTTGGCAGCAGTAAGCTCATTGAGCAAGCTCGATTTGCCAGCATTGGGCAAGCCGACGAGCCCTACGTCGGCGATGAGGCGGAGCTCGAGACGAAAATTCGCCACGTCGCCCACTTTCCCCTCTTCGGATTCCATTGGTGTGGTATTGATGGAGGAGCGAAATTTGAAATTGCCGCGGCCACTCTCGCCTCCGCCTGCTGCGAGGATGCGCTCCCCCGCCCGCGTAATTTCCTTCACATAGCCAGTATCAAGATTGGTGATGGTCGTGCCCGTTGGGATTTTCAGCACCAGATCTTCTCCCGCGCGGCCGTCGATGAATTGTCCGCGACCATTCTTGCCGTCTTCGGCATGCATTTCCTTGCGGCTCGCATAGTTCATCAGAGCCCCGATATCGGTCACGCCTTCGAGGTAGACATTGCCGCCCCGGCCGCCGTCAGCGCCGGTAGGGCCTTGCATAAGTTTCACCTTTTGAAAAGCCACGGCACCCTTGCCGCCGTTGCCGCCGCGCAACCGTATTGTTATTTCGTCTACCAACATATTCGCATGCTATCACTTGTGAGGACTTACGGAAATCGCGCATTTCGTTGTCGCACTGCACAAAATTTCGCTCAGTGTACGAATAGTACACTCCACTCTATTTTGTTTGTGCTCCTAGAACTGCATCAATTTCCATAAGTCCTACCACTCCAGAACTATTCGCAAGTAATCGCGAATGCTGTTATACAGTGGGAATGAAGGCTGCAGATCACTATGACGTCGCCGTCATCGGTGGGGGGCCGGCGGGCATGATGGCCGCGCTGCGGGCTGCAGAGCGCGGAAAATCCGTCGTGCTTCTGGAGAAAAATACCAAGCTCGGCAAAAAGCTCGACATCACGGGCGGTGGTAGATGCAACATCACCAATGCCGAGTTCGATAAGCGTGCATTCCTCAAACACTACGGCTCGGGAGAGAAATTCCTCCACTCCCCGCTCTCGCAATTCAGTGTGCAGGATACTTTCGATCTTTTTACCACGCGCGGCCTGCCGCTGGTGGTCGAGGCACGCAAGCGCGCATTTCCTGCTACACACCGGGCAACCGACGTCACCAAAACGCTTGAAAAATATCTTCAGGATGCCGGTGTTGCTGTCCGAACGAGAACGGCCGTGAGCGCACTCCGCGCCAAAAGTGGCCGTATCATGGCAGCGGTTTACAATGGCGGCACTTACACGGCGGATTCGTTCATAATCGCAACGGGCGGCATGTCCCATCCCGAAACGGGCTCGACGGGCGACGGCTTCCGCTGGCTCGCGGAGATGGGACACACGGTGCGCCCGGCCTCTCCCTCCATCGTGCCGCTCAAGATGAGCGATGCATGGGTCAAAAAATTGGCAGGAACGACCATTGAAAACGTGAAGATCATCTTTTTCTGTGAGGGAAAACGTGCATTCTCAAAAGCAGGACCGCTCCTCTTCACTCACTTCGGGCTCTCTGGCCCAATGATACTCAACAGCGCGGCACAGGTGGGCGACCTTCTGCTTGCTGGCGACGTCACCTGTGCTATAGACCTTTTCCCCGAAATGGATTTTCCCGCGCTGGACAAGAAGATACTTGCGGCGATCGACGCTGGCAAGAATAGGCAATTGATTAATGTGCTCCCCGAGATCGTGCCGCGCGGAGTGGCCAACGCTGTACTCGCACTGATGAAAGTGGGAACTGATACCAAGGCGCACAGTTTTCCAAAAGAAGATCGTCGGCGACTCGTTCACCTCCTAAAGGCTATGCAAGCCGACATCATCGGTCTCATGGGATTCGATCGCGCGGTCGTCTCTGATGGCGGCGTCATACTGGAAGAGGTGGATACACGTACGATGCGCTCGCGCATCATTTCCAACCTCTATCTCATCGGCGACGTGCTGCATATCAGTCGGCCCTCGGGCGGCTATTCGCTACAATTATGTTGGACCACCGGGTACGTCGCAGGCAATGCTGTATGACCACCGACACCGCCATATTTCCCATGCGCATCAATAAGTACCTCGCGCACAAGAATTACTGCACGCGCCGCGAGGCGGACACACTGATTTCGGCGGGTAAAGTGCTCATCAATGGTCGCAAAGCCAAGCTCGGCGACATCGTTGCCGAGGCCGACAAAGTGGATGTGCATTTCCGCGCCAAGAATATGCGCTACTTCGCTTATAACAAATCGCGCGGCATCATCACGCACTCGCCACAGCTCGGCGAAAAAGAGATACGGCAGGCTACTTCGCTAGTGGGCGTCTTTCCGGTGGGCCGACTCGATAAGGATTCACACGGCCTCATCATCCTTACCGACGACGGCCGCATCACTGACAAGCTACTGAATCCCGAATACGAGCACGAAAAAGAATATGTCGTGACCGTCAAAGAAACGCTTGCCGCGAATTTCAGAGAACGTATGGAAAAAGGTGTGAATATCGAAGGATATACGACCAAACCCTGCACAGTGAAAATTTTAGGCGAGAAAAAATTCTCCATCACGCTCACCGAAGGCAAGAAGCATCAAATCCGCCGCATGTGCGCGAGCTTAGGCTACGTCACTGCCGATTTGGAGCGCATACGCATCATGAATATCAAACTCGCCGGGCTAAAGCTGGGCGAACACCGCGCGCTCAAAGACGCAGAGCTTGCATCATTTTTACGTGCGTTAGCTTTGGCATAGTCCGCCGATTAATTGGCTGAGCCTGTTTTTATTTTGCTATACTAGTGTGAGCAACTGAACTGTCTGGAAGAGGGGGAACGATATGTCGATTGCTCTGACGATCTTTTCGACCCTGGCGTTCGGCATACTGTACGCCTCGATAGCAGAGTGGAATCTGCACAAGCACCTGATGCACACACGGAGACGATGGTTCGACTATCCGTACAGGAAACATGCCCTGGTTCACCACGTGAGATACAAAGCTGATGCGTCTTACCACTTACTCGACTCGTGTGGGGATACACAAATCCCCATGACGTGGTGGAATGGTCCGGCATTGGTGGTGGTCGGAATGATTCCGGTCGTGCCAGTCGCAAGTCTAGTCGGTCACTTCATCGGCGACGCCGAAGGGTGGACCATCTTTTGGACGGCTCTCTTTACCTTCGCGGGATACTACGGGGTGTACGAACGACTGCACTGGTGCTTCCACGCCCCGATGGATCGGTGGATCGAGGGGAGACGAATATTTCGCTGGCTCAATGCTCACCACCTCTTGCACCACCAATACATGTGGAAAAACTACAATGTCGTGTTCCCGTTCGCCGATTGGTTGTTCAGGACATTGCTTCTGCGAGCACCGCGCAATTTCCCACAAGCCCGGGGATCCGCAGTACCCGACGTACAGCCTATCTGACCGCCCCGCGGTCCGCCTCGATCCTCCACGCCCCTGCGCGCGTGGAGGATTTGTTTTGCACCATAATAGTTCGAGGAATTTCTGAAAATACTCGGCTCGGCTATTTCCCCTTCTCGTGCCTTTCGGAATATGCGATCGGTGATGCTGCATCCATGAGCCGGACAACCTCATCATCATCCACCTGCTCGAACCTATCATAATGAGCGCCGACCGCGCCGAGAAATTCGTCGGCCGGAGCGAGCACGATGGTTTCATCGACTTCATTACTTATCGCGTGTACTGAATCCGACGGAGCAACGGGAACCGCAACGACAACACGCGCGGGATTTTGCGCCTTCACCGACGCGATCGCAAGTCGCATCGTAAGACCAGTTGCAATGCCGTCGTCTACGATGATTGCAATCTTCCCGGCAAGATCAAGCGGCGCCCGCGCTCCGCGATACAGGATCGCGCGGCGCTGCGCCTCCCGCTGCTGCCGAGCGGCCTCTTCCTGCAACCACACTTCGTCCACTCCGCGCGCGGCCTCGTCCCACAGCAGTGTTCCTTCAGCATTCACCGCGCCGATTGCATATTCTTCATTGTTTGGATGGCCAATCTTGCGTACCGCTATGATATCAAGCGGAAGCCCCAGCGTGCTGGCAATTACCGCTCCGACCACCACGCCTCCGCGCGGTAGCGCAAGAACGACCGCGTTTGTAGCGCGATAGACGGCAAGCGCCTTCGCAAGGCGCTTGCCAGCATCTGCCCGATCGTGCAATATCATTTCGCCTTTTTTTCAGTCTTGGAGTGCGATTTCTTTTTCTTGCGCACTGGCTCAAGTCCCGCATTCTTCGCTTTGCCTTCCAATCGCGGCGGGCGCGTCAGATGATCCTCCTGCCGCAAGAGCTTTTTCTTGTCTGTCAACATTCGTTTATTCATGTATGCATAGTAGCATATATGCCTTCCGCCCTTTATCACCGAAACATGATGACAGTATTGCGCAATTCTTTCCTGATTGCGCGATGCTCCGGCACCTCGCGCGCCACGAGGTGCCAGAATTTTTTGGAGTGGTTCATTTCGCTCAAGTGGCATAACTCGTGCACGATGATGTAATCGGCGATATGCTCCGGCAGTGCGGCAATTTTGTAATTGAAGCTCAAAGCGCCGCTTCGGGAACAGCTGCCCCACCGGCTTTTCTGCGCGCATATTGAAATTTTCTTGAATCGCACTCCATACATCTTGGCAAAATACGTGCAGCGCGCGGCCGCCAAGGCTGCCGCGCGCTTTTTCAAAACCGGAATGTCCGCACGTGCGAGCGGTATGACTTTCTTGCCCCTCGTTTGGGCGAGCGAGTGCTCGATCCACCGCGCTTGTTTGGCCAAGAACCTCTCGGCAGAGCGTACGCTGAACAATCGCGGTATCGTCACTACTACTCGAGAATCCGGATACACCGAGATCCGCACCCTGCGTGCACGCAGACTCCGCTTCAAATCATACGTGATAGCCATACGTCCAAGTATAGCGAGTAGGTATTCGCACGAACACAATCCATAGCAGAAGGACGGCACCAGTGGTTGGTGCCGTCCTCTTCGCGTACCAGAACATGCCGGCCGCGTCAGGTGGTGTGAACCGAGCTCCTCGTCCACCGCACCGCGAATGTCGCGCAGATAATGCCGAACATGAACGGGAGCGCGCTAAGGATCTTCGGGAGGAGATAGACACCGACGGCCCAGTAGGTTGCAAGGACCGCCACCGCCAGACCAAAAGCCGCGGCGACAGGGAAACGCTTGATGTCGTTGACCGTGCTGTAAAACGCCAGAGCGATCAGGATGGCACCGAAGCCATGAAGCACATCGTCCACGCCTGAAGGTTCGGGGCCGTACACGAGACGCCAAATCCCCGCAATGACAATCATGGCGGCGAGCGTCACCAGAGCTTTGCCGAGGATGCGGATCCCCTCGGGCAGTGTCGATGAACGGGTTTTGGTAGCCATAGCTACCTCCTTTCTAAGCCGCGTGCAAATACACACGCCGCAGATACTGTGCTTGATTACCAGACGCTAGTCAAGCAGGTCAGCGGGCTATGCCGACGATCGATTGTGCAAAGTTAAGGATGAGTTTGAGTACCGAAATGAGGAAATTGACCAACAGGGTGAGGAGCTGTAGGAGGAACGCGAGGATGGTACCCAAGTAAACCGCGATTGAATCCATGGGGAAATACTACCATACCCACCGCTGTCACACCGGCCGCGAAAGCAGGTCGCTACTTGAGCGAGATGCTGGTGATACTGATTGGCTCAAGCGGTCTATCGGCTTCACCTGTTTTCGTATTTTCGATCGCGCTCACCACATCCATGCCACTCGTGACGCGGCCGAAGACGGTGTGCTTGTCATTAAGGGAAATGTTGAGCGCCGTGTTGATGAAGAATTGACTGCCGTTGGTGTTGGTGCCCGCATTGGCCATGGCAATGGTGCCAACATCATTTTTATTGCCCGCATATATCTCATCGTTGAATGCATATCCTGGGCCGCCGGTCCCCCAGCGCGCCATCTGTGCGTCGTCTTTGGTGAGTGGATCGCCACCTTGGATCATGAATCCCTTGATGACACGGTGGAATTTGGTGCCATTGTAGAAACCGCTCCCGGCGAGTTTGACGAAATTCGCGACCGTATTCGGCGCCTGCGCATCGAAAAATTCGATCGTAATGTCCCCCTTATTGGTGTGCAATGTAGCGTGCATAATTTTTTGAGTATTATTTTTGGTAATCGGGGCTGGTGCCTCCTCCACAGGTACAACGGTCGCGCCCTCCCCCGTCGGCGGTACACTCGCGCTATTTGGATTAAGCGACGCCATCATCTCGGCTGCCTGCTGGGCGGCCTCCCCCTCGATTGCGGCCGCTCCTTCGTCGCGACCGGAAAAATACCAAAGTCCCCCACCGACCAATGCGACCAACACTCCAAGCGTTATGATGATCCTTGCCATAAAAAACTTATGGCAGGCAGTATACCTGCCGCACCAATATTTTCAAAAGGCCGCGTTCATCGATAACTTCCTAATGATATGAACGCGGCACAAGGGGTCGTAATCCCAAATAACTGGGAGGTTATTCGTGAACGGCCCCTAAGCAGGCGCAGCGCGGCGGAAGGGATTTTAGGTGCCGTGTACCTTGTTCCACACCGTCGCCAAGATGTACAGGGCGCAGTAGCCGAGGATTGCGGCAACCACGATGACCGTCGCTGCCGCTACCATGTCAAACGGGCCGAGGGCGACCGGAAAGCGGGCCATGTGCGCCCACATGGAAAAATCGAGGAGCCATTGCGCCCAGCCTAAGCCTATGAATAATGACCACACGACATGCAACCCACCGAGCATGATCGCACCCACCAGCCCTGATTTGTTTGGATCTGTATGCATAAAAATAAAGAAAGCTACTAATGACCCCAGTATACTCCTTCCCGAATAAATGCCACCCGCCATCGATACCCCCGACACTGATACCCCACCTATTTCTTTGTACAGATCTTTACAAGGAAATCGTCGAGCTCATCAATCGAAATCGCAAACACATTGCGCCGGTTGGCGATGTCCTTAAGCTCCTGCAGTCGAGTTAACCCTGAGGGTCCCTTTCCCTCATAAAATTCACCATCGCAAATTGCCATGAAAACTGTATCCGGTAATCTGGACTCATTTGCCTCCCTGAGGAATTGTTCAACATCAGTGAACGTATTTCCTTGATTGCCTCCTGCCTTCCACCGCAACAATATTTTTGCTTCTGTTTTTGCGTCGTGCTTGTTGGCATGCGTCGCGTCTCAGAAATTATTACTGCCAATGAGTAGATATTCTTTCTTCATATTTTACACGTCGAAAAAGCTTTGGTCGATATCTCCACTGCTTACAATCTTTTGAGCCTCTTCAACAAAATCTTTGAAGTCCACATTCGATTCTGTAAGAAAATTCATAAAATTTATGTCTGCCACTTCTCGCTCTCTGGCTGAGACGATGATTTCGCTACGCGTTGGATCTTTATAGTTGAGGTGGATTACCCCAATACCGTAGCCATGGTTCAGGCGAAAGAGATTTGCTAAAAAGTCTTTGTCCATGCTCATATCTCCCACGACAAGGTAGCCAAAGTTGGCCCAACTCGAATTGGAAACAGCTTGGAAATATGATTCTGTGAGATTACTTTTGTGTATTGACGATTTCAACTCAAAACTATAAAATTGCAGTACCTTTGTAGAAAATATACCAAGCTTCCGCACCTCATTTTGGAAAATTTCTCCAAGATTTAGGATTTCAGGACTGACTCCGACAATATCTGGGTTTGACCATTTGTTGATTTGATTATTTCTTCGCTTCTGTACTTTCAATGCGTTGATTGTTTTGCAATAAACATTGAAGCGGGCATTGGCGTAGCTTACTAAAATGGGATGCAGCTCCGACTCCATGACTTGCGTCTCGGGAGGTATATCGCTCGAAAGAATTTGATACCGACGCGGGCCCACTTTTTGAAACAGCGGGCTCGATCCACCTGAGTATTTAGTGAGCTGTCTCGCCACGGCAGACAAGGGCACTTTGACGCGAGACAGTTCTTCGCATCGCTCGCTTTCGGGATTCGTAAGAACCCGCTCAAGAATTTCTCCCTGAGCAAGTGGGCCTCCGGCGTCTTGCATAGCCTTCAAAATAAGTTTTACGAGTGTCATATTTATTTTCCTGAGAAACACGTGGATTATACCCCACCTCAACACCCGCCCAGCCTGCTCCGCAATCATTTTTCCATCTTCCCCTGGTCCCGGATGGTGATGAAGAATGAGACCGTGTCATCCGCGGCAATGCCTTCGGCTTGACGGACTTTGACTTTGAGGGGCAGGAGGTAAGTGCCGGATCGTTTGTCGGGGAAGATGGAGGTTTGCCAGGTGGTCTGGCCTATGGTCGCCATCACGGGAATCGAGCCGAATCCTCTTTTTACCATACCATGCTTCCTTTTTATCTCCTCCGACTTTTTTGCATCCAGGTGCACAAAATGCCACGCGCCCTGATCTACGGGCCAGATCACTACCTTGGAGCGCAATTTGTACGTCTCCCTAGCACCCATGCCGCCATAATACTCCCCCCTTGCCCTACTAACCCAATATCTGTGTAGCCTGGGCTGCGATCATTTTTTCTATTTTGCCCTCAAACATCCGCAACATGAGTGGTAGCTTTGCGTCGAGCTCGAATTCCTTGTCCTTCACCTTGAGCTGTCCACTTATATGCTGCCCCTCCGTGGTAAAGGCGAAGTGCAGGATGTCGCTTTCCCAGCGCTCCTCTTCTATCGTTGCCTTGCCTGTGAGTTGTGGCCTGGCGTCCACGAGGACTTTTTTCACGCGCTCGAGCGCCTCCTCGCGGGAGAACTTGTGCGGGATATTCAGGTGCATACCATTACGCCTAGGACCACATGCTACGTCACGTAGTGGACGGGGTCGAGAAAATACGGAGCGGGGTCTACGAAGCCCATGAAGCCGCTCGCCTGATCGAATTTTTGCGGGCGGTAGCCGAAGTGCAAGCGCGGCGCTTCAGCGGCGGAGCCGGAATTACCGGAAACCGCGATTTGCTGCCCCGTCTTCACAGTGTCGCCTTGCTTCACCTTGACTTCGGAGAGGTGGAGGTACACGGTCTGGAATCCATTGGGGTGATCGATGCGGATGAATCTGCCGCTTACCGTATTCTCGGTGGCTTCGGCGACCGTGCCTTCAAGCGCTGCGTAAACAGGCACGGTCCAGCTGCCGGAAACCTGCCGCGTGCGAAAGTCCATGCCATTGTGCCCGCCAGGGGATCCGATCGGCGCGTAGTATGCCGGTCGCTCACCAAACCGCTGGGTGCATATGAGCTGGTCGAGCGGCTTCGACAAACAGCGGTCGGTGCTCGGCGCAAGTATGTTGCCTTCCGTAGACACCGCACCTGACCAAAAGAAATCACCTTCCGGGGTGACGAACCACTTTCCGGTGTTGCCTATCACCTCACCATCATTTACATAGCCGATATATGAGAGTGTGGTCGGCGCTTGAGCGAGCCGCGCAATGGGGACGGACTTCGTGGTAGGGGCACCCTTTCGGACATTCAGATCACTGGTGGCCTTGGCGACCCCTACGTGTGGAACGAACCGATATTCCTTATCTGCCATACGTCTATATTCTCACAGATCCCGCCGTTGCGGAATTGACGGTGCTCGCGATTATTGCTTGGCGCCACCTCCCATCACATCCTTTGTCTGGATAGGGCTCTGGATGCCCGGCTTCCACTCGGCCTTGATCTCGCCGAACTGCTTTTCATAATCCGCTATTTGGTGGGCAAGGTACTGCGCAAGGCGCTTCATGTGTTGGGGAGAGAGCGCGTAGGCAATGCCGTTTTCGCCCGTCAACATCGCCATTACGTAAAACTCCTGTGAAAAGGCGACGGAAATATTCTCGCAAAATTGTTTCGGTACTTTAGTGAGATCCATATGGGTTCATCATTGCATACATTCCCCCTTTTAGGAATCATTTCAGGAGCGGCGCGAGGATTGGATACATTTTGGTGGCGATTTTGGCATATCCTGCATCGTTGGGATGCACTTGATCGAACATAAATTCCTGGCGGCCGAAAGCAACGATGTCGGTGCCTTGAGACGGGTAGTTGCGGATCGAGGAGGTGGGGCTGGGGGCACGAAGTACCAGAGGGCAGCCGCGAGCACCATGAGCGCTTTGCCGCCCCCAATGTACCGAGCGTTCATGTACGTACCTTCGATGCTATGGGGTCGTAGTGTCCGGCATCGCAGCGGGCGCGGCGGGAGCTGCGGGGCCCACGGTCATTGATTGGCGAATGGTATCGAACGCGGCAACGAGTGCAGCGCGGTTGAACTCCTGCACGGCACCCGGCTCATAATTATGGATATCCGAAGAGTGGATGTAGTAACGCACGGCGGTGCACGGTGAGCTACCCGGGAGCGCGTAGACCGCTTCTTCATAGAGATTACCTGCCGCAGCGCCCGAGCTGGTCGCGACAGAATACGTGACACCGTTGGCGTCTACCAGTGACTCCGACTTCACATTCGCCGCAAGGTAAATGTCGCCCGTACAGCTCTTGGCATTCGGTAGCCACTCAACCGCCGTGTAGGTGTCGCTCGCGAGATTGGTGCCGGTCGCCATCGTCATGGGAATGGTAAATTTCACGCCGCTGATCGGTTTCTTGGGATTTACCTGGTCATACACGTAGGATTCGTCCACCGTGTAGTCAGCTGGGTAGACGATTGAGAAGGTAGAAGTGGCATATGTAGAGGTCGCCATGCCCATTGCGGGAGTGTTTTCATCTGTAGGCGGCGTCATTTCAGCACCTTTTTGACCTTGCAGAAGATAGTATCCGCCACCAATAACAACGATTAATATCACGAGCCCCGTTATGTATTTCATCATATGCCCCCATCATGCCATATATGTTCCGTTTTTGTAAAGCGGCGCGGCGGCTTCATTCGGGAATGCGGAAACGCAGGAGCTTCTCGAGAAAATTGAGGCTTCCGGGGATCGCGTTGATAATGACAGGCACGAGATAGAGAATAATAGCGGCCGGGATTGAGACGAATGACGCGGCAATCCCTAGCACCGCCATCGTGGGGTAAAGCGTGTAGCGTACTGCTGCTTGTCGCATCATGCGTTTGCTGAAGTCGACATTTTCGATCTCGCGGCACTGGATGGCATAGCAAAAAAGACCCACGGCTCCAAGGCCCGCGAGTAGAATATTTGCGCCATACCACATCACCGCGAATTGCTCGTGGGGATGCGAGCCGAGAAGATGCGCTGAAAATGGGATCAGCGATATGAAGGAAAGATAGAGGATGTTGAGCTGAATGAGTGGCCGATTGATCGTACGGATGAAGAGGTGAAAAAGGCCATGATGAGAGAGCCAGAATGCCGAGAGTACCGCAAAGCTTAGAAAATAGCTGATGAAAAGCGGCGTGAGATCGGCGAGCGCTTCCACGAGAGGCCCATGCACTTCGGGCACTTTGATCTCAATGACAAGCAGCGTCATGACGATCGCAAACACGCCGTCGGTCAGGTTTTCAAGTCGCGTTTTGTTCATTGTGAGATTTAGAAGACACTAAAATCGTTCAGGCTGGCTAACATTTCGACATTTCTCAAGAACACGGTAAGCGATCATACTTCGAATTTCCTCTTCACTTTTGCTTTATGAGACGGTTATAAATCAGAGCAATCGCCGCGCCGAGACCCCAAAAAGCGGCCGCCTCAACTATTGTTCCGGATACGATGTGACTAAAGCTGGAATCGAATTCCGTGACCTGAAGCTGCAAACCTGCAACGAAAATATGCATAAGCCATTCGTACGATTGAGGAGATATAGAGATCCACAAATGGAACAGCGGGTGCAAAATGAGATCAATTATTGCCAACGTGTTCGCGAGCGCAAAAACATTAAACTTTTCCATAGATGCATTGTACAGCTCAAAAACCAAGCTGCTACCCGCACTCCTCTAGCGCATCAGGGTTGATGATGTACTGGCCCCTCATAAAAAAGGGACGACTCCGCGCAAAAGCAAGCGCGGAGTCCACCGACGGCAAACTCGACTAAAATATCCAGTGCCATGGATACAGCACCGCACCAACAAGCCACGGGAGGATTTCGTGCAGCTTGATTCCAATCCACGAGATGCCCCACAGGGTACCTCCGAGGATTGCCAGGCAGCCATAGCCTGCGACAATCGCGATGCCAAAATCGCCCGGAAGCCGCCAAATCTTTGCCATGACGCCCTTCCATCGGAGGTTAAGAAAGACCGCACCGAGGCACAAAATGATGAGCACGATGGTTCCGACTACTGCCTGCATGGTAGCTTCCTCTCGCAAGCTTTAGGCAGGTTTGCCTAGCCAATCCATAACACAGGATTGCCATCACATCAAGCAGTCCATTCACTTTCCAAAACCCCCAGCGGCTTGCGGCAGACAGATATCGAAAACGATGGGGATGGGGCATCTTCGGATTAAGGGTGTTTTTTGACACTAACGGGGAAACGATATCAGTCTGTCTCTAGAGAGTCCGATCAGGTTAGGCGCGGACTTTGCCGAAAAGTTTTTCTTCCACGTCGGCGATGCGACCCTCGAGCTTTATATACTTCATACCACGGAGTTGGCTTTCAATTGAATTGACCTGTTCGTGGACGACCACAACCCCTTCTTTTGTAGCGAGCTTCGTGATGCCGTGCTTGATATCACCGATGTCTTCTGCTACTGCGGAAAAACCTCGTTCCATAAGGGTCTCAATCTTTTCAAAACGGCCGTCGATATGGGTGGCGAGCGTCTCCAAAGTCATCTTCTTTGCCTTCTTTGCCATACGGAGATTATAAACCGCGTTCCAGTCTTTGCAAAATGCAAGAGTATAACTCGTTCGCATCATTTTTTAGGTGTTAGGATGCGCACATGAGGACAATGGTGTCGGGTGCCATCTGCTATTCAAGAACGAGCAAGCTGTATCAACTCCAGCTTCTTTTGTCTCGTCCAACTTTTGATTTCATGCCCCCACGACGAGCTTCTGTGCGCTCCTACATATCAGAAAAGCCCCGCAGGGCTCCTCAAGACTACCTATGCTTCGGTGACGGAATACGCCACTTACTTGCGATAAGCTCCACACAGGATTAACGTCCCGTTAATAAATATATCGTAAAACGAATGAAATCAAGGTGAGCTCGGGGCCCGCAAAAGCACCAACATCAAAAAATTGCGACAGCTACTGCGCAATGCGCACGCTATCCCGAACAGTCACAAAATCCTGCACGATGGAAGCGCCCATTTCTAGGTAGGTTACGCTAAAGGCGTAGATCCATTTCGGTTGGGCCACCACTATCGTCGTTCCCTCATACAAGCCCGACCACAGATATGAAAGTGCTGGCAGGTCACTCACGGTCGTAGATGAAAATCGCCCGTCGCCAAGCTTGAAATTGGATGAGCTTGTATTGCGCGCCCAGGCTTCCGCCCCCAGATGGTCGAGATCATTTTGATACACGTCAATAGTGATCGCGGACGGTCCCTCTCCCCCTTCCGGCAAAGGCAAATCCTCTTTGCGCATCAAGGTGATCACGTGATGCTTACGCATCGCGCTCCCCGGAGTGTCCAGCTCACTAAAAGCACATACTCCTCGGGATACGTGAATGAGAGGCCGTACTCCTCATTTGAATACTGCTGGTCTCCCGAGGGAATTGGCTCGCCGCCCTGCGGAGAGATGTACTGTTGTAGAAGAAAAAAGGCGCCGACCACAAGGGCGCAAAGGATAAAGACGGTGGCGAGGTACTTGAGGCTCATGCGTACAGTATAACCGAAGCTTATATACTCCGGGCCAGGAGTACAACGGCAAGGATTCCTACGGCGTTCAGTGCGAAGGACAGTCCTACAAATTGCCACGTTTTTATACGAGAAAGTCCCATCAGAGCTACGCCGATCTCGTCGGGCAAGGGTGATGCGATAATGAGAGCTCCGACGACCGGCGCAAGCCACGCAAAGTGCCGTGTTCTAAACAGGGTGGATATGTGCGAGCCGCCGTATTCACGATAGAGCGGTTTTAACTCTTCAAAGACACCGTCTTTGAGGAAACGAAATATCAGCAAATCGCTGATGGTTGCGCCGATCCCTGCGCAAAGCGCTACCAAAACGGGGTTGAATTCCTGCGCGAGATGAAAAAGAATTACCAAAGCCGGCGCGACGGTAAACGTCGAAACCGAGAATACGCCAGCAATACTCGCACCCCAGTAGCCGTAGCTGCCTATTGCCCTGATCAAGGAGTGCGCCACATCTGTGTCGGCGACAAAAAAGAGGACAGCGAGGCTGACAATAAGCAGCGATGTATTCTTGTACGTCCACGTTTCTTTGCTCTTCTTCACTGCATTATTTTACCGTACCGCGCCCGCTGCGGCCGTGAGGCGCTCTTTTAGCGCGGTGAGTTGTGCCAAGAGACTGGACAGCTGGGATTCAAGCTCGGCGACTGGTGAAGGCGGGGCTACGGCGAGCACTACACTTAAGTACGATTGCACGCTCCAGCCGTCGCAGCCCGTGTCGAAATTGACCTGCCACCACGTGTAGCCTTGGGCTGATGTGGGACCTCCCACAATGGTGCCAGTTGCACCGTTTGGCTGGGTGCATAGGATCTTGCCGCTCCTGGTATGAGGCTTGCTGCGGACGTTGAGATTGGCAGTGGTCTTGACGCGAGTGCCGATCCCGAACGTGGTGGGGATGGGCGCGGGAGGAGAGGAGGTGGCAGTGCTCGTGCTCGGATACTTTGCCAAGGTGCTCATCACGGGGCTGTCGACACCGCCAGAGGATTCTACTGAAAGAATGTAGTTGCCCCACCACGGCCCTCCGGCCCAGACGGTGCCCGGGATGTTGTACTGCCTTAGTGTTGCCAGGAAATCATCGAGCACCGGGAACCAGCGCGAATCGCTCTTGGGTACGCCGTATTCGCCAAGGTATCCGCGATAGTTGTGCTGCTGCAGCCAATTGATGAAGGGCATCACGCGCGCCGTACCGACGCTCTGACTCGAGGTGTCATACCCGTTTGCATACGAGCCCGAGCCGTTGCCGTCGAAATATTGGTGCGCCTCGTAGATGATCTTGTTTGAAGAGTCATTGATGGTGAGATTGCCATTGCACGAGCCCCAGGTCCACGCACCCGACCAGCAATCGCCTTCGACGATGATGGTCGTCGTGGTATCTATCGAGCGGATGCCATTTACTGCAGCTTGCGCAGCTGCCTGCCACGAGTACGCGCCCATATCGTGGGGTTCGTTGGAGAGATCGTACCCGAAAACGGCAGGGTTTCCCTTGAACGTGCTCGCCATTTTTGTCCAGAAATCGGCGAACGTGGATACAGGCACAGCTGAAGAGCCGATGATATTGCCATGCCACGTCACATCGGAAAATGTGCCGAGTCCGTAGCGGCCGTAATTGTGCGCGTCGAGTACCACCTGCATGCCGCGCGTACCCGCGGCCGAAAGGAAGCTTTGGATGCGACCGATTTCTGTCGGATCAAGCGGGCCGCCCAGCGATCGCTGCACACGTTCCCACATGAATGGGAGGCGAATGAGAGTGAATCCTTTGCTCTTGTAATAATCGAGTTCGCTTGCGGTCGGGTATGTATAGTCGGTGCCGTATGTGCCGGGGTAGGTGCTGCCAAATTCGGCGCCGGCGAGATTGACGCCCATTTCAGCAGCGTAGAGTGGCGAGGGAGAAGAGAATAGTACGGCAAACGCAAGCAACGCCGGCACACCCGCGAGAATTTTCTTCACCATTATCAATCATCATACCACCCCGAGGGACGTGCGACGCGCACCCGCACCATTGTTTCTGGCGCCATTAGAAAAGAGATCCTAGTCGGGCTGTTGCGCAGCGCCGACTAGGATTTTCAGAGCTCATTCTGTTACCAAGGCCGATGTTATCCGCGGCCGTTCAGCGTCGTGCGTACAACGACGCGAGATCGACTGATCGCAGAATGTGCTTCAGCACGGGCACAGCGACGGCCAGTTCCTGCCGTAGATTCCTCGTACTGGAAGCGGAAAAGACCTGATTGAGGGTCCTGTTGATTTGCCTCCGGCGCGCCTTCCCCTCTAAGGTGATCCCAATGATGTCCCTGCGGCGGTCATGGTCTGATCTCTTCTTGCGTAGATAACCCATGTCCACCAGAGCCCCAACATTGTAGTTTTCATTGGTGCCCTGATATACGCCCGATAGGATGACGTCACCCGCGGACATGGGTTCGTCACCCATCTTGAGCAGCATGAAGGCCTGCGTTGGGTTAAGGTCGTGGCTGCCAGCAAGCACCTTCTTGAGGAGGTTGGTGAATTGCGCATGCTGCCACGCTATCAGTGCCCGAATTTCAATGAGGGCATCCGCTCTTGGGGCTGCCGCCTGTTGCTTCATCATAACGTTCATTGTTTTAGCCTCCTGATGAAGTGGTCGGCCTTATGCGGCCTCCTTAAGGGTGCGGTGCTCTTGCGCCACGGCGCGGGAAAGTTTGAACTGGACGACCGCCGGCGGCGGCTCCAGCACGAACCTTCCGTTCACGCGTGTGACCATATACCCCCTCGGCTCTCCAGAGATCGGCTCGATCCCTTTGTCGGGGCCTTCGAAAAAATTCACGCGATCGTTCCCGTAAGTCATGGCATCTCTCCCGCCGTCGGCTCGAAACGTATTTTCGGTTCGCCGCGGCAGGCAGAGGCCTTATGAATAGCCTCTATCGGCCACGGCAAAACCCTTGTATCAAAGGGCCTACGACCTTCATACACTTTTCACGATGTCTTGTACAGGGGAGCCGGTGCATAAGCTACGCATGGTATTAGGGCTTAAGTTGGGCGCATTTCGCAGTGAGCCGAAGCATGCTACTGTCTCGTCAGTGGTGGACAATGATCGGCGAGGGGAGGTGCCGGATGAAGCCTACAGAGCGAGTCGAGCCCTGCTACAGGATCGACCCCGACAACACACTCCATTCTATCGATGGAAAGAGTGTTTCGCTGAGTGAAAAAGAAGCGGCGCTTTTTGCGGTGCTCGATGAGCATCAACGACGGCAACTTGGCGAGAGGACGATCCGTCTTCTACTTGACAAAAAGGGCATCAGCTTGCCTCAAGGCCCCTTGTTGGCTCGGATTTTGGCCTCCGTCAAGCGTAAATTGCGGAAGGTCGGTATGGACAGTTGGCTCAGCGACACGAGCGACGACCCGCAGTCGCTATATCCACGGGCATTGTATTGCTGGACACCGCTCATGGTATCGGTCGAGGTGTATCGACCCGCTGGTGCGCAGAACAAGCTGCAGTTCGTGCGGCGGCGACGCGGCGGACGAGGACAACCGATGAACACGCGGTACGGCAAGTCGCCGCGATAGGAGTCTGGCTCGCGCCGGCGGTAAACACGTCGCGCAGCCGCGGACCCCGCAGGGTTACGACCATCATGGCCGCGACCCTGTTTCTTTACCGGCACCCCATGTGCCGCGAGGCGCCGCCTCGCGGCACAGCTGACCGAGATCGCACCACTTCACTCCTTATTCCAGTCTTTTGCAAAACACTAGAGCGGAGTCAGCGGTATCGACGACTCCAGAAGAGCCCGACGAGTTTGCCGACAACCATCGCTCCGAGCCCATAGACCAGCCATGGATCAACATGACCAGCGGCGCTCTCCACGAGTATGCCGACGAGCAGCGTCACGGCGCCGAGGAGGTAGCCTATCCTACCAGCAAGCATCTTGTGGAGCTCGTCGCGCTCATCGCGTGCCCGCTCACGCCAGACGAGGCCGGCAAAGAAGGCAAAGAGTATTACCATGCCTGCCATTGCCATATACAGCGCTGGCGAGGGCATGAAAATCATCACCGGATCGAGAAAGGCGAGCAAGATGAGAAGGAAAAGTACCGAGATTGTTATTTCATTGTTAAAAAGTCGCATACGTTTTTATGAATGTTTACTAATAACAAAAAGCTCTTCAACCGACATTTTGAAGAAGCGGGCGAGCTTTATCGCGAGGAGGACCGACGGCGTATAATTCCCCTTCTCGATAGCGATAACGGTTTGTCGCGTCACACCCACAGCCGACGCGAGATCCTCCTGCGTGACGCTTCGCCTAGAGCGCGCCTCAAATACACGATTGGAAACAGATTCTTTCATGCGAGGTTCAGTGGGCGACTGTATCATGGGCGGAATGTAAAGTCAACTTTACATATGTAAAGTATTCTTTACACTGGCACATAGGTCGATTTTACGAGCAATAATCACACTATGCTATGACTACAACCCTATCACGTGCGCTATTCATCGCAATCGCAGCAGCGGTGCTCTCGCTCACCCTCGCGCCGGTCATGTCTCACGCGGCAGTCGAGAAAACCGACGGCTTCGTGTGCCCCGTCATCACGACGGACGCTGTGCTAAATAGTCCCAAAGGGGGCGCACTCGGCGACACGGGAGACTACACCATAGGAGGGCCCGATGTGAACGTACCGGTGCATGCCACCAACGGCGACGGCACCGGCGTACCTGCGGGAGACCACGCTTCACCCGGCGACACCGACTACTCGGCAATCTGGGCCAGCTAGAGCAACGGCTCGCCTGCAAAAAGAGTCCTGCTAGCGGACTCTTTTTGTTTGTATCGTTCTACCTACAGGCTCCCGAATTCCGCCCGAATTAAGTTATAAACCTGCCGTTATGACTTCGATTGCTGGTACAAAATTAAATTTCTGCATTGTACGAGGACTACCCTCGGTCATTCTTGGACTGCAAATATGCATCGATCAGTTCAATATCTTTAAGATCTTTCGGCCGTGCTGCTGCGGCTTTCCAGTTGCGCACCTCTTGGAGCGAAGCAAAAGGAATGCCCTCGACTATCGTCACCGTTTTAAGGAGCTGTTCAAGAGTAAATACGTAGGGGCTGAAGTCCCAGTGGGAGTGTGCTTCGAAAACATCGTAGACGAGTGGTTTATCATCGGGTCCTTTTTCGTGCTCCCGCCATCCCCTCTCCCTCAGCTGCTCAAATAGCTCCTTGCTAACCAAGAGATCGATGTCATTCGATTCACGCAGCCCAGCGATTGCCATAGGGCAACTGCCATCGACGACATAGGAATCGCTCGGAAGATTCAGCGCCTTAACTTTTTCAATGATTTCCTTTCCGGTCATGTTAGTATTGTTTTCTTGGAAATGGTACCTGACACCGTCATTTTCTACTCTCGGACATCCCAACAACCTCGTAAATCAGAGATTATTCTCCCATCCTGTGTCTCAAAGTTTTCGTAAATTAAACCTGCTTTCGATAAAGAAACTAATTTTGCTGTTGATTCGCTCCTTTCTCCTGACGCATAAACTATCGTAATAGGTATTATCCGATCAAGGTTTGCATTATCTTTGGTTGGTAGACTAATCCTAAACGCACCGACCGCATCTATGGCGGTCGCATGTATCATCAAATGAGGTATGAGTGGCTTTTGAGATTCCAAGAAATACCAGGGACCATCGCCATTTCTCCATTTATTATCGGCTTCAACAACCTCAACACCGCTACAAAAGAGCAGGCTCGCTCGCCAGAGTGAGGGGGTGAAGCTGCCAGAATTATGGGCAGTAACAAAAAAACTAAATGGTTCAGATTTGGTCGGCCCCACGGAGATGGTCGAGGTTGCCAAGACCAACTCAATATCTATTTGAGCATTTGCTTTTAACTCTTTTAGCTGCTGGTTTGTTAGTTGTAATTGAAGAAATATTAGTATAACCCCAAAAATAGTTACTATGGACGCAAAAAGAGAAGCATTATCCTTAAGCATTTTTAAATACCTCAAACATCTGATTTTCTGTTTTTTTAGAAATGACAGTATTTTGGGCATAATTTAAAATTCATTGGACGTACGGCATCGTGTCGGACTTGGGTGAGGCGAGGTCAGAGAGAGCGGTGTCATGTGTCAGGTACTTTTCACCCGACAACCGAACTGTATCAATTCCAGCTTCTTTTGTCGTGTCCAGCCTTTGATCTCGGCTTCGCGTTTCAATGCAGAGGATTTGTTGGGATGCTCTTCGGTATGAACGATTTTTATGACTCGCTTTGCACGAGTGTAGTGTCCCCCATTTCCCTCCTTATGCTCTGCAAAGCGACGCTTGAGGTCGGTGGTGATACCGGTGTAGAGGCTGCCATCTTTGCATTTCAATATGTAGACGTAATACATACTTCCCTCTGATCTATCCCTCCAGATTCAGCACTTCATCAATGCGTATCTTGCTCACGAATTCGGGCGCGTGCGAGACGAGTATCATTGCACCTTGATAGGCATCGAGCGCCCTAGCAATGACCGGCAAATGGCGGAAGTTGATGTGATTGGTCGGCTCGTCGAGAATGAGCAGGCCGGGCTGAAGCAGTACGAGCCGTGCGAAGGCCACCAAACCTTTTTGCCCTTCTGACAAATGTCCGATCTTCGCATGAATGAGATCACCCGAAATGAGAAAGCCGGCGGCAACGGTGCGGAGCCGCTCCTCTATTTGCTTGTCCATCGCCGCCATGAGCTCATCGCGCACTGATCTTTCGAAGTCGAGATTGGAAAAATCCTGGCGATAGTACCCCACTTTCACGCCCGGCGCGATGTGCGATCCTTCTGCGCTACCATGTGCCAAAGATTCCAGTAGTGTCGACTTGCCGATGCCGTTGGGGCCCTTCAAGAGTAGATGCTGGTTTTTACGGAGTGATACCGATTTCTTTTTTGTAACGGGTTTATAGTTTTTGATCGTTTTTACGCTCGTGATGTGGAGCAGCTCACCCGAAAGCCCCTCCTGCACGGTAATCGTAAAAGATTTGATCGTTTTGTCTTCACGCCGCACCTCCACCATCGACTCTTCCGCTTCCGCCGCTTTGGTGCGCATACGCTTGGCGACGAGTCGCAGTCCGCCGCCCTTTTTGGCAAATTTGTTGGCCTGCTCCTTATTGGCAATGATGGTCTTGGTGAGCTGCGCATTTTTCATCCGCTCTTTCTCCACCCGCGCACTGATCTCTGCGACCACGTCGAAGTAGTTGCCCGCGTACTGCTCTACCTTGTGGGAATGTACGTCGAGATACAAGACGCCTTGCGTGAACGCGTTGAGGAAGTCCGCATCGTGGGAAATGACAATGCACGTCTTCTGATAGTCGACGAGGAACTGCGTAAGATGGGCGATGCCCGCTTTGTCGAGGTTGTTGGTCGGCTCGTCGAGGAGCAAAAGATCGGGATCCTGGATCAAGGCCGAGGCAAGCAAGAGCCGCGCCTGCTGACCCCCGGAGAACGAGATGATCTTCCGCTCGTGGACTTTTTCGTGCTGTTTGAGATTGACGATCTCGAGCATCGCGTCAATGCGTAGATCGATATCATATACGCGTTCGTCAAAACACTTTTCAAAAAATTCCCGCACCGAGAGCTGCATTTCACTGCGCGGTATCACCTGCCGCGCGATCGCTATCGAAAGCCCTTTGTCGATATAAATCTCACCCGCCTCCGGTATGATCGCTTTAGTAATAAGTCCAAAGAGCGTACTTTTCCCCGCGCCATTCTGCCCCATGAGCGTCGTCTTGGTACCACGGCGCAAGCCGAAGGAGACATTGTCGAGCACTATTTTTTGCGGACCATATTCATACGACACATCTTCGAATCGAACGATTGTTTCATTCGCCATTGCAAGAACGTACAGTATGTTGGACCATTTGCAAATAAAAAATCCACTCGGGATTCCGACGCGAGTTTTATTCGGACACATTCGGCCTACTAGATTCAGCCCGTAGTCATAGACCATACGCCCTCGCACCACATGGGTACTTCTTGTTTTCTAATTCGCTTCGCTCGTAAGAAAACAATGTCGCTCGACGCTCGGTTGCTGGCCGACTTGAGCTAGAACCGTGGTGGGTTATACCCTGTTTGAATGAACGCGACTTGAGGGCCTCTATAAAGGCTTAATTGCTTTTTTGTATGCCTCAAGGGGAGCTTGTAAAACAGTATGAATGTATTAAAATGCACTCACGCTCCCTCGTCTTTCCCTTTAGCGAAGGGGGAAGTGCCGACGAGCATAATCATAAATACGCCCAATGAGGCGAACGGGCGCGAGCAAGCATCGGACTAATCTGGCTTGCAATCCTATGAGGGCGTAATCACGCCCTCTTTTATGAAATGGCGTATGACTCGAAGTGAATTTGAAAAACTAGTCGAAGAAAGTTTTGAGCGGCTGCCGCTTTGGGTGCGGGAGAAGATTACGAATGTTGCTGTACTTATTGATGATGAGCCGTCGGATGAGGTGCGGAGGCAAGAGGGATTGGCTGACGATGAGACATTGCTTGGTCTCTATCACGGTATTCCGCTCGCGGCACGTGGAGAGAATTACGGAGTGGGCATGACTCTGCCCGACACCATCACACTCTACCAAATTCCGATTGAAGAAGAAGCCCGGGACATATTACGGGTTTACGAAACCCGTATATTTAAAGAAGTAGTCAAAGAGGTCGTTGCCGAAACCATCTGGCACGAATTCGCGCATCATTTTGGGATGGATGAGGGGGAGGTGCGAGCGAGGGAGCGTAAGCACAAAGAGTAACCGCTTTGGTATACTCGATTGGTGGACATTTTCACGCAGGCAAAAAAATTGTTGGAGCAGAACCGTCGGATCACTGACGGGCACCAATACACAGTCCCTTCAGAAGAGCATTACCCCTACCAGTGGCTGTGGGACTCGTGCTTCCACGCTATTATTTTGGCGCAATTCGATCCGGAGGCGGCTCGTGAAGAATTGCGCTCAATACTTTCGCGCCAATTGCCAAGCGGCATGGTGCCACACATCATCTATTGGAAACCGGGCATTTTGCATCTCTTTGATTGGGGGGTGGAGGGCACGAGTTCGCTTACACAGCCGCCGATGCCCGCTTATGCGGCGTGGGAAATACACCGCCGCAATCCCGATGTCGCGTTTCTCGAATCTATCTACCTTGCGCTTCTCGCATACTATCGATTTCTTATCGAAAAAAGGGATCCCCAAGATCATCATCTGATCGGCATTGTCAACCCCGACGAATCCGGCGAGGATAATTCATCGCGATTCGATGGGCCAATGTCGGCCGCCCCTGACATCACGTACAAAGAGCACCTCGCGCTTCGCGAGAAACTCATCGGCGAAAATACCGCATGCAAATTCGACGCGGAGCTCTGTATGCGCGACTACTTTTGGGTGAAGGATGTACCTTTCAATTCGATACTTGTGGAAAATTTGCGCGCGCTCGCCCACATCGCATCACTACTCAAGCACGGCGATGGAGAGCGCTTTGCCAATCTGCATGCCGATCTGATCGCCGACGCCATGCGCGAGAGATTGTTTGAAGACGGTGTATATTGGTCGGCCTCTGGCTTAGATTACACAAAACTCAAAATCGCTACGTGGGCCCATTTCGCGCCTATGTTCGCTGGCCTATATTCCGAAGAGGAGGCAGACCGCGTGGTGCGTACACACTTGCTCAACCCTGATACATTTTATGGTACGTTTGGTATACGGACGGTATCAAAACGAGAAGAAGCGTATCGCGCCGATGGGTACGCTGACGGGTTTTCGTGGCGCGGTCCTGCGTGGATGGCGGTGCATTGGTTTATCTATCGCGGCCTTTTGCGATATGGACGTAAGGCAGAAGCGGCCGACATTCGAGAAAAAAGTCTCGCATTGCTACGGCGCTCCGGCTTTAGAGAGTGCTTCAATCCGGATACGGGCGAAGGACAGGGCGCGCGGGGATTCACTTGGGGCGCCTTGGTGCTTGATATGAATGAGGCATGAGCGCTTCAGATCGCGGCGAGAACGGCGAGAATGGAATCAACCTCGGAGCGGTTGCGGATGCAAAAGCGCGCTGAGCTTTTCGCTCGTTTGCCCACCCTTATCGTTATACCGTGAGGAAGCGCTCTGAAGGCGTCCTCATCCGTTGTGTCGTCGCCAACGTATATCGCCACCATGCGCCGCGGGGCCGCCTGGCGTGCGAGATGCACCGCGCTGCCCTTGGTGCGACCGGAGCGTCCACGTACGTTGAAAATATATTCGCTGCCCTCGGCAATGTCGAGCAGGCGTATGAATGCGCGCGCGAGGCGTACGGCATCTTTTTTGAATCGCGGAATGCGTGTGCGAGCAAGCCCACGGAAGTGCACGCTGAAGGTAATTTTTTTGTCTTCCACCACGGCGCCTGGGTAGCGTTGGACGAGCTCGGTGAACGCGCGCTTGGCATCGCGCAGCTGGGCGGCAGTAGCGCGCGACGGCCGCGCTTGGCCACGCGCGGCCCCCATCGCCCATTCGGCGCCATGATTGCCTGCGTACCAGATCCTGCGAAGGGAGACGCGCGAGCGCACATCCGCGAGCGCACGTCCGGAGATGACCGCAACGCGCCCGCGCCGTGCGCATGCTGCTAGGAGTCGGCGCGTACGGGCCGACATGCGTGCGCGCTCTGGGTGCACCACAATGGGTGCAAGGATGCCGTCGAAATCAAGCATGAGAAGGAATCCATTCTTGCGGATCCGCGGGAGAAGATGAGGAAGGTGCCGGAGCGCGTTTTTCATACTACTCCAGTTGTGAAAGCGCCTTTATGATCTCCGCCGACCAGCGATAAATATTGTAATCGCGCACCGATGCGCGCATCACCTTCATGCGGCGGTGCTGTTCGGTTTTCGGCATGGTGAGGGCGGTCTGCAGGGCTGCCGCTGTTTCCTCGGCGCTGTAGGGATTGATAAGGAGTGCGCCTTTTAGGTCGCGCGATGCGCCTGTGAAGTGGCTCAGCACCAGCACTCCCGCTTCATCGTGGCGCGCTGCGGCAAATTCCTTGGCGACCAAATTCATGCCGTCGTGCAGCGAGGTGACTACGCAGATGTTGGCCACCTGATACAGCTGCCGCAATTCTGCGTGGGAATAGCTGCGTTCTTCAAGCACGATCGGCACCCAATCACGCGTGGCGAATTTTTCGTTTATACGCGCCACTTCGCCTCGCACCAGCTCGCGGTAGCGCGCGTAGGAGCCCAGCGACTCGCGGGTGGGTGATGCTATCTGCAGCATCGTAAGCTGGCCCCGATATTCGGGATGCATATCCAGAAGAAATTCGATACCGCGCAGGCGCTCCGGGATGCCCTTGGTGTAGTCGAAGCGATCAACGCCCAGCACCACATGCGGTGTGCGGATGTTGAGCCGATCCAGGACGCTCTGGTCGGGTTTCTCAAGCCGTTCGGCACTTCCCGGGAAGGCGATCGAAATAGGGAATGGCTTCACGAAGGTCTGATGGTCTTCGCGGAACACGGAGAAGTGCTCGTAATCAATGCGCGATTCTATTTCACTTGCTACGGTGTCCATGAAATTGTTACCGTACTGCTGTGTGTGAAAGCCAATAAGGTCGGCGCCGAGCATCCCTTCGAGCAGCTCGACGCGCCACGGACAAATACTGAATTGCGCGGCTGACGGCCACGGAATATGCCAGAATATCGCCACTTGCGCGTCGGGCCTGCTTTTCTTTATGAGCGCGGGAACGAGCGCGAGGTGATAGTCCTGCACCAAGACGATCGGCCGTTCGACGCGACGTATCTCGTCGAGCAGCGATTTCGCAAACAATGCGTTGACTTTGCGATACTCAGCCCAATCCTCTTTGCGGAACTCCGGGCGGACGTGCGCCATGTGACAGAGCGGCCACAGGGCTTCGTTGGAGAATCCATTGTAGTAGCCGCGAGTCTCCTCCTCGGAAAGCCACACGCGCTTGAGCGTGTATCTCGGCTCGTCGTGCGGGACACGCACCTTGCCTTCGGCGTCGGCAGTGTCCCTGTCGGCTGGCCCTGAGCCATTGGCTATCCACATGCCGCCGCAAGCCTCCATCACCGGCTCTATAGCAGTGATGACGCCGCCCGCCGGGACGTTCCATTCGATGGTGTTCTTTGTTCGGGTATTCATATACGGTTCGGCATTTGAAACGACGAATATCGGCCTGTCTTTGAGATAGGCCTTGATGAATTCGCGAAGCCGTTCGGCCGTCCAAGGCGAATCTATCTTTTCGAGCCGCATACGCGCCTCTTCGCTCGCCGCGAGACGCGCTTGACGCAGACTGGTCGTTACTTTTGATATTTCCCCTGCAAGCGGCGCAAGGAAGCCAGCGCTCGGTACCATGCCATCGGAATCACCTTTGCGGGCCGCTTGCAGTGATTCGACCAGCTTTGATATCGAACGGAAAAAGACCCACCGTACCAAAATAAAGATGGTGCCAGCAAAAATAAGGATGAGCGAGAAAAATCGTATCAGATTGCGCTGCCAGATGTCGCGAATACCATTATCTATGTACGTTGCATTTTGCGCGACCGCGAGGGCTCCGATGACTCGTTCGTTATCATCGTGAAGCGGGGTTACTTGTACGTAATACACTTCTCCGTCTTTGCGCACGAAATCACCCTGCGATTCGTCGCTGTCCATCACGCCGGTAATGAACGCAGTATCATCCATAAGCGGGAGGTCTTTGGAAGTGGCAACGATCAATCCGGAGTTATTAAAAACGCCGAGACCCGCAAGGCGTTCGTTACTCACGAATTTGTCTATGATGCGCTGTGTCGAGCTCGTAGCGCGGGCATTGTATGAAGAACCGATACTTTCTGCGAGAGAATCGGCCAAGACTTGGCTGCGTGATTGCAGACGGGCAGTAAGCTCAACCTGCTCCCGATTTGCCTGGCTTAGTACAGAAAACCCCACAACGAGGCTCACCATGAGTATAAGGGCGCCTATTACAAGGAGTATCTGCCGCATTCGATAGATGATACCTGTATCTGTAGTTCAACTCAAACCAAATAAACATGTGGGGATTTGACCCCATAGAGAGCGACTCGAGCGCGATAACCTAGCTCAACTCTTTCTTACTAGAGCGAAGCTGAGGCCGGAACAATTGTTGTCACTCGGTCTTTTTTTCTGCGGTAGAAGAACTTGCGAACCTCTTCCACCACCACGATTGATGCAGCAATCGGAATGACCATGAGCCACTCCGCAAGCGAAAGGGGTACAGTACGGAGTATCGACTGAAGAAGCGGGTGATACACCGCGAGAAATTGAAGTGTTATGACGATCGCCGTTGCCCCAAGGAGCCACATATTGGAGAGAGGGTTCATTTGGAATACCGACTCACTCTCTGAGCGGCAGTTCCATGCATTGAACCACTGAAACACCGCGAGTGTCGTGAGCGATATCGTCCACGCCTTCGCCAGATCGGACTCGAAGTATCCCTGGAACATGAAGAGTGTCCCAAACATCATCGGCAACGCCATGACCACCATGCGCCGCACCATGAGGCCGTCGACGATATATTTGTTCGGCCGCTCGAATGTGCCTCTCAGCAAACCATCCTCCTTTGGCTCCATGGCGAGCGAAACATCAAGAAAGCCGTCGGTAATGAAGTTCAGCCAGATGATCTGCGCCGCAAGGATGGGGAGCGGGTACCCGAGCAAGAGGGCGACAATAATGACCAGTACCTCGCCGAGACTGGTCGAGAAGAGGTACAGAATGACCTTCTTGATCGTCTTGTAGATGCTCCGCCCTTCCTCTATCGCGGAGACGATGCTGCCAAAATTGTCGTCGAGGAGCACGATGTCGGCCGCTTCCTTGGCTACCTCGGTACCGATTTTCCCCATAGCAACGCCCAGGTCCGCAGCAACCAAGGGGGGTGCGTCGTTTACGCCGTCGCCAGTCATGGCAACGATCTCCTTGCGCCCCTTGTACGCCTGAATGATGCGAAGCTTATGCTCGGGTGTCATTCGCGCAAAAACGGACACGTCAGAAAGTCGGGCCGCAAGCTCGGTGTCGGACATGCCGTCCACTTCCGCTCCTGAAAGTACCTTGTCGCCCTCTTTCCAAATACCCGCCTCCCTGGCAATGGCATGGGCGGTGATCTTATGATCGCCGGTGATCATGACGACTTTGATACCAGCGGCTGTTGCACGCTCCATCGCCTCGGCAACCTCCGGGCGCAAGATATCCTGCATACCAAACAAATGTACGAACGTGAGGCCCGTTACGGATTCGTGCGTTAGGCCAGACGGGGCACTCTCCCGCATGGCACCCGCTACGACGCGCAAACCTCGCTCGGACATTTCTGCAATGACCGCCTCGAGTTCCTCAACATCTTTTTTCCTCAGGGGGCGGCTCTCGCCATCGCGGTATATATGGTTACAAAACGCAAGCACGACTTCCGGCGCACCCTCGACGACTAAAAAATTCTTTCCATCCACGAGATGTGACGTTGCCTGGAATTTGAGCCTATAGTCGAACGGTATCTCTGCAACAAGCGGAGACTCTTGTACCAGGTCATCCTTTTTAAAGCCGACCTTCTCTCCAAAGATGCCTATCGCCGCCTCTGTCGGGTCGCCTGCAACCCGCCAGCGTCCTTCAATCTCTGAGTATGAGACGTGGGCATGCGTACTAAAAGCTGCCATCTTGCCGGCCAGAAGAAGCTCCGGATGATTTGCAGCATCAACGATTACACCGCCGAGTTCGACCGAACCTTTGGGCTCAAAGCCAACACCGCCAATTTTGAACACTCTTCCCTCTGTCCAAACTTCGCGGATGACGAGCTCGTTCTTGGTGATTGTACCTGTCTTGTCTACCGCTATGACCTGCGCCTGGCCCAGGGCTTCGACTGCCTGCAACTTTTTTACGAGCGCGTTCCGCTTAGACATGCGCCATACGCCGGTTGCAAGGACAAGCGTGATAACTATAGGGAGCCCTTCGGGGATAATTGAGACCGAGAGCGAGACAACCGTAGCAAAGATCGTTACCAGATCCTCACCTCTATACAGTCCGAGCACAAAAAGGAGGGTGCTTATTCCAGCCACTGCGACGATAATGGCGCGTGAGAGGTAGCGCATATTTGTTTTTAGCGGGATCTCGGAATCGATCGCTGATATTTCTGCGGCGATTTTGCCGATGACAGTGCCCACTCCGGTCTCTACCACTACTGCCTTGCCGCTGCCGGCAACGATAATAGTGCCTTTGAAAAGCATGTTGCGCTGCTCGGACGTTGGAAGAGTTTCTGTAGGTATTGACTCTGCCATCTTGCCGACCGGCTCTGACTCCCCCGTGAGTGACGCCTCATCTATCTTCAGGCCACTCGCAGCGATGATCCGAGCGTCAGCGGGGATCTTCTCGCCTTCCAGCACGATAAGTATGTCGCCACGCACGATCTCGCGGTCAGGTACGATGACCTCATGTCCATCTCGCACGGCGGTCGCCGTCGTCTCTGTAAACTTCTTAAGTGCAAGGAGCGTATTCTGCGCCCTGCCCTCCTGCACGGTACCGACAGCGGCGTTAAAGATGAGTACGAAGAGGATAATTGCTCCATCGACGACCTCGCCCAGAAGAAATACCGCCCCACTTGCAGCAAGAAGGATATAAATGAGCGGACTCTGAAACTGGCGCAGAAAAATAAGCCACAGGCCGTCAGGCTTCGCTTCGGGCAGCGCGTTTGGTCCGTCTTCTTTGAGCCGCCGAAGGGCTTCACTTGCACTGAGTCCCCCATCGTTGGAGCGCAGCACCCCAAAGACCGCTGGTATATCTCTATCGTGCCAGGAAGATGTCATAGCGTCGGCGAGTCGGTCGCGCGCGGCTCAGTGTGCGGTAAGGATTTGTCCCTATCGTACAAAATAACCGTCCGTTCAATGGATTCACGTGCTTCTCCCAACTTTTTTTCAGAATGGATAGCCACGTCCCTATTATAGGCTACTACAGACGAGTACATCGGCGCGACTCGAGCGCGATAACCTATCTCAAACTGCGTATGTTGGTCGATGTCAGAACCTGCGACGGCGAGGAAACACAAGGGTTTTCAGGGGCTATAAGGGAACCCATAAGGCGGCGGTAATGCTCGCGCCCCAGAGGCCCACAGCAAGCAAAAAATAGAAAGACCGCCTCGTCGCAGAAGATCCGTGTGGATCTCCGCGACGGGCGGCTTCGGTTAGGCCGGGACGCGGCCTACTTGGCGGCGATAGCCCGGAGGCGCTGCGCGACGATTGCGGCCTTGGCTCCCCCAGCGCCGTGGTGGCAGTAGCAGGCGACCTGGTGCACGTCGCCCTTCGTCAGATCGAGTGCGCTCATCAGGCTGCCGACGGTGTTGCTGACCTCGCGGTACGGCAAGATTGCGCCGACGATGGGTTCGAGCACGGTACCGGTCGTGATTTGGGTTCGCAGCATCCCGTCGTCGGTGCCCTCGACGTTGTAGAGCGGCCGGTACATCAGGTCGGGATTCCGTTCGAGCTGCTCGGCGGCGAGAATGAGCAGGTCGTTGCGGGTCGGGTTCACAAGCTTCGTTGCGCTCCGCTGCGCAATCGCTGGCATGTCATCGAATGGCATTGTGCTACCTCTTTGTGTCAAATGGCAGGATTGCCAGAACAAGCCAAGACGCTGTGCTTGGCGTTCCTTTTGAACCGTATCAATTGGGAGCGTTTTTCGCAAGGCTATTTTGGAAAAGTCGCGAATAGTAAATCAGGCCGCCTCCTGCGTATCGTCTCCGTGTTCGCGGAGCCACCGGGCTGCCGCATCATTCTTCTCCGATAATTTTCCCAGTACATCCTCACTCCTTCCACGCTTGATTTTTTGCACAGTGAGTTGTTCATCCATCCCACTGACAACGGGAGTGTTGTTGATTCGCTTACCGGTTGCCTCGTTGATTTTTTGCCCTGCGCGGTCTTCGTCTTCGTCGTAGAGATTATTGAAATGATCGCCAGTCTCGCCCTCAAGCTTCGCTTTTCTGTGAGTGAACTCTTCGCGCATGTGGAAAGGATATCAGCTGTGCAGCAAAGAGAAACCGCCCCCAGCGCGAGGATGGGGACGGTGAAAGGTTCGGCGTGAGCTAATGGTACGCGAGCGGCTGCGGCTCGTAGTAGTCGGGATCAATGAGCGGCATCTGGCAGTGCGGGCACAGGTCGCCGTTTTCCCAATCGTCGGGAGAAACCGGCAGCTTGCGCGGACAAGCGCACGGCCATCCGTCTTCCGAGTTGAATGCCATGATTCCTGCTCCTTTAAGAGGTTGGCCTCCAGAACTCGGGCGTACATCCGAACGACAAGTTTTTCCCCTTCTGCGAGATGAGGAGAAAGCGGGTTTCGTCGACTTCGATCTTGCATAGAGCCGTATTAAAGCCGAACTCATCAAGAACTTTTTTTGTCCGGGTGTCCATCCATCGACGACGGCGTCACGGACCTGAAAGTCCTGAGGATGTAGCAGGTGTGCCATTTCTGCTCTACGATTTAGAAGCTGAGCACTGCATCGGCAGCGGCATGCACCGACGCGACGAATGCCGCACACAGCAGTGCGGCGGCAACGAACGCGTAACTTCCACCGGCAAACAGGCCACCGGCATACTCAAGACGGGACATCATGTTGCTGTTCCTTCAGTTGCTGGGTGTTCACTCTTATCCGCAAGTACCATACCACGATTTTCAGATAAATGCCAGCACGCTCATTGTCTTTGCGTACATGCCGGTGTATGGTGCCGTGGGTTTTACAGGAGATCAGCCATGGCATTCCGCCGTTACGAGCCGCTTTCGCGGCATCCCTTGGTGTACATCGAGTTCAACGAAGAGGGCGCTCCCATCGGCGTCGTCGATGTTCCGAGACACCTTCGTGCGCAGTACCGGTACGCGTCGCTCGACGAACTGCATAGTTTCGCGCTTGAGCACAACTATGCTCGTCAGCAGGCGCATAAAGATGCGCGACGCGCATACCGAGTGCGAACGCACCGCTCTGCAAATACGAAGCGAGATTACGCTGCTCCGGAATTCGCCGCATACAACGAGACCGTCTATCTCGACGCACGTGCGATCGGCCAGGTGAGCCGTGCGGTCAAGACGCTCGGCGAATGGTTGGACCGCTGGCAGGGAGCCGCGGCGGCAGGATCGGTCGGCGCAAAGCTTCTGCTCGCTCTTTACGTCAAGACGCAAGATCCAGTGCTTGGTCTTCTCTTCCAAGAGGAGGGCGAGTAGATCATGTGACGGAGCGGAAAGGATTGATCCACACCCGAGACACTGGCAGCCGTGTGCACCCGATATAGCTCCGCTTCGGCGGGGCTATCCTTTTATTGGTACCAAGCTACACAAATATAATGCTACCCTGATACTGGATAGGCGATTCCGCGAATATCTTGTCGCCTGCTGCGGAGCGGGCTGTGAAGCGAGCTCTTTTTGGGGAGGTGGTTCATGACGTCAGTTCCGTGCACACTCGAGAGTCTCGATTTCGAAAATCTGCTCTCTTCCCTGCGCCCCATTACCGTGAAGGAGGTGCCGAAAAATGCAGGAGAGATGATTTTTTGCGGTTGCGGCGACAGATGCTCAGCCAACAAGGTTTACTGGTGCTGGGCTCAGCATCAAGACGGCGGATCGCCGGGCTGGTATCCGTTCTGCCACCTGCAGTGCATAACGGCACGCGTCTCTATGAGTAGGTCTTGATTTGATGGCCTACCGTCCGCGACGATCGGCTCTGGCCCCGCGTGCCCGAGCCGATCTCTTTGTTAGAATAGTTCTCATGCAGAATGACCAGCGCTCGGGGAAAGAATTATCCGAGGAATGGAGCAAGCATGATAGGAGCGGTGTCTTGGGCGCGGCGCATCATTTCACTCAATCGCTATCGCGCGAGGCGCGAATGCGGCTGTTCGAGTACGACGCTGAACGGCAGAAAGACGTTAAAAAAGCGCGGACTAGCCGCTAACGTTAGGAGCGGGTCTTCCATCGTTTTCCCCCAGCCCGTGCTAAAATGCCCCTCCACGTCAAAAAGCGAGGTAAGATTACTTTGAATCTGGCGTCGAACTATACTATGTTGCAAGGAAAATTGCGGAATATCTTTGGCAGGGATGAGGCTGCAAAGGATGCTCGCGCTGTTCAAATAATGAATGATGAAATCCGGAAAGTCGGAGGCGTTTTGCGTTTCAAGGTTCACAAAGATGCTGACGGTTGGACGGCAGAGTGTGTGGAAATTGAGGGAATACTCACGGGAGGTAAAAACCCGAATCCTTCAGATGATGAAATAAATCACAACGTGCAAGAAGCGATCCGTACAACCTTTAATGTTGAGACTTCAAAAACAGTGAAAGTCTACAATAGCGAGCAGGTAACCGCCTTGTATACAGTGGCCGGAGGTGAAAGAGTTGCCGCGTAGTCTCTTGGTAGGATCGGCTTATCGCTGATAACTATGGCTGATGAGCTGATAAAACGTAAAGGCCTGATCCAGCAGATAGACAAGGCCTCACGCGATGACTTTATTAAAGCAGTCCAAAAAGTCGGTTTCCTAGTGACTAATCTTTCCAGCGGCTCACATTATGCCGTGAGACGCCCAGGCTTCGATCCTGCTGATTTCAAAGGGTTCGTTACAACCGTATACGCAGACATGTCTAAACAAATGAAGATGAAGATCTTTAAGAATTTAGTGAGAGCCGGAATCAATGAAGACGAACTCTGGAGAGGGTTAGGACTTTTGAAGTAAAAACTCACCTTCGTAAGAGATGTTATAGCTCCTCGGCAAGTTCAACCGCATCGTCCTCCTCAATCCCCTCGTCAATGAGCTCCTGCACATGCTCGGCGGTGTCTTTGTCGATTTCGTGTTCCACCATCAGACGGAGGATCTCCTCGTCCATATCAATGCGAGCCGAGCAGCGCCCATCCGATAATGAGTACGAAAGCGGCAAAGCAGATAGCGCCCAGCACCACTACTCCGCCTATCGCGAACGAAAACGGGTCTTTGCCGAGAATGACACCGAGCACGAGCAAAAAACAGAATAGTCCAGCAAGCAAAAGGATCCATCCCATAGCAACGATTGTACATCGAACAAGCGGCGCATCGGATCAGCGCGGTGGATACTTGCCGATGGCTTACTTATTTTCCCAGTTCAACATCCAACGCTGAGCGGAAATTCACAATGCTTCCGTCTCTGATACTTTGGAAATAACTACTGAAATCGGATGGCGTAAGAAAATTGAATTTGTAGTTGATTCCCGCTCGCTTCTTTTTCAAATGCGCGTTAATCCGGTCAAAGTGTACAAAAGCGTATTCGTACTTCTTTTTGTTCTCCGGCGATGGGTCATTTATCTCCTCATCATCTTTTATTTCAACGACCAAAATGAGTTTGCCGGTTTTGATGAAAAAATCGGGATTGAACCTGCCACGTTTTGGGTGTTCTCCTTTTTTCCAGAAGTAATCAATCTCGTAAAATCCCATCGGTGTTGATTTTATCCAAGCGTCAATCTGTGACAAGTTATCCGTACTGATTAATTCTTTCACAAATCGGCGCTCATTTTCGTGATCCGCAATAACGGCGTTGAGCGGCGTTTTGAAATCGTAATGATTGCTGATTGGCACACACTTGAACCCGCTGCCACTTTCGGTTGCTTCGTCATAAAATTCCTTGTACTCGTCCGGCATACTTTCCGCTGTTGCCGCAGTGAGGTAGAGCGTTTTTGCCCCTTTCAATTCCGATGCGCTGGCGGTTTCTTGCGGGCGACTGCTCGTGAGAACAGCAAAATAATTTTTTGGCTCGAAATCATACCTCACCACTTGCGCCGCTTTACGCTGAAGCGTACCAAGCGACTGTAGGAATTTTTGTCGTATGCTGTCGGTTATCACCTTGTTGTCAGTCTCCCGAAGTGATTTTTTGATTATTTCCTCAAGTTTTTCAACCGGAAATTGTTTGGAGTAATATTTTCTATCTTCATCTTCTAACAAATCCTCAAATCGTTGATACATAACCTCAGCGACTTCGCGTGGAGTGTAGGTCTTATGTTTTATTTTAGTTTTCCACTGCGTGCGCACTCCAGTATCGGCTTCTTCAAACTCAATTTTTACTTCCTCAACCTGCTTTTCCGTTGAAAGATCAACATATCCTCTTGCGAACAGTTTATATTTACTATCCATTGGGTAGGTTTCAACATACGCTTTCGGGTCGTACTCAATGTTTATCAATTCAAAATTAAACTCTGATTCAGGAAGCGGAAAGGTCGGGATGCGTTTCTCAAATTCCATCACTTCATAGACAAGATGCCGAATATCCTCGGCCCAGTTGTCGTGATTAAAAACTGTAACCTCGGGTTGTTCACCGGTCCACTTGTCTGGTATTCGCAAACCGCGACCGAGCACTTGTGCGATGAGCAACTTGCTTTCAAACGCTTTTTTCTCGTGAGGTACGATCTGAAATACCCGCTTCACATCCCAGCCTTCATTGAGCATAGAAACGGACAAAATCCATTCAACTTTACTATTCGCATTATTTACGCTGGGTAAGCGTGCAAGATCGGGTGCGTCACTATGGATGACAAGCACTTGTTCATCAATTTGCTCAGGGCTTTTACCTGCTTGCTCCATTAAAAATGCCTTAAGCTTATCCGCAACATCTTTACACCCGCGAATATCGCGCGTGATAACGATTGTAAGGGGGCGCAATTTGTGCGGGCGGAGCTTACGCCTGATTTCTTCGTGTCGATTAAGTACCAATTGCCACTTTTCTTCTTCCGGCCGGTTAGTCCGGGTCATTTCAGCTATGTACTGGACTTTTTTTACGAATCTCTGCTCCATCGCCTGACGCAAAGAGTAGCGGTAAATTACGTCAGAAAAGTAATCGTTACCAATATAGCAAGTTCCGGAAACGCCAATGATATAGCGAAAACCAAAATCTGAATCTGTCAAAAAACTTTTCCAACGTCCGGCTTCGCCAGTCGGCGCATTTGCAACATGGTGTGCTTCGTCGTTGAGAATGAGCGTTCGTTCACCTTTGCCAAGCAAGCTATCGCGAATAGACGAGCGCACATGAGCAAGAATTGCGTGATAATTTTCAATACAAATGCTTCCCGAAACAATACTTTCGCTCGCGTTGATAATCCGAGGAGCGTTCACAACCGCGCTGGTCGGAAGAAGATCGCGCAAATCGGCATTTCCCGCCAATGCCTCAAATTTCTCCAAAAGGCCGTCTTCAATTGTTGTTGATGGGCAAAGCAAAAGCACGCGATCAACTGCTCCTTCAGCGAGCATGACCGCTGCAATGCCATACATCACATAGCTTTTGCCTGTGCCTGTCGCCAAATCAAGTGAGGCCGAAAGTTGGTTCGGAAACTGCAAATTTCTTTCCATGCTCTCGCTACTTCCATATCTGTCTCGCAATACCTCATTGCTTGAAAAGTTTTTTGCCGCGATCTCTCTCAAATTGCGATATTCTCCACCCAAAAGATACCGGAGTGCGACTCGGATTGCATCCTTTTGATATTCTCGTGTGCCGCATAACTCATCTATAAATGGCTCGTATTTACTCTCATCCCATTTCCGACGATCCACAGACGCACTTACCTCAAGCACGAGGTTTTCATTATGAAAGCGTTGTATTCCGGTGCTTGTTCGTCTTGACATAATTATTTCTTTACCCGCTTGCCCGTTGGTTTCGAGCTTTGTGCTAATTTTATTCTTTCAATTACCATGCGGGATTCGTTGCCGTATATATCCAAAAATACCAACATCACATCACCGACAACGTCCTGGCGAGGAAATTCGATCTTCCATCCATTGTCTTTGAGAGCAACCGCATAGAATACTCTATCTAGGTCAAACACCTCGCCATCATAATTAAAATCAACCATGACCATTGAAAGTGCCTCGTGCTTACCGATTTTCTCCTTACCTTTTAGGCGGGCGCGACTTCCAAAATTTCTGATTTTGAGTAATACGTTTGCCCCCCGCGCTTTTATTTCGAGCTCAACAATAGGCGGTTGGATAAAGTCGAACCCGACGGCCTCCACAGTTTCATTTACCGCCATTTCATCGCTCGGCTGAATGAGTGCAGAAAACTCTCGGCGATGTAATTCATTAATGTAAGAATACGGAATACGAAGCGCGTAATACCGAACATTATCCATCTCGATGTAATCTTCCTGAAAGAGAAATGCACCGCGTGGAGCGATAATAAAACACCGCTCACCGACTTGCTTTCCAATACTCGCGTGTAAATCAGCAATTGTCTCTCGGCTTATTGTTCCTTTGTTGAAATGGTCAAATACAAACACACTTGATCCTTGGCGTTTTCCATCCATTTGGAAACCCCGAATTTTATGTGGCGCATCCTTACACTCAAAAAGCTGCAGCGCGATAGAGCGCCATCCTTCCCATGGTAATTGTCGCAAGGTTTCAAAATCGTATAGACCAGCGTTGTAAAGCGTAAATGGCTTTATGACATGAGCTTTCCCCGAATTTCCAATTTCTGAATGTAAAGTCAGCATGCGTTTCTGAGTGGTATATATAGCGAGCTTGCCACAGTCAATACCAATCCATCTTCGCTTCAGCTTTTCCGCGACTGCACAAGTTGTACCGGATCCCGCAAAAGCGTCCAGAACAATATCACCCTCTTGTGAAGCCACCTCGACTATTCTTGCTAATAGTTGTTCGGGTTTCTGAGTTGGGTAGTCGGTCTTCTCTCGAGCTCCTCCTTGTACTGGCGGAATATCTATCCAAATATCTTGAAGCGAAACTCCCTCAGATTCATCCAAATATCTCTTTTTTTGAGGCACCGAACCGGATTTGTTTTGAACTATCAAACCTTTGTTGAACAATTCTTGCATTTTCTTCTCGGAATACACCCAGTAGCGTTTTACTCCCATAAATTCATAATAAGGGTTTCCTTTTGCTTGTCCGCCCGGCCCCAAAAGCGATACTAACCGATACACTCGACCGTCAGGGTCGGAATATTTATAAAAATCCTCAAGATACTTTTTGCTATATGGAGTATAAACAGAGTTCAGTTTTGTAGTTGGAGATTTCCGATAAAGTAAAATTACATCATGGAGTCTTCCTAAGTGCTGAGCGCCTTGCCCCATGTCACCATGAGAAAATGTTCTTTTCCAAATAATTTCATTTGTAAAAAATTGTTCCCCAAAGATCTCATCCATCAAAACCTTTACATAATGACCTTTACGCTGGTCAATATGTACAAAAATATTTCCATCACTCGACAGTAATTCTTTCAATAGAACGAGTCTCTTGCGTAGAAACTCTAAGAACATCGCGCCAGCAATTTTATCCTGGTAAGCCTTTTGATCTTGGCTTCCGCGAAAATCTCTTTTTGTCGAAAATGGCGGATCAATATAGACGAGCCGAACACCTGGTGTACCATCGGCATTTACTAACTCGCCATCGTGTTTCATTTTCAAAAGCGTTTTCAATGCTTGAAGGTTATCGCCGAAAATGAGTTTATTCTGCCAATCAACACCATTTTGTCCGAATGTGCTAACGGGCTGAAATGGTACCGCCATCGTGTCGGCGAGGATTTGCTCTTCGCTCGCCTTGCCGTTATAGACGAGTTCGTACTCCTGTCGCTCTGGTGGAAAAAGTTCGCGTGCCCATTCTGCCGGAAGCTCCTCGCCGCTTTCGGCCAGTTTGAGTCCTCGCTTTAACAAATCGTATATTTTTTGCCTTCGCTCTTTGTCCATTTGGAATCCAGTATACCCCAAACCGCCCCCGCCCCGCCGCCCATTCAATTCTTCAAAAACCCCCGCGAAATAGATGTGCATGGGAGAGAGTGCGGCGGGGCGGGGGCGAGGACGCGCGTACTCGCGCGCCCGAGAGAATCAGT
>DATDWX010000019.1:0-27524 GCA_036517335.1 Minisyncoccota bacterium | reverse complement strand
AAATAGCGCTGGCACTTATTAACAAGCGTGGCGAGCGGGATGGTCAGCGGTGATATAATCAAGCACACGATGGCGAAGGATTATTTTCAGGATATCGTACCGCCGCAGGATGTGGGGGATCAACGCCGGGCGAATGCGCCCGCGCCGCACGCTTTTGAGCCGCACGAGGGACCTGCGCCTATCCCGCCTCCGCCCGACCGGAGCATCCGAAATATCAATTTCGCACCGCGCGGCCGAGCTCCCATGAGCGATATGCGGGGCGCGATCCAAGGAGGAACGGGCGCGATGGGTGTGAGACCAGTGGGGCCGCGCAGGGGTGGTCGCTCGTGGCTCTGGATCCTCACGGGCGTATCGGTACTTGCGCTGGTGATCCTACTGGCGCTTTTTGTATTCAAGAGGACCACGGTGAGCGTAATTCCGCAATCGCAGCCTGTGGTTTTTGACCAATCCACAGAATTTACCGCCTATCCGCAAGTCGGCGACTCTGGCACGAGCCTCACCTATACCGTGCAGTCGAGCGATTTTGAAGATTCGGAGTCGGTGCCTTCGAGTGGCACGCAGCGCAGAGAAACAAAAGCCTCAGGCTCCATCACCGTCGTCAATAATTATTCAGCGGCGCCCGTGAGGCTGATCAAAAACACACGCTTCGCGACCGCCACTGGCCTGATATTCAAAGCACCAGCCGAGATACTGGTGCCCGGCAAACAGGGATCATCGCCCGGTAAAGTAAGCGTAACGGTGGTCGCAGACCAGGTGGGAGCCGCGCACAATATCGGGACGACGGCGCGCTTTACACTCCCCGGGCTCGAATCGAACGCAGCGATGCACCGAGATGTGTATGCGTATTCGAGCGCCTCGACGACAGGTGGTTTTTCGGGCGATCAGCCGGGAGTCGCGGAAAGTGACTTGAGCGCGGCTGTCGCCAAAGTACGTGCGCGCCTACAGGAGAAAGCAAAGAGCTTATTTGCCGCGCAAAACTCCGAGGCGAGTACCGTACTCACCTACCGCGTGCAGTTTACCGATATGCCAAACACCGCCGAGGCGGCGGGCACTGTGCGCATTCACCAAGCTGCGCGAGTGGAGGTGGCTGTGGTTCCGAGCGACGCATTTTCATCCATCGTGGCACAGACCGTCGCAGCAAACGTAGAAAATGGCACTGTACGACTCGTGCCCAAAGACGGATTTACAGTGGAGCTAATCGATGCCAACGCTACGTGGGGAAACGATCCGATTGATTTCACCCTCAAGGGGCAGGCCGAGATCGTGTGGGTGGTGGATACAGAGGCACTCGCTGCAGCCCTCGCAGGGCGCAACAGCCAAGCATTTCAGACCATCGTCTCCAATTTTCCGGGCGTTCAGTCTGCGCGTGCTCGCATAGAACCGTTTTGGGAGCGGACATTTCCATCAAAAGCCTCCGATATCCATATCACGGTGGAGGTGCCACAGGCCGCTGAATAGGGCTGTCCCAGCCTTGACTATCCAATGCTCTATTGTTATTATCGCTCGCGCAGATATGGCTGAAGGGGAGACCGTGGAAGGGATCGTTGAAGAGGCCCTTCCGAACACGCTATTTCGGGTGAAGCTGCAATCCGGTGATGGTACGATACTAGCGTATTTAGCCGGAAAGATGCGCCTGCACCGCATCAAAGTGCTCGTGGGCGATAAGGTTCAGCTCCAATTGGACCCGTATGGCGGCCGAGCGCGGATAGTGAGGCGGACGTGATTATAGAAGTTCTAAATAATGCAGCGTTAATGAAAGTCAAGGCTTCAGTAAAAAAGATCTGCTTGCATTGTCGCTCGGTTAAGCGTCGGGGGCGGCTTTGGGTTATTTGCGCGGATCCGCGGCACAAACAGAGGCAAGGGTAATAGGTATAGACATCGTAGTAGAGCGACTTTAAAATATTATATTTTATGAGAATTGCCGGCGTCACTATTCCTGATGATAAGCGTCTCGAGATCGCGCTCACCGCGCTCTATGGTGTGGGCCGTCCGCGCGCGCTGCATACGCTTCGCAGTCTCGGCATCGATGCCGGTAAGAGGGCAAAGGAGCTATCTGGGAAGGAGGAGACGGCCTTGCGTGAAGCTGTCGAAAAACACGCCGTTGAAGGCGAATTGCGGCGGCAAATCAGTGGCAACATCCGGCGGCTGCGCGACATTAAATCGTTTCGCGGTAGTCGGCACGCAAAAAGGCTGCCGGCACGTGGACAGCGCACCAAGACCAATTCGCGCACTGTCCGCGGCAACGTCAGGAAGACTATGACCAGCGGCCGCCGTAAGCTTGAAAAGACATAAACTATGGGAAAAAAGCGCATCATAAGAAAATCTGGCGGTACGGTGGATCAAGGAATGAAATCCCGCTCCCTCGCGCGTGTCGCTAAGAAAAACATCACAGCGGCGACCCTGCATATTCATGCCACCTACAACAACACCAAAGTGCTTCTGACCGACAAGTCCGGCAACGCCGTGGCATGGTCGTCCGCAGGAGCACTCGGTTTCTCTGGGGCCAAGAAAGGCACGCCCTTTGCCGCCGCAAAGGTGGGAGAATTGCTCGGGGACAAGGCACAGATCATTGGTGTGAAGGAAGTGGATGTGGTGATCAGGGGGGTAGGCGCTGGCCGCGAGTCTGCTCTCCGTGGTTTTGCAGGCAAAGGCATAGAGGTATCGAAGATCGCCGACCGCACACCAGTACCGCACAATGGTCCCAGGCCACCCAAACCGCGTCGAGTCTAAAAATATGCTGATAATTAAATCAAAATACAAGATCGCAAAACGCCTCGGCGCTGGTGTATTCGAGCAGACGCAAACGCAGAAGTTCGCGCTTTCGGAGGCGCGTGCCAAACAAAAACCCCGCGGTCGTCGCGGCGGGTCCGACTACGGTCGCCAACTCCTCGAAAAACAGCGCGTGCGATTCACGTATGGTCTCTCCGAGCGACAGCTCTCCAATTACGTGCAGGTTGCAATGCGTGCCAAACATCCAGCCGAGGCACTACACAAGCTACTGGAAAGTCGGGCCGACAATGCAATCTACCGTGCGGGTTTTGCCTCCACGAGGCGCGCTGGACGTCAGGCCATTTCACACGGGCATCTCGTGGTCGGCGGCAAGCGGATAACAACTCCCTCGTACGCACTAAAAGCGGGTGAGACCATCGCGGTGAGAGCGGGAAGCCGCAAAAGCCCTCTTTTCGCGGGCCTCGCTGATAGGGCGCCAGAGGAAAAGCGCAGTGTACCGCAGTGGCTAGAGGCCGACGCGAATTTGCTTGAGGTGAAGGTCAAGGGAGAGCCAGCATACCAGAGAGCCGAAGCAGGACTAGATTACGCGACAGTATTTGAGTTCTATAGCAGGTAAGGAAACGCTTACCCAGCACCTCTTCATGTACAAATCGGACTATTTGCAATCTCGCCGCTCACAGGTTAGAATGGCGAATCTTAAGCAAGACCCGCACAAAAGGTGCTGGGTGTGAGATTTTGTAATTCATTATATTCGCGCTGCTCGTATTTATTCATAAAATAATTTACACATGTCTGATTACCACATCGCGCTCCCCAGTAAGCCTCGCATCGTCGCGGAAGAAGATCGCAGCGGCACTTATGAAATAGACGGGCTCTACCCTGGATACGGCTATACGCTTGGCAATTCCCTCCGTCGCATCATTTTGTCCTCGCTCCCCGGCGCAGCGGTCACACACGTCAAGATCCCCGGTGTGGCCCACGAATTCTCTACGATAGAGGGCGTGAAGGAAGATGTGGTGACGATCTTGCTCAACGTACGCCGCGTTCGCTTCAAACTTCTCACCGACGATCCCCAAACGATCCGTTTGAGTGTCAAGGGACCGCTTGAAGTGAGTGCAAAGGATCTCAAATTGCCCGGCCAGGTCGAGATCCTAAACCCGGAGCAGCACATCGCAGATGTGACAGGAAAAGTGACGCTTGAGATGGAACTCTCCGCCGAGCGAGGTCTCGGCTACATTCCCAAGGAGGCGCATCAAAAAGAGCGCGTAGATATCGGTACCATCGCGCTCGACGCGATCTTCTCTCCTATCCGCCGTGTGAATTACGAAGTGGAGAATATGCGCGTCGGCGACCGCACTGATTTCAATCGTTTGCGCATTCTTATCGAGACCGATGGAACGATCGCGCCGCGCGAAGCCCTTGAGCGAGCTATCGAGACAATGATCCACCAGCTGAAGGCGGTGGTGGGTTTCCGTGAGGATGAGAGTGAAGCGCAGAATATGCCGACATCGGATGCTGCGCGTGCCGATCACTCCGACCGCGCGGCTCCATTGGACGCTGAGGTGTTGAAAACCCGCATTACCGAATTGCATTTGCCGCAACGCGTCGAGCAAGCACTCGACAACGCCTCCATCCGTACCGTCGGCGGTCTCGTCAGGAAGCGCGAGGATGACTTACTCGCGATAGAGGGCTTGGGGCAAAAAGGTATGCAGGACATCAAGCGCTCACTTTCCAATCTCGGTTTGACCCTCCGCACGCAGTAATTCCATGAAGCATCACAAGGGCGGTCGGACACTGGGCAGGAAGAAAGGGCAGCGCACGGCGCTCCTGCGCTCTCTTGCGCGCTCGCTTGTCTTGCAGGAAGGTATTACTACGACGATCACGCGCGCGAAGGAGCTTCGCCCATTCGTAGAAGAACTCGTGACAGGTGCGAAGAAAAGCACGATCGCATCTCGCCGCTCCGTCCAATCACGCCTCGGCTCGCCGGAGGCTGTAAAAAAATTGCATGATATATTCGCGGTGCGCTACGCTAAACGTGCTGGTGGCTACACGCGGATCATAAAACTCGGCCGGGTGGGTAAACGCGCGATCGAATCGGCACGCATTGAGTTTGTGTCGGAGAAATGATATGGCGACCGTCAAACAAACGACATATGCAATAGATGCCGCAGGTAAAGCCCTCGGCCGCGTTGCGAGCGAGGCAGCGAAAGCCCTCATGGGCAAGACTCACGCTTCGTACACTCCGCACGTGCGCTCGCAGGTCAGGGTGGAGATCACGAATGCGTCGAAGATCCACATGTCGGAGAAAAAGCGCCTGCAGAAAGTGTACACACGCTACACGGGGTATCCGGGTGGACTGCGACGCGAGAGCCTCGGCTCACTTCGCGGCAGGAGCGGCGCTTCCGCGGCGGTGCGTCATGCTGTCAAAGGAATGCTCCCGCGCAACACGATGCTGGTGGCCCGCTTAAAAAATTTAACAATCAAAGATTAGTTAGGGGTTTACGAAACCCCTATATTTGAACCATGGCAACAGTAAAAGCAGCGCGGTACACAGAAGCGGTCGGGCGGCGCAAAGAGGCCAGCGCGCGCGTACGCATCACGGCTGCCAAGAATTCCTCGATGACAGTCAATGGCAAAGAGGCAAATCTGTATTTTCCGCTTGAAGCAATGGTCAAGACGGCCTTCGCGCCGCTTCAGGCGCTCGGAGCCACATACGCGGTGACCGCCAAGGTGCACGGAGGCGGGCACAAAGCCCAGGCCACAGCAATCCGCCTCGGCATTTCCCGCGCTATGATAGAGATCTCTCCCGAGCAGCGGAAAGACCTCAAAGTCCGAGGCTTTCTCAAGCGTGATCCTCGCGCCAAAGAGCGCAAAAAGTTCGGCCTCAAAGGCGCCCGCAGAGCGCCGCAGTGGAGTAAACGCTAATATGAAAATACATCCAATCGTTGCCGTTCTAGCGAACTTGGTCGTCCTTGGTCTTGGGTATGTATTGGTAGGTAAACGTCTTGTGTTTGGTTGGCTATTGTTCGCAAGTACAATCGCAATATATATCTGGATGTATCAAACTCCCATGACTCCAACTCCGTGGTTGTGGGGTCCCACACAATTTACATCAGTGCTTGGGATATTGGCCTTCCTCCTTATGCAGGCCGCGTTTGCCTACGACGTATACACTCTCGCAAGAAGTGAATGATGCAGATTTGTAAGTACTATCATATATGATCGTACCGTTCGATCGCCCCTACTTAACTTTCGGCCATGGGAAGAGCAGAAAGTGGATCGGATATTTTTTCTTGAGCCGATACATTGCACTCGTTGCGTAGAGGTACTTTTCATCCCGCTTTTGTTTACGTTTGACGAATTCTTTCTCCATATCTTTGATCGCTTGTTCATATCCGGGAAATTGATCGTGCAGCCACCGGTGGACGCGGCGGATGGTCGTGGGAGCGACATGCAGTTTTTCTCCGATCTCATCGTATGTGGCGTTGGCGATCAGGTGTCGCGCGATAAGGATGCGTCGCCCCATCATAATGCGCTCACTCTCTGTGAGGAGATCGCGGAGGAAAAGTTTCATCGCGTCCCGACCGCGAACGGTCTCTGCTGCCGTGTAGAGGGCATCCAGCGTCTCAATACGATCTTCGCGCGTCATGTCTCTGGACCGAACCTTCATTCCTACATACTATCATATATGATAGTGAAAATATATGTGCGGTGTTAATAAATACTCAAGAAAGACGGCGTGGAAAGAGAGACCCTCGCCAAAGAGCGCAAAAAATTCGGCCTCAAGGGCGCCAGCAGGGCTCCACAATGGTCGAAGCGCTAAAAAATTTGACACCGTCTCATAAATTAGGTAGAATGAGAGGAGTTAAATGGCCCTGCTATTTCAGCTTTTTTTGGAGGTCGAAATAGCGGGGTCACCCGTGAACCATCAGCATCTCGCAGACGCGAGGTTCAAAGGAAGTCCAGATGGATGAGTGAATGAGCGAGTGAGCGAAATGGAAACGGGTATAGTTGAGTTCTTTAACAATTCTCCCAACAAGCTGTTCGGCTTCATCAAGACCGCTGACGGCAAGAGGGTCTTCTTCCACTTCAATAACGGCTCCGAGGATAACACACGGATGCCCCAAAAGGGCGATCGTCTGAAGTTTGAAGGCGAGTCGAGTATGAGAGGTCCGAAGGCAGCCCTGTGGGCTTTCGAGGACCAAGAGATAAGCGTCACTGCTCCCACATGGAGCGGCGAAACGCCCAAACTCAACGAAACCTTGAGAGCGAATCTCGACAAGTTCGGTCTCGAGGACATCATGGTCACGGGAACGATTGGCGTGGTGCGTCGAGACCACAACTACAACCACGCAATGACCACCGTTCAACTCGGCCCCATGCACCTTTCACAGATGTGCGGCAACATCTGGTCAACCATCCAGAAGCGCCGCAGCGACGAGGCCGACCTGCATGTCGAGGTCTTCCATAACGGCGAGCGCATCGGGTCAGTGGACAGCGACCATTCTTTCCATTACAGCGCTGCTCCCGACTTGCGCACTGCTCTCGGATGGGTGGTCGCAACGGACCTCGGTCATGTGAAAGTGCTTCATGGCTTCCACCTCGACGGCGAAGTGAAGCAAATTGAAGCGGTCATCCGCAATGCGCCGACCAGCGGAGACGAGAAAGCGGTGCTGAAATTCTATCTCGGCGCTTTCAAGAACCAGTTGGCCAGAACCATCAAGCACGAACGGACTTCACGGTTCGGAGACGGCTACATGGGCCCGCTGTACTTGCTGTGGGCGGTTGGAACGAAGGCCATTCACGGCCATGTTCTGTCCTACGGCAACGTCATGATCGCTTATTAGGGGAATAACGGAACAAAACTCGGGGCTGGCACAAAGACGATCCATCGTCCAAGTGCCAGCCTCTTCTTTTTTGTGGAAGAAAAGTTGAGTTTTGCTATACTGCATCCTCCATGCAACTCTCCGACGACCAACAAAACATTGATTTCGAGCCGGACGAGGAGCTGGGGGATATTGCGGCGGCGCAGGGGAAGATACGGAAGCTGAGGGAGGAACTCAAAGAGGCGCAGTGGAAGCGGGATGAGTATCTGGACGGTTGGCAGCGGTGCAAGGCTGATGCGGTGAATGCTCGGAAGGACACTTTGGCCGAGGCCGACAAACGCGGTGCTCGGCACAAGGAGGTTTTGATCGAAGAGTTGATACCGGTTTTGGACAGTTTCGATATGGCCGCCGGAAGCGAAAACTGGGCGGAAGTTTCCGACGGCTTCCGCACGGGCATGGAGAATGTGCGCAATCAATTATTGGAAGTGCTTTCGCGTCACGGCGTCGAGCGATTCGGCAAGGTGGGTGAACAGTTCGACCCGCGCATGCACGAAGCGGTGCAGGAGATGGATGATGTGGCAGGAGATCAGCATTCCATCGTCAAAATCCTACGTTTCGGATACCGCACAGACGAACGGGTCTTGCGTCCCGCGCAAGTTTTTGTTAAAACATAAAGCATGTCAAAGATTTTAGGAATTGATTTGGGGACGACGAACTCCGCAATTGCGGTGGTGAAAGGCGGCGAGCCGGTGATCATCGAAAATGCGGAGGGAGCGCGCACTACGCCCTCCGTAGTCGCCACTTCCAAGACCGGTGAGCGGCTGGTGGGCCTCCTTGCGCGCCGTCAGGCGGTGACGAATCCCAAAAATACAATCTACCAGATAAAGCGCTTTATCGGCCACTCCTTCGATGAGCCGAATGTCGCTAAGGATCGCGCTTCGGTACCCTTCGAAATGCAAAAAGGGACTACCGGCGGCATTGAAGTCAACATGTCAGGAAAGTTGTACCGCCCAGAGGAGATCTCGGCGATGATATTGCAGAAGTTGAAGCACGATGCCGAAACCAAATTAGGGGAGACAATTACCGAGGCCGTCATCACCGTGCCCGCGTACTTCAACGACAGCCAGCGCCAGGCCACGCGCGATGCGGGCAAGATCGCGGGCCTTGAGGTGAAGCGCATCATCAATGAGCCCACTGCGGCTGCGCTTGCATACGGGTTCAACAAGAAAAAGAATGAGAAGATCGCGGTGTTTGATTTTGGCGGCGGCACCTTCGACATTTCCATACTTGAAGTTGCCACATCCGACGAAGGTGAAGGCTCTATCGAAGTGCGTGCGACCGACGGCGACGCGCACCTCGGGGGCAAAGATCTCGATCAGAAGATCATGGCGTGGATTGCCGATGAATTCAAAAAAGAGTCCGGCATCGATGTGCGCAATGATCCACTTGCGCGGCAACGCTTAGATGAGGCGGCAGAGAAAGCAAAGATCGAGCTCTCGACTGCGCTCGAGACAGAGATCAACATTCCCTTCATTACGTCAACAGATGCCGGGCCGCAGCACCTGTTGGTCAAAATGACGCGTGCAAAGCTTGAAGAACTTTCCGCAGAATTTATTGACAGGGCAATGAGCATCAGTAAGCGGGCGATGGAAGCCTCGCCGTTTAAGGTAGGCGATATTCACGAAGTCATTCTCGTGGGCGGACAGACGCGTATGCCAGCTCTGCAAAAGGCGGTGGAAGCATACTTCGGCCGCAAACCCAACATGACCGTGAATCCCGACGAGGTGGTTGCCGTGGGCGCGGCCATCCAAGGGGGCATATTGCAGGGTGATGTGAAAGACGTGTTACTGCTCGACGTGATTCCACTTTCGCTCGGCATCGAAACGCTCGGTGGCGTGGCCACGAAGGTGATAGAACGCAACACCACGATCCCCACCTCGCGCTCACAGACCTTCTCCACGGCATCCGACAATCAGCCGTCAGTAGAGATACACGTGGTGCAAGGGGAGCGACCGCTGGCGACAGACAATAAATCACTCGGTCGCTTTAATCTAGATGGAATACCTCCGGCGCCACGAGGCATGCCGCAGGTAGAGGTGGCCTTCGACATAGATGCCAATGGAATTTTGACGGTGAAAGCCAAAGACAAATCCTCGGGCAAAGAGCAATCCATTCGTATAGAAGGCAGCTCCGGCCTCTCCGAAGCAGAGATAGAAAAAATGCGCAAGGATGCGGAAGTGAATGCGGAAGCTGATAAGAAAAAGCAGGAGCTTGTCGAGACGCAAAATGCCGCCGATCAGGTAATCTACGCTGGCGAAAAGGCCCTGCGCGAGCATGGCGATAAAGTGAGCGCCGACATCAAGAAGGATGCCCAGGCGAAGTTAGATGCGCTCAAAGCGTCGCGAGCCAGTTCAGATATGGCCGCTATACAAACGGCATCCGAGGCACTTTCGCAGGCCATGTCCGCGATTGGTTCTGCCGTCGCCAAGGCTAAGGCGGACGAGGAGGCAATGAAAAAGAGTGAAGCAGGTCAGCAAGAGCAACAAACTCCTCCCGACGATAGTAAACCGTCTGGAAGCGATGCTGAGCAATAGTAATGCGCACGTCTGCGTAGGGCACCCTTGATCTCGAGGTGCACGTGCGAGGAAATTCCTACTATTTCAGCCATGGCGGAAATAATCGGAATTTGGTACTACTTCAAATTGAACTTAGTCCGATACTCCCTGTCACGCATGATTTTTACTGCAACGACGATATCCACACAGTCGGAAATGCCGAAGTATTCAGCAATCGCTTCGAGTTGTTCGTGGCAGGGATAGGGGTAAACAAACACTGACTTTTGATAGTGGACAAATCCGACCAGTTTCAGAGCGCCGCAGAAAGAATCACGCGCATATTTCATCTCTGTCGGTATGTCGAACATTACGAGCCGCCACTTTTTATCCCAGACGATTTGTTCCAGAGGCTTGAGATCGATGAGTGCCCTGCGATCAAGGAATATTTGTCCGCTGCCGCTGATAGATATTGTCGCACCCCCATCCGCAGATCGCTCCACGGTGACATATTTCTTCTCGATAACATACGTGGAGATTCGCCGCAGTTGTAGATCGGATATTTGCTGCAATTCTCGAAAGTCTCTTAAGGCGCGGTACACGCTCAACGAATGGCGCGAAGGGTGGCGTGAAAATGCAATCGACGCGTTAGCGATCGTGTGAAGCACTCGAGCCAGCAGTTCACCCCTCTGCGAAATCCGCATGATCTCAATAGTACCACTATTTCTGCCATGGCGGATTTAATAGAAATTCCAAAGTGTGCGTTGCTGCCTTTCCATTTTCCTGCGGAGTCCTATATACTGCAGTGATGAAAAATTACTACGATGTCCTTGGGGTGCCAAAGAGCGCAACGGAAGAGGACGTGAAGAAGGCGTTCCGTAAAATTGCTCAGAAATATCACCCCGATAAGAAAGGCGGCGATGAGGCGAAGTTCAAAGAGGCGAGCGAGGCCTACGCGGTGCTCTCCGACAAAAAGAGGCGCGCTGAATACGATGCCTACGGCAAAACATTCGCAGGCGGGGCCCAAGGCGGGCAGGGATTTGGAGGATTTGATTTCTCCAACTTCTCCGCCGGAGGTGGATCCGCCTTTGGCGGACAAAATGTTGAATTCGACCTCGGTGATATTTTTGGAGAATTTTTCGGTGGCGGCGGTGGACAGGCGAGGCGGGGGAGGGACGTGTCCATTGACATCGAGCTACCTTTCAAGGAGGCGATTTTTGGTACCGAGCGCCGGGTATTGATTGCCAAGGTAGGGATATGCGATGTGTGCACGGGCTCAGGGGCAAAGCCAGGATCAAAAGTCATTTCATGCAAGACCTGCAACGGCAAGGGTGAACTGCGCGAGACACGAAATACGTTTTTTGGCGCATTTAGCTCTGCTCGCACGTGTCCCAAATGCCGCGGTCGCGGCGAGGTGCCGGAGACGCCTTGCGCAAAATGCCACGGTGAAGGTGTCATAAAACGTGAAGAGGAGATACACGTCTTTGTCCCTGCTGGGGTGGGTGATGGAGAGATGATACGCATGCCCGGACTCGGCGAGGCTGCGGCCGGCGCGCCTGCGGGCGATCTCTACGTCAAGCTCCACGTGCAGCCTGATACTCGCTTTGTGCGCGAGGGCAACAATCTGGAGATGCGGCTTTCCATCAAGCTGACGGATGCACTACTCGGCGCAGAACATCGCCTCCGCACGCTCGATGGCGACGAGCAACTCCACATTCCGGCGGGTATTACACATGGGGCACTCGTGCGCGTGAAAGGGAAGGGAGTACCGTATAGTCGCGGAAGTCGCGGTGACCTCCTGGTGCGCATTGATATCGAATTACCGAAAAAGCTTTCAAAAGAGGCGCACGAGCTCGCCCTTAAATTGCGCGCGGAGGGATTGTGAACGGAATAGTAAGTAGTACGTAGTTCGTAGTACGTAGTAAAATGCAGATATGGTTCCCCAGAGTATCTACGCGCAGTGGGTTACAAACAATCTTTCCAGTTTGCCTCTGGACGCTATCGTTATCGGCGTCTTCACGCTCGTCATCGTGATCGCCTCGCTCAAATGGGGCACGCAAGTGGCAGCTGCACTTGCATTCTCCGCGCCGCTCGCCGTATTTACGTTCAATGCCGTTCCGCACACGGCATACATATCAGGCTTTGTCGGCGCATTTTCGGCTGGCCTTGCAGCGGCAGGACTTTTTTGCGCCCTCTTCGTCGCATTTTGGCTCCTTGCTTTCCGCGTCATTGGCTCATACGGCATGACGGGCGCCTACCCCATGCAGGCCTGCCTTGGGGGTATCGCAGCGGCGACGGTCGTCCTTGTCTTTTGGTTCCAGATTCCCGCCCTCGACACCCTGTGGCATTTTGGATCACAGGTGCAGGCGCTTTTTGCCGAAGGCTACCGCCTCTTCTGGCTCATCCCCGCCTTCCTAGCCCTCGCCTTCACCCGCCGCTAAACGGTTTGTCCCGCACCTCTGCCTAGGCTATATTGCCGTCATGATCACATCGGGATCGAGGATGGGGGTACTCTTTGCCGCCGCGGTCTTTGCCACGCTGGTATTCCCGCATTTCTCTTATGCTGCCATTATTGCCGAACAGCCTGTCTATGACGAAGTTGAATTTAAAAATGGCAACGTGCCATTGATTTTCACAGGCCCCTCGGAATTCACTCCGGTGCGCACTCCTATTACACACGCTACCGGCACCGTGCGGAGCGCGCGAATGCGATACGATATTCTCTCTGGCCCCGGGTGGCTCACCGGCGGCGTGCAAGTGTATTTGAAAGAGTGCCCGACATCCGAAACGGTCGGCGGGATTCCGGTCTGCCGCTATATAGTTGCCCGTGATGGGAAATACGGGTGGGATGGAAGCTTGCTCTATCCACCAGATCCCGAAGCCGCAGAGATCGTCTTCGACTTTACATCGGCGAGCGACTTCGCGGGAGTAGAGTACACGGATGGCGTGCCGCTTGATCCGACAAGATCGTATTCTCTAGAACTCGTGACGCTTAACAACAGCTACACAGCCGTCGTCTTCGGGCGCAACGCCGCCGCCGGATTTCTTTCTTTCTATGCGCTCGAGGATGTGGTCGCAACGCCAGCGCCTCCATCGCCGCCGCTCCCGGAGCCTACTGGTAGGAGCTACGGTGACATCGGGTACGATTTTTCATTTGAGACGCCCGGGAATCTTGCGGCCGTTCAAAACCTAGGCAACGGCTCTTTTGCCGAGGGCAACAAAGTGACGGGCATGGACATCCGCGTGGGTACACACGCGGGCAATATGGTCGCGGCGAGTATTCGTGAATATCAAAGCGGTGTTGGCCAGATAAACGAATATTTCGGACGCAGTATATACGCCGCGGAGGGCGACCATGTATATCACTATGACCTACCTGCGGCCTTCACCCCGGATCCGAGCCGGTGCTACCAGTTGCTTTTCTACCAGACAATTACGGTCCCGGGCAGCACATACTACGGACATTCGTCCGATGTGTACCAAGCGTCATCGACGGGCTGCGCGCCTGGGCAAGACAGCGACGATCGCGGGTCGTCCACGCAGAATCCGAGCTTGAGTGTGCCAGGGTACATAGACTACTCGTTCCGCATCCACACCGATGGCCCCCCAAATGCAACGACCACCCCGCCCACCTGCACAGAGAACTGCTTCTCCAACGTCCTCTTCCTCCCCGGCATCGAAGCGAGCCGCTTGTATCGAACCGGACTTATTTCTGACGAGCAGTTGTGGGAGCCCCACGAAAATGACGATGTGCAGGCGTTGTATTTAAATCCTGACGGCACAAGTAAATATCCCTTCATATTCACAAAGGACGTAATTGACGAGGCTAATATTTTGCCCATTGGACAGACAAATATATACAAGTCATTTCTTACGGATCTGAATACGTGGAAAAATGCAGATCATATAATCGCAGATTATAGTGCAGTGCCATACGACTGGCGCTTGTCCCTCGATGACGTGCTGAACTACGGTCAGCAACTCTCAAACGGCCGCATTTACTATTCAGGCGATCTGCGTGCAACCAGTACACCGTTTATAATGCAAGAATTCAAACGACTCTCGGAATCTTCGAGAAACAACGGCAAAGTAACGATTGTCGCCCATTCCAATGGCGGACTCGTTGCGAAAGCGCTTATCAAGAAGTTGCAAGATACCCACGATCCACTCCTCGAAAAGATAGATATGCTCGTACTCGTCGATGTTCCGCAGGTCGGCACACCAGCTGCAATCGGTGCGGCACTGCATGGCCTCGGTCAAGGGTTGCCATCTGACTGGTTTCCCCTTCTACTAACGCCAGCCACCGTCCGCGAGTTTGCAAGTACGTCGCCCATGGCGTACCACCTGCTTCCGTCTGCGGCGTACTTCTCTGGGGACGGTATTACCGTGCGCACGCCGCCGGTTACCTTCGATGATGGTGCACTGACGCAATCTTTCATCACCAAATATGGGCACGCAGTCGGCAACAGCACCGAACTCCACAACTTCCTTCTCGGAGCCGATGGCAGATCTCAACCTGCTCGTAGCGACTTGAAAAGTCCATCTGTTTTGTCATCATCGTTACTTTCGTACGCCGATGGCATTCATGTGGCGCTCGACGATGATTCTGTTATCCCGCAATCGATAACCGTGCATGAGATCGCTGGGTGGGGGAATGACACTCTTTCCTCGATCAGATACTTTACGGGTATTTTGTGTACGCGATCAACGGAAAGGGGAATCTGCCTAGAATACACCCCAGTGCTTAGATATTCGCCAGAGACGGTCATTGACGGTGACGGCACCGTAATCACGGCAAGCTCACTTGCCATGAGCACCTCGTCGCCCAATGTGCATCGGTGGTGGGTTAACTTAAGAAGCTATAATAGCTTATTTGGTTTTCAACTACCCGATTTACTGCGCACGAAGCATGCGAATATTCTCGAAATCCCGGAGCTTCGCGAGTTAGTAAAAAGTTTTGTTAAGCAAAACCCGTCCCCACCCATGACGTTCATGTCGACTTCACAGCCGTTTACAGATAATCAAAATCGTCTCATCTTCAAACTTTACTCTCCACTAACTCTTTCCGTCCGCGACTCTCATGGAAACGAGATCAGTGCAAGTACCTCAACAATACCTGGCGCAAACTTCCTACATTTTGGGGAAGTTCAGTTTATCTCTGTTCCAGCAAATACGCACCCAACGGTTCACTTGACCGGATATGCTGCTGGCTCGTTCACGCTTGAAGTTGAGGAGACGACAGGCGACACAACCATAGCATCGACAACTTTTGCCGGTATCCCGTCCGCCACATCCACTGTGGCTTCAATGACCTTTGCCGATGGCACGATAGCCAATGCCTCGCCGTTAATCGTTGATGAGAATGGAGACGGTGCAGCCGAAATCACTTTGCAAGCAGCGGTAAATGGCACGGTGCTGCCGCCTAAACCGCCACTGACAGTCACAGCTGATAGCGCAACAACCACACTCGGGAGTCCCATTCCGCATCCAACAGCAACCCTGACTGGTTTCTTAGGGGGAGATATTGTGACGACAAGCGTCAATGGATTTGCAAACTGCATAACGGAGGCGACAGCAGGTAGTAGCGTCGGAGCGTATCCGATTACATGCTCAACGGGCACGCTGGCATCAGACATCTATGATTTCTCAACGTTCGTGGCGGGAAGACTCTCGATCATTTATCGCTGGGATGGATTTCTGCAGCCGATAAATGACACTGCGCACCAGATCGGTCAGAATTTGAGTGTTTTCAAAGCAGGCAGCACGGTGCCAGTGAAGTTGCAGTTGAAAAAAGCTGATAGGACGGTAGTACAGGCAAAAATCCTGCCCCTGTGGCTTCCGCCGCAGAAAGGCGCTGCCATGAGTGCTAGCGTCGATGAGTCGGTGTATAGCGACCCTGGCACAAACGGCAGCACATTCAAATGGGACGGCGCGCAATATAGCTACAACTGGAGCACAAAAGGTTTATCCGCAGGATATTGGTATAAGATATTTGTTAAGCTCGACGATGGTACAATACAGAGCGTAGTAATAGGTCTGAAGTGAATCATGCTTCTGCAGTAAAAATTATGATTACCAAAAAAAATGTATTTCTTGCTACTTCCGGCTACTTAGCCACTTCCATTGGAATAATTGTTTTTTTGAAATATATCCTTGGTTGTCCATGGCGCGGAGAATGTGTTGATCTCGGCTGGTCGGGTGATTTGATTTTCGCACTTTTCTTTTTGCCGATGCCAATTTTCCTGATAACGTTTGTTTTTTCTCTCTTAACCTATAATTTGCATGATGCCGTCTTCATCGCTTGGCGTAAATTTGCGCTTTGGGCTGTGCCAGTATTAATGATCCTAACCTATATCCTGACCATTCCACCGAGGACGGGCGGGTTGGGGATTGGGAGCGTAATTGCGGCATCATTCACTCTAGCAACCCTCTTTCTGCTCTTCGCCTCTTTCGTTATAATTTCCCTAGTCATCATAGTCTGGAAATACTTCTCAACGCGCTCTAAATAGTGTCATAATAGTGGCATGTCGTCCGAACTTCTTATTGCCATTATCGCCGGCCTCGGCGGAATGCTCGGGTGGGGATTTTCAGAATTTGCCACTAAAAAGACCGTCGATAAGATCGGTACAATTTCCGCACTTGTATGGGCGCATGTGTTCGGTACAGCAATACTTTTTTCTCTTTTGTTCACAAAGTTATTTGTAGCTCCTGCGCATGTAATTTTCCCTACAGACTCGAGCGAATGGCTTGGTCTTATTTTTTTTGGTTCTCTACAAACGGCCGTATATTATTTTGCTTACAAAGGCTTTGAAAAGGGGGAAGTTTCTATTTTAAGCCCTATTTTTGCCTCATTTGCCGGGATGGTTGCCTTGCTATCTGTCTTGGTATTCGGAGAAGCCTTACAGATCGGTTTTGTGCCCGCTTTAGTATTTATATTTGGAGGGGTGATACTTATTAATCTTGACGTAGAGAATTTGAAGGCAAGACGCATTCGTATAAGGGCCGTAGCTGGACTAAAGGAAATAATAATAGCTACCATACTCGCAACAGTTTGGACATTAGGGTGGGATGAATTTACGGGAGATAAAGACTGGATGGTTTATACAACTTTCATGTTTGTATTTATGACGCTGTCTGCATTCTTCATAGCGCGTCTCGCCAAAACTAAGCTTTTAGAAGTTGGATCTGGGGTATGGAAATTTGTATGGCTCATAGCTATAGGTGAAGTAGTTGCTTACTTGGCGATAACCCTCGGTTATGCGAGTACTACCTATACAAGTATTGTTGCGATCCTGAGTGGAGCTTCCTCTTTGCCAACCATAATACTTGCCCGTATCTTTCTAAGGGAAAAGATGACAACAATTCAGGCTATTAGTGCTTTTATTATTATAACAGGTATAGTACTTTTGGCACTAAGTTGAATACCAAAATGAAACATCCAAAGTCACATCTTACCCACGCTCTCAACCACGTCACCCACAAAGCTATTCGTTGGTGCACACCTTCGATTGACTTAACCTTTAGTCAAGTGAAAAACCCGTATGCGAGCGACACATCCACTTCTTTTGAGTCATTGGGATACCCGTCAGACCCATCGGGCCTATTTAAAAAGATATACGAGCATGCTGCGAGTGCATACGGAGCTGATCATACGCTTTTTTCTGTAAATGGCACGACTGGCAGTAATTTTATGGTTCTTCGGGCATTAAGCAAGCAAATTCCTAACCTAAGGATTTTGTCCGAAAGAAATATTCACAGATCGATCGTTGCAGCATGTGAGGATTATGGGATAAATCTCATTTTTCTAGAACCTAACATTAACCAAGAGCACCAATTGTTTCTTCCGAATACGGAACAACAGATATGCGAGGGGATTGAAAAGAACAAGCCACAGGTACTCCTTTTAATTAATCCCACGTATGAGGGAATGTGTCTTGACCTAAAGAAGGTCGTTTCAACGGTAAGAGAAAAATATCCGGAATTAATAGTATTTGTCGATGAGGCCTGGGGAGCACATTTGCATTTTTCAGACAAGTTGCCGACCTCTGCGATGGAGGCGGGGGCAGATATTTGCGTACAAAGTACTCATAAGCAAGGAGGGTCACTTCAGCAATCAGGCATGATCCATTGGAAGGACGGGAGGATCAATGAGGACTTACTCATTGAGTCGTATCGAAGCTTGGGAACAAGTAGTCCATCCTTCATACTGCTTGCTTCTTTGGATGCTGCACGGGAAACAATGAAGAAAAGGGGCAAAAAAAAGCTGGAGCATATGCTTACGCTTGCAAAGCGTCTATCTGGCGAAATAAGTCGCATTGACGGTCTTGAGGTGGTTTCTACGGACTATCTTAAGAAAAACCATCCTTCAGTGTACGAAAGAGATGAGACAAAAGTTATCGTAGACGTTGCTAAAGCGGGCTTTAACGGAAATCAGGTAGCAAATATTCTAGAAAGGAAATATAAAATTGTTCCTGAGGCCTACACTGTCAAGACAATTCTCTTTATAATTCCATTTAGAGCCACAATGAATGATATCCAAATCACAGCGGCTGCCCTTGCGGAAATAACGCAGAAACCAAAACGGACTAAAATGCCAGTAGAATTTAATTTTAAAATCCCGACCAATATACCCAGAATCTTGGAATTAAATGAGATTACAAAGTTGTTATGGAATCAGATTGAGAAAGTGCCATTGCCTGAAGCAATTGGACGAATAGCGGCAGAACACATCACACCATTTCCTCCTGGTATTCCAATAACTATAAAAGGGGAGGAATTTACAAAAGAAATTGTCGAGTACTATCTTAAATTAAAAACGTATCCCAATGTCCATATTGCGGCACGTGACAAATCTATGGAATACGTCTGGGTCGTAAAATGATCTCTTACGCTACAGCCTGCTGGAGCTGGCTTTTCACCGAAAACGGCTCAACAGAGGCGTCCTTGTTGATTATCCACAACACCGATTTTCGGTGAACCAAAGCCTCTTGACATCTGCTTTGCAGGGAACATAATTTAATTACATAGGGTGTCTGTACTACTATGCACACAAGCAGAGATGCGAGGATTATCTTTTTTTACTTCGTCTTTATATTCGTTTGGTGGGCTTTCTTCTTCGTTACGGGGAAAGCAAATGCGGGTGGAGAGGTAACATTGGGAGGAGCGCTCTACCAGTTTGCTTTCGGATTAATTCCGTTGATCGGTGGAGTGCTCGGCATATTAAAATCCAAAAAATGGGGAGGATTAAAAAGTTATGTTGGCAGAGCCCTGCTTTTTATTTCGGTGGGAGCGATTTGCTGGGGTGTAGGCCAAATGTTTTGGTCGCTCTACTATAATATTTTTACTAGTGTAGACATCCCCTATCCTTCTCTTGCAGACGTTGGCTATAGCCTGTCCTTCCCTTTTCTGGCGCTCGGATTGATTAGCTTATCAAAAGCGACTGGAGCTCGATTCTCCCTAAAACATCCCGGCGGGAAAGTGCTAGCATTATGTATATCGATTATTGGAATTATTGCTGCGTACTATTTGCTTATTGTTGTGGCGCGTGGCGGCGTAATCGATTTTACAGAGGGAGGCTTGAAACTTTTCTTTGATCTTGCGTATCCTCTGGGAGATCTTGTGATCTTTCTATCTTCGGCGCTTATTTATGGATTGTCCTTTAAATATCTTGGAGGGAGATATAAAATTGCCATTTTGAGCATACTTTTGGGGCAGCTTGTTTTATTTTTTGGTGATTTTTCATTTTCATATACTACGACTGTCGGAAGTTATTACAATGGACATTGGGTAGACCTAGTTTTGCCCACTGCGTGGATGTTGATAGTTTTTGGTGTTAATTGTTTTGATGCCAAAGATTAATATATTTTTTCTATGCCCATTTTTGCGCAAATTGCATCAAAAATAATTCAGGAGCAGGAGCTTGTGATTGGGCCCTTGGCTTGGTCGGAGGCCCAGAAAGTTTCGGGAATGCAGGTGGCGGCTGATCATTCGGTCACGATCCAAAACGGCGATCCGAAGGCCGCTGTGGATCGCCTCGTGGCCCAGTATGAGCGGCTCTTTGGCCGGGCCTCGCACGAAGTGTGCCGCGAGGCGGCAGCGAGCATTGTGAGCACTATGCAGCCCTCGGAAGTACCTTCAAGTTTGCTGGCAGCGTAGTGATACAATTGACATAATTGCATAGATTGCTACACTGCCGTTATGTCTGAAACAAAAGTCATATCGGCGATGGAGGCCCGCAAGCGCTTCGGGGAAATTATGAACCGCGTGGCGTTGCGTGGTGATCGGTATATCATCGAACGAGCAGGAAAGCCGCTTGTAAGCGTTGAGCCCATTGCTGCAAAAACGGCATCGAAAAGATCAAAAGATCAAAAGATCAATTTGAATGACCCTTTCGAGAATCCGTTCGCGACGTTTACTGAATGGAATGACCCTTCGAATGACATCTACGACAATCTCTAAATATGGAGCATAGGCGCGGTGATGTCGTCGTGACTTTGTTCCCTTTTGCCGATGGAACATTCGCGAAGGAGCGTCCTGCCCTGATAGTGATCGGGCCGTGGCGCGCTGCCAAGAGCGTTGAAGTCTGCTGGGCGGCAATGATAACCACGACAATATTGAAAGGATGGCCTGGCGATATTGACGTACCGGATCTTGCCTCGGCGGGATTACCGATTTCTTCGATTGTACGCACATTGAAATTGGCGTGCATCGACATGCGCAATATCACTCGCAAAGTCGGGACGCTCGATTCAGACACGCTGCGAGCTGTGCGAAAGAGCATTAGCGCGCGTGTATCGTGAGATATGATCCGAATTGATATGGCGGATACGGATCAACAAAGCGTGCCAACTTCGCCGATCGTAAGTCCGACGGATTACGAGGTAGAATTACGGGCGGCAAATGAAATCGTGTACAAGCACTCGCTGGAGCTCGTGCGCCTCAAGCAAGCACTCGAAGAGTCCAACGCACAGCAAGAGGCTTTGCTCCACTTCATCAGTCACGAGATCAAGGGATATCTGACCAAAGGTCAAAACGCCTTTGCGAGCATCGCTGGTGGTGATTATGGTGAGGTCTCCGCTGCAGTAAAGGAGCTCGCTGGGGAGGCGCTCGTCGAAATGCGCAAGGGCGTGGCGACCGTCATGGACATACTGGATGCGTCTAATTTAAAGAAAGGTACCATTGTGTTCAACAAGGCCCCGCTTGATTTTAAAGCGGCGGTCATGAGCGTGGTAAGCGAGCAAAAAAGTGCGGCGGATGCAAAGCAGCTCTCGCTTACCGTGCAGGTGGAAGAGGGGGAGTACAACCTAGAAGGGGATGAGGGCAAATTGCGCGAGCACGTGATACGCAATTTGGTAGACAATGCCATCAAGTATACGCCGGCGGGAAAGGTTGCTGTCTCACTGTCCAAAACTGGAGGAAAAATCCGTTTCATTGTACAAGACAGCGGCGTTGGTATTACCGATGAAGACAAAAAACGCCTTTTCACTGAAGGTGGTCACGGCGCTGATTCGATCAAAGTCAACGTGCATTCCACTGGCTACGGCCTTTTCATCGCCAAGCAAATCGTGGAGGCGCACGGCGGGCAGATCTCTGCAGAGTCGGAGGGGGCGGGCAAGGGTGCACGTTTTATCGTCGAATTGCCCGCAAGCGGTTGAATGTGTTGTGTGGCGTGCTACCGTTGTTCAATATATGATCCAATCAATTTTCCAGACAGTCAAAAGCTCGTTCCATGATAGGGCATTCTACGCGGCCTTGCCGCCGGGTCGGCGCGCCTTTGGTGCGCTTGCCCTCATCGCGGCATTCACCGGTATTTTGGTCAGTGTTCCCGCGTCCATCGCTTTCTATCAATTTTTGCGTTCAAATTATCTTGAAACGATACCAAACGCCTTTCCCGCAGAGCTTGTCATCGAGATCGATGGCGGCATCGCCTCTTCGAGTGTAAGCCAGCCGTACTACATTGCCATGCCGGGCGCGACCAGCTCGTCCTCACCGCAGCACCTTGCCGTAATAGACACGCGTCCCGCTATCACCCTAGCAGAGCTCGACACTTATGACGCCGCGATGGTACTCACACAGAAAAAACTTTTCTACATGAGCGATGAGGGTGGTGAATCGCGCGTCATTGATCTCGAGAGTTTCGATGGGGTCCATATAGATCGCAAAGTAGTCATGGACCTTGCGGGTAAGATCAAGCCCTTCATCAGCGGCATGCTATACGTGCTGCCGGTACTCCTCTTTTTCCTCATTATTTTCGGTATGCTCGCTTACTATGCGCTTATTGCACTACCGTCCGCACTTATCGTGAAAATCATCGCCAAGATCAAGGGTTTCTCTATTCCGTATGGCGCCGCGTATCGAACCGCGCTCTTTGCCCTCATTCCTGTCGCAATCGCCAGCATCATCACGGGTATGCTTGGGGTGAGCTACCCGATGCTCTTCGGTCTCGTCGTCTTTATCCTCGTCATCTCTGCCAATATCCAGAAATCCACCACCGCAGAGTAGACACTGCGACAAAATTGCACGTAAGGTTCGCCAGCTTTTTTCTGCTATAGTGAGACATTGATCATGCAAAGGCTTTTCACTGGATTACAACCGTCGGGGCAGTTGCATATCGGCAATTATTTTGGTGCGCTCAAACAGACGGTGGAGCTTTTGCAGGGTGCCGAGGGACTAGTGATGATCGCGGACTATCATGCTCTCACTTCGCTCAAAGACCCGCAGCAGCTTAGAAGCAATATCGCGGGTGTGGTGCGTGATTATATAGCGGTGGGTCTCGATCCAAAAAAGGCGGTGCTGTTCCAACAGTCCTCCGTGCCCGAACACACCGAGCTCGCCTGGATATTCGATTGCCTCGTTACGGTGCCATTTCTGATGCAGGCGCACGCGTACAAAGACAAGGTAGCAAAAGGGCTGGAGCCGAGTGCCGGGCTCTTCACGTACCCCATGCTTATGGCGGCGGATATTCTGCTCTACGACACCGACATCGTCCCTGTGGGCGCCGATCAGCGTCAGCACGTAGAATACGCGCGCGAGGCGGCGGCCAAATTCAATGCGGCGTTCGGGGAAACCTTCAAAGAACCGCGGGAGAAAATCTTGGACGCCGTTGCCGTCGTGCCAGGGACCGACGGCGCAAAAATGAGCAAAAGCTACGGCAATACCATCCCGCTTTTCGGCACAAAAGACGAGATCCGCAAAGCGGTGATGAGTATTGTTACCGACTCAGGGGGGGAGAGCCCCGAGCATGTGTACAACATTCACCGCCTTTTCCGCGGCGGTGATTCGCTTGCCAATCTGTACAAGGAGAACAAAGGTAAGTACAAAGCACTCAAGGATGTGCTGGTAGAAGACATCGAGGCACTCGTAGCGCCGATGCGCGAGCGACGTATGAATATCACCGATGCGGATGTGAAGGAGATACTAAAAGACGGTGCCGAAAAAGCTCGCGCGCTAGCATCCCGTAAAATGGTGGATGTGCGCAGCCGGGTCGGCGTCTCAATATAGTGGTTTACACTACTGTCAATATTTAAAGCACTAATATTTATGCCAAGAACGTACATAAAAGAGCTGAAAAATAAGATTGATGCGGATGTCTCTATCGCCGGGTGGGTAGAGGTGGCGCGCAATCAGGGCAAACTCGTCTTTTTTGATTTTCGGGATATGACGGGCACCGTGCAGGGAGTAGTCCTTCCGGCTAGCGCCGCAATGGATGTTGCAAAAGGCGTACGACAGCAGTACGTCGTCGCTGCGTCGGGAGTGGTCAACAAACGTCCAGAGAAGAATGCGAATGCCAGCAAAATAAATGGTGACATTGAGCTGCAAATCGAGAGTATTGAAATACTGAGCGCGGCGCAGCCCCTACCGTTTGATCTCGATGCTGAGCTCAATCTGGAGACGCATCTCGACAATTTGCCTCTGACACTGCGAACGCAGCGGAGCCGAGACATTTTTTCCATGCAGGCGACTATACTGGATGCGTACCGAAAATCGCTCCAGTCGCAAGGCTTCACAGAATTCATTGCGCCATCTTTGGTCGGCACCGATTCGGAAGGCGCTGGCGCTGCTTTCAGGGTTGAGTATTTCAACGACAAATCGGCTTACCTTTCCGTAAGTCCACAGTTGTATAAACAGATCATGGTCGGCCCCTTTGAACGGGCATTCACCGTGGCCAAGATATTTCGCGCCGAAAAATCTGCCACAACGCGGCATTTGAGCGAAGCCACGTGCATGGATTTTGAGATGGGATTCATAGAGAGCGAGCGCGAGCCGATGGCCGCCCTCGAGCGGGCGGTACGCGATACCGTTCAAGCGGTAGGGGAGAGGCATGCGGACATGTTTGAGCGATTCAATACGTCAATCCCCCTGATTCCCGATCCGCCGGCTGGCGGAATACCGGTACTTACGCTTGCGGAGGCGCATGATGTGCTCGGCGCTCCACATGAGCCCGACATGGAGCCAGAGCATGAGCGCAACATCTGCGAGTGGGCTAAAAATGAAAGGGGATCGGACTTCGTTTTTATCACGCGTTACCCGACGGTAAAACGCGCGTTTTATACTTATGAAGACCCTGGCGAGGCCCCGTATTCGCGCGGCTTCGATCTCCTTTTCCGCGGTCTCGAGATCAACAGCGGGGCGCAGCGCATCCATGATCATGCGCAACTTGTCGCACGTATGAAAGAGCGCGGACTCGACCCGGAGAAATTTGCTTTCTACCTACAGGCTTTCAAGTACGGCATGCCGCCACACGGTGGCTCCTCGACAGGGCTCGAGCGCTTCACGGCTCGCATGCTCGAAATTCCTAATGTGAAGGAAGCGACAGCCTTTCCGCGCGACATGACCCGCATTGATTCACGTCTCTCCGAGGCACCAGAATTCGATCCCGACGCTTCGGTCGGGACCCCGACCCCTTGAGGGGGTCGGGGACAAGAACTATGACCCAATCTTTCAACATCAAGGCGCCGGTCTTTGAAGGTCCCCTCGAAACACTGCTCAATTTGATCGAAGCGCGCAAACTTTCCATCTCGCAGATCAATCTTGCCGAGGTCTGCGATGCTTACCTCGCGTATATAGAAAAATTGCCGCAGATGCCGCTCGGAGAGACTGCCCAATTTATCCTCGTTGCCAGCACACTGCTCCTCATCAAGTCACGCACCCTCCTGCCAGTACTAGAACTCTCGGTGGATGAGCGCGAGAGTGTGGAGGAATTGGAAAGGCGGCTTGCCCGGCTTATGCTCATCCGCAAGACCGCGCGACTCTTGCGAAGGGCATGGGGCAATGCGCCCCTCTCGCTTGCTCGCTCCGCTCCCGCGCGCCCTGTGATCTTTAGCCCACGGGAAGCAGGGCAGGGGACTATCCGCGAAGCTGCCCTCTCGATAGTCCGCACACTGCCAAGGCCAGCAGAGCTTGCCCGCGCCTCTGTTTTGCCCATACTTGCACTTGAGGATGTTATCAAAAAGGTTCACGAGAGACTGACGCGAGCGCTCCGTGCGCGTTTTAGCGAACTCACCAAGTCGTCTGACCGCAACGAGGTAATCGTATATTTCTTAGGCATTCTGGAGCTCGTACGTGCGGGATCAGCTTCGGTGTCGCAGGAAAAACTGTTTGCCGATATCACGATCGAGATAGAGAACGCTGGTGTACCTCAATATGGAGCCTGAAGGCCGGCCAGCACTTTCGGACTTGGCCGCGCGCGCTGAAGCGTTTCTCTTTGCGGAGGGTGGTTCGCTCGCGCTGCACTCCCTCGCCAAGCTCTTGAAGTGCGATGAAGAGAGTGCGCGCGCAGCCCTCGAAGAGCTCTCCGTCTCGCTCCGAGGTAGCGGCCTTACCCTCATCCTTGCGGGAAAAGAAGTCGCACTCGCAACCGCAGAGCGGGTTTCCAGCGCTGTGCGCGAATCGCTGCAAGAGACTCTGGAAAGAGACATCGGGGACGCTGGCCTCGAAGTGCTTGCTATCGTCCTCTACCGCGGCCCTTCTACGCGGGCGCAGATAGACTACATTCGCGGCGTCAATACCACCTCGACGATCCGTACGCTCCTCTCGCGCGGGCTGCTTGATCGAGCAAACAATCCGGATGATGCTCGCGAATATCTCTACCGGCCTACAGCGGAGCTGCTCGCGCACCTCGGCGTGAGTGCAAGCTCCGCACTACCCGACTATGATACAATTCGGGCCGAATTAGCCGCATTCGAGACCGCACGTCCGGCATTCGAAGACCATGGAGATACAGAAAATGTGGGAAATGCATAGAGAGCGCGTCCTCGGGGGGTGTGCGCTCACTCTTATTTTCTTTGCGAGCGCCGCCTTCACATGGAGCTCATTTACAGATGCGTCCAGATCGGCACGTGTCGGCGATGGGGTGGACAGCACGGGAGTAGCGACCATCCTTCCCGCCGCGGAGGTGGCCGCTGCCGCTGTCTCCACCGAATTGGCTCCCGATGTGTTTGCGTCCGCTGCGATCGCCGCCAAAAGCGCCATCATCATTGATGTCACCGAAAATAAAGTGCTCTATGCGCTCAACCCAGACACCCAATTACCCCTCGCCTCGCTCACCAAAGTCCCACTCGTGCTCGTCGTCACACAAGTTCTTCCACTCGATACGATTATTACAATCACGGAGGGAGTGTTCCCGTTTGCTACGGGGGCACAGTGGAAACTCTCCGACATAATAGACTACACCCTCGCCATATCGTCAAATCAGGGAGCCGACATTTTGGCGGCAGAGGCAGAGGTAAGCATACGAGAGCAGTATAAGGATGCACCGGCCTATGGCGCTACGCTGTGGCGTATGAACGAGCTCGCAAGAGAACTCGACCTGGACCATACCTATTTCCTCAACGCGACTGGCCTCGACGAAGGCCCCACACAATCAGGCGCATACGGCACCGCGCGTGACATGGCGACCCTTTTCGCATACGCGGCCGCTACTTCTCCCGATACGTTTTCTGCGACGAGAGTGCAGAGCTTCACCATTCAGTCTCTGGGCGGTGCTCGCGCAACAGCGATCAACACCGATGCAGCGTTGCCTGCGATCCCTGGGCTCCTTGTGGGTAAAACAGGCTATACCACGCTGGCGGGGGGTAATTTGGCGGTGGTATACGAAGAGGGAGGCCGCCGCATCGTCGCGGTCGTCCTCGGCTCCACCCAAACCGGCCGATTTGAAGATATGAAAGCCCTCATCACCCTCACCAACCAGACAATCGCAGCGAACAGGTGATTTGGCGCAGGTGGCGTTTAATTTTATGCAGCACAAGAATTACATTCGTCCGCTGACAGATCAAGATCGAGTTAAAGAAACTTTCGGGAGGCTGTTTTTGATGTATGGTGGCTCAACTACAAGCTAAAAGTCAGAATATTTACTATGCGAATTAAAAAAAGGCGAAAATATGCCCATTTTGCGTTAGTCACTACACCAAGAAAAACG
>DATDWX010000018.1:0-6490 GCA_036517335.1 Minisyncoccota bacterium | reverse complement strand
TCGGTGTAGTACTGCAAGCGGAACGTGCCGCCGGAAAATCGCGAGCGCAGCGGTGCGGAGAGCATCGAGATTCTTGTCGTTGCCGCAATCAGAGTAAAAGGCGGAAGCTCCAGCTGCACGGTGCGTGCGCTTGGCCCCTTGCCGATCACGATGTCGAGGACCCCTGCTTCCATCGCGGGGTACATGACTTCTTCTATTGTGCGATTGAGGCGGTGGATCTCGTCGATAAAAAGTACATCGCCCGGCGAGAGGTTGGTCAATATCGCGGCCAAGTCGCCCACGCGCTCGATGGCGGGGCCGGAGGTCGAGCGCAAGTTGGCACCGATCTCTTTGGCCATGAGGTGCGCGAGCGTGGTCTTGCCCAAGCCCGGCGGCCCGTAGAGAAGCACGTGCTCGGGCTGATGGTTGCGACCCTTTGCAGCTTGCAGAAGAATGCGGAGATTCTCTTTGATGGCCTCTTGGCCGACGTATTCCGCCCACGAACCGGGGCGAAGCGCTTGGTCGAGCGATCGAGGGGATTTCTCTATTGTTTTTTGGTCTTTGTCTGTCATAAGTTGGCTGCTTTCCGGAGTCCTTTTGGGCTGCGGCTAGGGCCATGCCCCGTTAGAGGCGAGTACACGAGCTCTCTAATGGGGTTGACTTTTGAATTATATATGCTACTCTCTCGCCCAGTGTTCAATGTCTCGTGTCCTACGTCGCTAAAGCTAAGAAGGACAAGGACGGGGTCACGATTCTCTCAACGATAGTAACTTTACCGAGGACGCGGCGGTTTCCCGCCTTGGCGGGACAGCTTCCGCCATCCTTAGGTCCGCGTTGCAACTTTCTCCCGAAAGCGTCGCTGAGAGAATCGAGCCCCTGTTTACCCTGAGCGCATCGAAGGGCAACTTCTTCCACGATAGCACCCGTTTCGTTACGCGCAACGGGCTTTTGTGGTGTAAAGTTTGAGGATGGTAAATGAACTGCGCAAGAGCGCCCTGGAAATACGGGCGCAGAAAATGAAAGAGAGGCATACACCGGCCTTTAGCCTCCTTTCGAACCAAATTACCGGCAACCCCTCTCATAATCAGGCAGACAACAGAGCGGAAAATATAAAAGACCTATACGCAAAGATGCGAGATGATGAAAAAGAAGCATTTAAAACTTTGATCGCAGAGCGCAGGGTGTTCCTCCAATCGCTTCTGGACAGTGGCAATGTAACTGGCGGTGACTGGACAACCTGCAAAACGAACTTAAAAGACTTGAATTCTATTGTGAAGGCAATCGGACTTGATGAGCCAGAATCCTAATTGCCGATGCTTTCCAACATCACTTCGTCGTGCAGGTCCACGACGCGGCCGAGTTCTTCGAGCGATGTAACGCCTTGCAGGACTTTTACGATACCATCTTGCCCCATGCGGCGGATCTTTTGGTGCGCCGCAGCTTTCCAAATGTCGCGCTCCGATGAGGTGTGTCGCACGACCTCTTCTATCTCGTGATCCATCAAAATCACCTCGACGACGGCGATGCGGCCTTTGTAGCCCAAGTTGCCGCATTTCTCACAGCCCTTAGGGAGCCACATCGTCTCGCGGTTTGCGGGCAACTCGTCGGCATGTGGAATATTGCGCAGCAAAGGCTCCATCAGTTTTTTATCTTCCGCACCGATCGGTTGCGGCACGCGGCACTCGGGGCAGAGGCGTCGCACGAGGCGTTGCGCCATCGCGACGGTGACCGCCGCTCCCAAAATATCGGCGTTCACCCCCATGTCGATGAGGCGGGGGAAGGTGCCCGCGGCATCGTTGGTGTGCAATGTGGAGAAGACCAAGTGGCCGGTCAAGGATGCGTGCACGGCGGTGCTTGCCACTTCCGCATCGCGGATCTCACCGACCATGATGACGTCGGGGTCTTGGCGCAATGTCGAGCGCAGCCCTGAAGCGAATGTGTAATCTTTTGAGACTTGCGTTTGGACGATGCCGGGCAGGTGGTATTCGATCGGATCTTCGATGGTGACGATCTTGATCCCCGGGTTGTGCACTTGCCGCAAAAATGCGTACAGGGTCGTTGTCTTACCGCTTCCTGTCGGGCCGGTGTTCAATATCATGCCGTTGGGCTTCGCGATCTCGCGGGCGAAGATCTCCATGAGGTACTTGTCGAAGCCGAGTGCCTCCATCGGAAGCGCGATGGTTGAGGGATCCAAAATACGCATCACGATCGTCTCGGCGTATGCGCCGGGCAAAACGCTGGTACGGATCTCGATCTCTTTTTGATTGACTTGAATGGAAAAGCGCCCGTCTTGCGCCGCGTTTTTTATATTGAGCTTGAGGCCGGAGAGTAGCTTGAGGCGGCTTGAGATAAGCGCATAGGTTGGCGCGTCAAATGTGGTCGCTTCGATGAGGACGCCGTCAAGGCGGTAGCGCATACGCACAGACTCTTCTTCCGGCTCAAGGTGTACGTCGGATGCCCCGAGTGACAAAGCGCCCGCCATGATGATCTCCAAGACGCGCGAGATACGGTGGGTGTCTTTCGAGCTCGCATACGTTTGGATTTCGAGCTTCACGTCCTCGAGCTTTTTTAATTTTTCAAGCATTTGCTGGATGGTCTCGTTGGACAGGGTAAGAATGCCTGCTTCTGTCTCTGTCGCATACGAGATGTCGTGGTAGCGATCCCACGCGTGCTCGAGCGAGGCAAGCGAGACGATGAATCGCCGAACTGTATACCCGAGTTTCTCTATATTCTGGATGGCCTGAAGCGCATCAGGCCGCTCGGGCGCGCGCATCGCGAGAAAAAGATTTTTGTTGATCTTGTGGAACGCAGCGATCTCGGCAGCGCGCGCCACTTTTTCATCCACGATGCGCAATGCATCAGTGTCGATAGATTTCGAGGTGAGGTCTACGTATTCGACGCCATATTTGCCCGAGAGCATTTCAGCAAGCTGCTCTTCTTCCTGCGCGCGGAGCTCATGCAGCCGCTCATCCTGTTTTTTTTCGTTGAACTGTGTGGCCATCCCTACTATTCTACCGTATTATTGCGGCATGAAGCATGCGCTTGGTGTCGAGTAATTAGGCCGGCATCGCATCCAGGCTCATATCAGTGCGCGCTCTTTTGATCTCCGAAAACGCGATATAGACCGGATTCGACATTCACGGAGACGAGCGTACTATTTCAATCAATGGCCAAGAAGAAAACAGAGAAAACATCGGCTGAAAAGCCCCTCGACGACGCTCGGGGTAAACCTCTGCGGTTGGTTATCCTCGATTCGCACGCAATTCTTCATCGTGCGTACCACGCGCTGCCGGATTTCTCCAATTCGAAAGGCGAGCCGACAGGTGCTCTGTACGGGCTCATGCTCATGCTCTTCAAGATCGTCGAGGCTCTGAAGCCTGATTACATTATCGCCGCGCGCGATTTGCCGGGGGCAACGCATCGGCACGAACTTTTCGAGGCATACAAAGCAAAACGCATAAAAGCGGAAGACGAATTAGTGGCACAACTCACGGAGGCACCAAAAGTATTTGAAGCATTCGGCATACCGGTCTACCAACACCCCGGGTACGAGGCCGACGACGTGCTGGGGACCATCGTGCGCAAGGTAAGCGCCCGCCGTGATCTCGAGACCATCATCGCGACGGGTGATATGGACACCCTGCAGCTTGTGGCACCCCGCGTGCGTGTGTTTACGTTACGCAAAGGCCTCTCCGACACCGTCATCTACGATGAGGAAAAAGTACGCGAGCGATACGGCTTCGGACCCGAGCGCGTGGTGGATTACAAAGCACTACGCGGCGATCCCTCCGACAACATTCCCGGAATCAAGGGTATCGGGGAAAAAATTGCGACTGAGCTCATCAAAGAATTTGGCTCACTTGATCAGATATACGCGGCGTTGAGTAAGGATCCGGAGAAATTCGGCACGCGCGTAAAACCACGCATCGTCGAACTTTTGAAAAGCGGCAAATCAGACGCTGCGTTTTCAAAAACGCTCGCCACGATCCATCCCGATGTGCCCATCTCTTTCGAGTTGCCCAAGCGGCAGTGGCATCTCGGAGAACACGCGGCCACCATCATGGCGATCTGCGAGGAATTGGAATTCAAATCGCTCAAAGAACGTGTACGAAGCGCGCATACGCCGGGCGATGCGGGAGAGGAAGCTGTCCCCGAAGCAGAGGCCCAAAAAATAGATCCTGCGGCGCTTCGTGAGACAGCGCTTGCGCTCTGGCTCCTGCATTCCGATGTAACAAATCCGAGCTTGGAAGATATTTTGCGCGAGACGCATATCGAAGATTTTGAAAAAGCGCGCGAAGCTATATTCGCAGAATTGCGCTCCACGGGGCGACTCAACGAAGTCTTTGAGAATATAGAGAAGCCGCTCATTTCCGTCGTCGGGCAGATGAATGCGCATGGTGTGTATATCGATAAAGCGCATTTGAAATCACTCGCGGATGAGTATGGCAAAGAGCTTGGGCGCCTTGCGGGGAAGATCTACAAACATGCCGGACACGAATTCAACATCAATTCGCCGAAACAACTCGGGGTCATCCTCTACGACGAGCTCAAGATAAATCCGGTAAAGCAAAAGAAGACGCCGGGGGGTGCGCGGACGACCAAAGAGAGCGAGTTGGAAAAACTCTCCGGACTCCATCCAATAATTGCCGACATCCTCGGGTATCGCGAATTGCAGAAGCTTCTCTCGACGTACATCGAGAAAATGCCTGCGCTCATTGCATCCGATGGTCGGCTGCACGCGGAGTTTTTGCAGACGGGGACAACTACAGGCCGCATGGGGTGCCAGAATCCGAATCTCCAGAATATTCCTATCAAATCCGAGTATGGCCGCCGCATTCGCACCGCGTTTGCGGCGCCAAAAGGGAGTGTGCTCGCCGCGCTCGATTACTCGCAAATAGAACTTCGCATCGCGGCGGGGCTTTCGGGAGATGAAAAATTGGTGCAGATATTCCAAAGTGGAGGCGACGTACATGCCGCCGTGGCGGCGCAGGTCTTCAACGTGCCGCCCGAGCTGGTGGACCATGAAATGCGGCGTCGGGCAAAGGTTATCAATTTCGGTATTCTCTATGGCATGGGAGTCAATGCCCTGCGCGCGAATCTGGCGGGAGATGTGACCCGCGACGAGGCCGCGGCGTTTCTCTCGGAATACTTTAAGAATTTTTCCGGCCTTGCGCACTATATCGAACGCACCAAAGCGGAAGCCGCGCGCAAAGGATACACCGAAACACTTTTTGGCCGCCGGCGCTACTTTGCCGGTTTCAAATCTTCTCTCCCAAGTTTGCGTGCGCAGGCAGAGCGCATGGCGATCAACGCGCCCATGCAGGGGACACAAGCCGACATCATCAAGCTCGCAATGGTCGAGGCCGACAAGCTCATCGAAAAGCAAGGCTGGCGGGACAAAGCTGCGCTCATCATGCAGGTGCACGATGAGCTCGTCTATGAGCTTGATGAGGCGATCGCCGAAAAGGCTGCACGAGCGATACGCGACGTGATGGAATCCATGGTACCTGCGCGTGAGCTCTCCGGCGTACCCATAGTTACGGAAATCGCGATCGGGAAGGATTGGGGCACCATGCAAAGACTTTCCCGCTAATATGCTCTATCTATACACAGGGACCGATCGGAAAAAGACGCGTGCCATGATGGACGCGGCAGTACAGAAATTATCCGGCAAAGGTGTACGCATTGTGCGTATTTCCGACGCGCATACTCCCGAGGACCTTCGCGCGGCGTTGTCCGGGAGCGGTATGTTTGGAGGTGCGCGACTCGTAATACTCGATGGAGTGTTTGGGAACGAAGGGATGCGGGTAGTTGCCGAAGATGCATTGCCTGCAATGAAAAAGTCACCGGAGACCTTTTTTATCTTGGAAGAAAAGCCACTGGCGGACGTACGGAAAAAAATAGAAAAATTCGCGGAAAAAGCCGAACGATTTGACGCGCCCGCCAAGAAAAAGGATGACAGCATCTTCGGGCTCGCGAATGCGCTGCAGCGGGGGAAGAAGAAAGAGCTTTGGATCGGGTATCAAAAAGAATTGGCTGTCGGCAAAAGCCCTGAGGCGATACACGGCGTACTTTTTTGGGCCGCCAAGCAAGCGCTCTTGCGCAATGTGCGCGATGCGCGAGCGCGGGAACTTGTTGCGAAACTTGCTGAACTGCCGCACGAATCGCGTCGGCGTGGATTGGAGCTTGAATATGCACTCGAACTGTTCGTCCTTCGCTAAGATACAATGAGAGGCATGCGTAGTATCGCCGTCTGCCTCATCATCACGTGCCTTGCGTTCGAAGTTCTACCGGAAATATCTCTTGCCGCCGCAGTCGTAGGAATACCGGCGACGGATCCGGTGTCGAAACAGATCTTTTTGGGAGATTCTTCTGTCATTCCCGCACAACTCAATATCCCGTCGCCTCTACCACCTACAGAGGCGGTCGCGAAAGATGTATCAGGGGCAACCGGATTGCTCGATCACCCCACGTGTGTTGCCGAGGTGAATCGGCGGGCGGCGCTTTCGCC
>DATDWX010000017.1:0-2699 GCA_036517335.1 Minisyncoccota bacterium | reverse complement strand
GCCTTCGTTGCTTCCGTTGCCAAGACCTGTTACGCCCTGAACATTGTTTGGGACAAAAGAGAAATTATATGTTTCGCCAGGATTTCCGACGATCGGTGTATCCTTGGCAATCCACGCATAGAACATATCGTCCTTGTAGAGCGCGTAGGAGAATGACTTCAATCCACGCCACTCAAACGACCCATTTACCCACGAATCCGGGTTAAACTGTTCGCCGCCGTTTGGGCTCGTGATCTGCAGGCTCGCAGGGACTGAAACAAGGTTCACAGAAACGCTATCGCCCCACTCACCCGCATCGTACTTCGAGCAGAGCATTCGTATATGGCCGCCAAGGTATACTCCCCGCAAATCTCCGTTTGGAGATAAGTTGCCGTATGCTCCATCAGGCAACAATGTGGTGCCTACTTTTGCGCCGTAGATTCGGCATCGCTCTACGTCTCGTGTTCTCCACGAGACCTGTATCGTATCGCCAGGTGTAGCAGAAATGGGTCCGTTGGAACCGTTGACCTTGAGGTCTACCCGCGGCGCGAGTAGCGTGAACGGCGCGTCGCTGAAGTCGGCTTTATCCGTCACGCGGTTATAGACACGAATGTAGTATTCGCCGGGCTCTGCCCATGTACTGAAATTGTTGATATTGAAGTAGGTATGGAGCGATGCCTTTCCGGTGTCCATCACTTTCCCTATCGTGCTGTACCAATCACACGGCAACCCCGTAGTACATGTCGTCATTCTACTCACAAGATATACGTCCACATCATTTGCCGGATTTGTATTTGGATTGTATCCGTATGGTGTCCACGTGATGGTATTGAGCTGACCTATCTCCCACTGCTCGCCGCCGTTGGGCGCGGTGACGGTGATGCCGCTTGTCGGTTGGCATTGTATATTGATTGCATTGGCCTTTGCGCGCGTCATCGCGTCCCATACGCCCGCGTTGGCCTCTAAACCGTATTTTCTTTGGAACGCCCTCACATACAATTCGGTACTTGAATCAAAGTTATATTCCGTCGTATCTATCACCGGCATATTGAGAAACTTCTTGATATCGAATACATCCGCCGCTAAATCACCTTGTCGACGATTGCTCGTGAACGTAACGCCCGTGCATCGCTCGTTGACGGTGATGATTGGATTCGTATCCGGCACGCATTTCAAGTTGGGTGAACGACATCCGCGCGAGTCGACCATATCGGGACCGGCGGTCTCATAGTGCTGGCCTGTCGGACATGCAGTTCGTATGGCAACGGGACATACACGCGGCTCCGGTGGTACCACCGTCCCTCCCCCGCACACTTGCGCTATCTTCGCGCGCGTGAGTGAGCCCGCGATGCCGAAAGTGGGAAGGCCTTGTTCCGTTTGGAAGCGGACAACATATTTGTGGGTGAGATTGCCGAAGTAGCCGCCGACGACGATGTTCTCGTCGAGGTTGTAGTAGCTGGTCAAGAATGCCTGGAGTTCGCTCACCTGTGAGCCGGCCGTCGCATCGCGGGCGCCGCGTTGCATGGTGATGGAGAGTTTGGGGCAGTAGTTGGGGGCGGTCACTCCGGTGCCGTAGTCGTCTGGTTGTTGCGGAGGAACAGAGAAAGGTGTGTTGGGGGCGACTGGTTGTGTTTGCCCCTGCAGAGCCGCTATCTGGGCCATGAGGGCCTGTATCTGCGCCTGCAAATCGCTCAACGTATCGGCCGAGGAGATGAGGGGAGAAGCGAGTAATGCGAGACCTGCACCTGCGAACGCTATTTTTTTAAGCATGTATAGTGAACCGTAAGAATAATAAATTGATAATGCCACACTCTTGACGCACCGCGAGGACGGAGGGTGGATAGACAAAAATTGACTTTCATAGAAAAAGGTGCATAATCGCGACCGAATACAGAACTGCACAAATCCGAATACCGAGAAAGGAAGCGCATGAGCCGTCGTCCAAACCGAGCAAGGACCTTGTTCAGGCGCATCAGTCGGGGCAAGAGGAGGAGTTCATCGCACACACCAGTGCATGAAATCCTGAACGCTCGCGGCAAAGGTCCGAAGCGTAAGAGACACAAGCAAGTACTCGTGTCTATCGTTTATGGAACTTTCCCGCCACAGGGTCGGTTCCTCCCAGTGTGCCACGTATCGGTGCACTACAAAATCGGACGCACGATAACTGTCTCAACTATCGTAAAGCCCTTTCAGCGGAGGTTACAGCTTCGTCTGATGTAAAGTGGGCCGCCCGAAAAAAGCCCGGCCGTTGTGCCGGGCTTTTCCATTTCTTATTTACTTCCTCGACGCGATGACGAGGTCGGAGGCACTCTTCGGGACACCGCGGCTCCCCGTACAATCGTTTTAAAACCACCGCGTAAGGAAATTCCACACGCATCTGAAAATGGTCGAGCATTGCGGAGCGTTTCCCGCAAAAAGATACTCCCCTTTGTCGACAAGCTGGTCGGGACCTTTTTCGACTTCGGGAATTATCGGATTTGCGAGGATGTACGGGTCGCGGCGGATGCCCGTCACCATCCAGCTCACTTCGCCGCCCGGCGTGCCGCCCGCAATGACGAACTTATTATTTTTCACCTCCTGTTTGATGTGGAGGCCTCCCATCGGGGTGTCGACGGGCCGCACGAAATATTGATAGTTGCCGTTCAGTGCCTCGAAATAATCAGGGAGTTGCACGATTGCCTCGCCATCTTTTCCGATAATGGCAGTGCCGACGTATTCAT
>DATDWX010000016.1:0-6850 GCA_036517335.1 Minisyncoccota bacterium | reverse complement strand
CCGTTTGATTTTGTGGGGCATAAATGTATACTGCCGCGCATGTTGACACTTGAAGTAAAACCGCGGGGGACAGCTGAATCCGCTCAGACCATCCGCGCGCAGGGCTCTGTGCCGGCCGTATTGTATGGTCCGAAGGAGGCTTCCACCGCGATCGCTATCGATGCGCGTACGCTTGAGCACGCATGGAAGCAGGCGGGCGAAACCACCATCGTCACCTTGAAAGGCGCCGGGGCCGACAAAGACACGCTCATCCGTGATGTACAGGTACATCCGGTGACAGGTCGCCTCCTTCACGCCGACTTTTACGTGCTTGAAAAAGGCAAAAAGATCGAAATAGCCGTGCCACTTGCGTTCACTGGAGAGGCGCCTGCAGAAAAGCAGGGACACATAATTTCGAAAGCGCTCCACGAGATCGAGATCGAGGTTGTTCCAGCAGAATTACCGCACAACCTGCCAGTCGATATTTCGCGACTGGAAAACGTCGGCGACCATATCACCGCTTCGCAGATTCCGCTGCCGCCGAGTGCGACCCTACTTACTCACGGCGATGAGACGGTCGTTTCTGTCACCGCGTTCGTGGAAGAAAAAATAGAATCAGCCGCGCCGCCGCCGGTGGAAGTCGCTGTCGCGACGGAGCAAGCAGAGCCTGTCCCCGAGGGAGTGAAGAGCGAAAAGCCGACCGAATAACCCGCATCGTTGCAGGGCTAGGACCTGCAATGTCCTGCTATAGTAGTATGACTTGTATGCGCTTCAACAGCGGCGGTTTGGTTGTAGTTTTCTTTTTTCTATGCGCATGCGCGCTACCCAGCCCGACGGCAGCGGGCACTACCGCGGATCAGCAGGCCGCGCTCCAGGCGCAGCTGGATCAGATCAATAAAGAGATCGCGCAGAATCAATCGCAGCTCTCCGAAGAGCAAAGGAAGCGTTCCTCGCTTGAGAGAGATGTGGCCATCCTTGACTCCCAGATTCAGGGAGCGCAGTTGGAAATCAAGCGGCGCGACCTCACGATCGCACAAATAAAAAACAGCGTACGACAAAAAGAAGTAGGTATCGTGTCATTGGATTCACACGTGTCTACGGGGGAGGCGAGTGTGGCGCACATCTTGCGACAGACCAATGTGATTGACGATACGCCCTTGGCTGCGCGCATCTTAGGCGGCACGCTCGATAGTTTTATCCGAGAGCTCGATGATTTTGGCACCGTGCAAAAGGCACTCGATGACTCCTTCAAGAAAATGGCGATTGCGCGCAAAGACTTGGCGGCGCGCAAAGCAGCGCTTGAGGAGGAGCAACAAGGGGAGAGCGATCTATTGCAGCTACAGGTCGCACAGCGTAATTCCCTTAAGACAAGGGAAAAGGAAAAGCAAGACCTCGTCGCTGCGGCCAAAGGTACGGAGGCCGTGTACCAGAAGATCATCGCAGGCAAGCAGCAGAGCGCCGCACAGATCAGGGCCGCACTTTTTGCTCTCACCGGCGCGAGCCGCTCGGTATCGTTCGGTGATATATACAATTATGCTAAAGAGGCGGGAGCACGCTCTGGCGTGCGCCCGGCGCTCATACTCGGGATTCTTTCTGAAGAGAGCAATTTGGGCCAGAATGTGGGTACGGGCAATTGGCGCGTGGATATGAACCAAACGCGAGATGCGCCACTATTCCAACAAATCTGCGCAGCACTCGGCCTCAATCCCGATTCACAGCCGGTCTCCAAAAAGCCCTGGTATGGGTACGGCGGAGCGATGGGCCCGGCACAATTCATCCCCTCTACATGGCAGCTCTACAGCGATCGCATTGCCGCTATGACCGGCCAGGATCCGCCGAATCCATGGGATCCTCGCACGGCCACTTTTGCCGCCGCGCTTCTCCTGCAAGACAATGGCGCCGATGCGCAAACTGCTGGTGCCGAGCGCCTGGCGGCGCTGCGCTACCTCGCCGGATGGAAAAACGCGGGCAAATCCGCCTACGCATTCTATGGCGACGATGTGATGGCGCTCACCGCCAAATTTCAGAGCCAGATCGACATCCTAGGCAGCTGAGCGTTTGATGGTCAGTCGCAAAAGATATGACACTCTCTTACGCGACCGCGTAAGAGAGTGTCATATCTCCTCATAGACGAAATAGTTTTTTTAATCGTCCCTCGTCCTCGATTCGCACAAGGACACCGTATAGAATGTGACGGCGGAGCCGTGGTTCATCCTTGATGAGCGCCACGAGATCTTCGCACTCGTGCGGAAAGATCCAGACACTGAGTTGGAGTTTTATAAAGCCCGCTCGTTTGAGTATCGCGCGTACTTTATCCCGAAGAGAGCCGTATCTCTCGGGAATATCAAAAGCTACTATCCTCCATTTGTGGTCCCAAACTTGAGTTTCGAGTAGCTTGCGGATTTTGTCCGCGGTTGCCTCGAATGCTTCGAAACCCTTGTCAGTTATCGAAATGTATCCGCCGCGTTTTTTTACATAACCCCGGTCCTCAAGTTGCTCGATGGTCTGTTTGCGGCGATAGCGTTCCGTAGCCCGCTCGTGCGCAAGCTGGTAGAAACGCCGCGTCGATCTGCCAGACAAGAGGTGAGCGTATAAAATATCCCCAAGCGTGAGCTTCGCCAAAATATCCCGCTGTACGGGGCCGATTTTCCGTCGTTGTTTGGATGGTCTTCTCATCATAAAGATATATGACAGTATATCACGCGACCGCGCAGTAGAGTGTCATATGTGTAAAAAAGAAACGAACCCGGGGCACGCAGCATCCAATACAGTTTGGAGCTTTATGCACCGGATCGTTGACGCCAGAAGGGCCGGATCTTCAGGGCTTTTTGAGGTGCGGACCGTCTTTGGCGGGTAATTGCGTTTTGTTGTATTTCACCTTCAGGCCTTCGATCGATTCGCCCGCCTCGACGAGATACCCGAAGGCTTTTTTGTACTGCGCCTTTTGTTCGGGATAATAGTCTAAAATTCCGGCCAACTGGGCCGCGGTCACTCCCAGTACAGCCTGAGACAAGAGCATTCTCGTTGCCGCGAATTCCTTGCCACATTCTGCGAGGACGGGAGGTGCGTTGCAGACCTGATTCGCCCAATTGGCAAGGTTATCGCCAACATCGTTTACGATGACCAGAAAATTGGGCGTATCATCAGCACGTGTCACCGTTGATGTTGTGGTTAATACGGAAGCAAGAAAGATGATGACAAAGGGCAAGCGGCGCATAGGAGGTCTCCCTATCCTGAACCAAATCGCAAGGCCAACCCTTGCAACTAGTGCAACCGTATATGATTTTCCGACCACGGGAAAGCTTCCTTTTTTTATATTCTATGGTAGAGTCTCGGGGTATGAAAAAGGACATACACCCACAGGAATATCGCTCCGTCATTTTTGAGGATGTGACGGCGGGGAAGAGATTTTTGATCGGGTCTACTATCCGCACCGAGAAGACTGATAAGTGGGAAGACAAGAAGGAATACCCGCTCGTGCAAGTGGAAATTTCGTCCGCTTCGCACCCCTTTTATACTGGCAACGCCAAGATCGTTGACACGGCCGGTCGTGTCGAGAAGTTCAAACAGCGTCGCGCAGCGGCGAAACCGACCACGAAGAAGAAAGCAAAGTAACGTTTCTGTTACACGACGCGCCACGTCTGACGTGGGGCTATACTTGTGCCATGGCTGAACACGAACACATAAATCCGGAAGAATACGCGGGCGATCACCGCGTCTCGTACCTTGTGGCCGAGTGGCAGCGCCTCTCCCAGGCGGAGCGCGACGCGCACGAACTGGTCGAGGTGGACCCCACCATGAAAGGTCTCGCAGAAAAGGAGTTGGAGGAGATCAGTGCGCAAAAAGACGCCATACTCGCGCAGATCGAAAAGATTGTAGGGAATCCACACGAACGCGAGTGGCCAAATGAGGTTGTGCTTGAGGTACGCGCAGGTGTTGGTGGTGATGAAGCTTCACTTTTTGCCGAGGAAGTGGCAAGCATGTATTTGCGGTATGCGGAATCGCGCGGGTGGAGTTGGAAATCGCTCGATGAATCACGCGGGTCACTCGGAGGATACAAAGAGGCGCAATTCGAGATCAGGGGCGAGGGCGTATATCGCACACTGCAATACGAAACCGGTGTGCACCGCGTGCAGCGCGTACCGACCACTGAAAAGGCGGGTCGCGTGCATACCTCCACGGCTTCTGTAGCCATCCTTCCGATCTACAAGCGCACCAAGATCGAGATCAATCCGGCCGATCTCGAGATTGAGACATCGCGCTCGGGCGGCGCGGGCGGGCAAAATGTGAACAAGGTCGAAACGGCAGTGCGCATCATTCACAAGCCGACGGGCATTGATGTTCGATGCACTTCGGAGCGCTCGCAGGCGCAGAATAAGGAGAAGGCCATGACACTGCTTATAAGCCGGATCCAGCAACAGCAAGATGAGCGGGAGGCGCGTGAGCGCTCGGCGGATCGCAAGGCGCAAGTGGGCACGGGTGATCGCTCGGAAAAGATCCGCACCTATAATTTTTCCCAGGATCGCGTGACCGATCACCGGGTCAAAGAATCGTGGTCCAATGTGTCAAACATTATGGCAGGCCGTATTCAACCCATCCTTGATGTGCTCTCGGCAGCAGGGGCTTCCTCGGAGTGAAAGAGAGTAGCGGACCTTGAAGTTTGCTCACCTGGTTTTCCTCTGCTACAATCCGTCCCACTATGGCAGAAACGCTTGATATTGAGACGCTTTTTGATGCGGGAACGCACTTTGGCTACAGCCGTACGCGTCGCCACCCCTCCGCTTCCCCCTTCCTCTTTGGAACTAAAGATCAGACCGATATCTTCGATCTGGAGGTCACCTCAAAGCGATTGGACGTTGCAGGTGCATTCATTGCCTCACTCGCGCAGAAGGGTGCCCAGATCCTCTTTGTGAGTGGCAAAAACGAGTCACAGCAAATTGTGAAGGCGGCGGCAGAGCGCGCGGGGATGCCCTACTCGACCAACCGCTGGATCGGTGGCACATTGACAAATTTCAAGAACATCCGCAAGCGCATTGACCGCCTGGAGAAATTGATCGCGGAGCGTGAAAGCGGCGCTCTCGAGAAGTACACAAAGAAAGAACGGCTGCTTCTCGACCGAGAGATCGAGGAGCTTCTTACACGTTTCGGTGGGCTCGTTTCAATGCGCGAGTTACCTGCCGCGCTGTTTATCGTGGACACCAGGCACGAAGATACGTCGGTACGTGAGGCAAATCAGCTCGGCATTCCGGTTGTCGGTCTTTCGAGCTCCGACTGCGATTTTGCCTTCATTCAGCACCCGATCCCCGGCAACGATACGTCGGTTAAGTCGGTGCGGATAGTGGTGGACGCAATAGCAGAAGCGTATCTACAGGGGAAAAAGCTCCAAGCTCCAAATAACAAGTCTCAAACAAGTCCCAGTAAATAAAATCCAGACGGGGCTGAGATTTTGAGCCTGATCATTGTTTGAAATTTGGACCTTGGAACTTGGGATTTACAATGATGTTATGGAGATAACGACCGAACTCATCAAATTGCTCCGGGATGAAACAGGGGTTTCTATCATGCAGTGCAAGAAAGCACTTGAGGCATCACATGGGGACATGGAAAAGGCCAAAGTGATCTTGCGCAAACAAAGTAGTGCCGCGGCAACGAAGAAAGCAGATCGAGCGCTCGGCTCTGGTATTGCTGCTGCCTACACCCACGCGGGTGGCTCTGTCGTCGGCGCGGTCGTCTTGGCCTGCGAGACAGATTTTGTATCAAGAAATGAGGAGTTCTCAAAATTGGCGTATTCCATCGCGATGCACGTAGCGGCGATGGATCCCGTATGGATAAGTCGCAAGGACGTCAGTGAAGAAGATACTAAGGCAGCGCGCTCTGTCTTCGAGGAACAAGTGGCGAAGTTGCCGGAAGCGGCCCGCGGCAAAGCGCTGGAAGGCAAATTGGAAAGTTTCGTGGGGGAGCGGGTCCTTCTCGAACAATCGTTCGTCAAAGACCCTTCAGTTACCGTGCGTGAGCTCATCGAGCAGGCAATACAGAAATTCGGCGAAAAAATAGAAGTGGTGCGTTTTGATCGGCTTTCGGTAAAATAATATCACTGCACTATCCACGTATGATTATCTTTGCCACCGCCGTCTTCCTCCTCGCTCTCGTAGGCATCGTCTTGCTTTTTGTGCTCAAAATGCGCGAGGAGAAAATCGGTCATACATACCTACCACAGTGGCGAGTGGTGGCCGACCATGAAGCGCTGCACCTCAAAGAGCTTCTCTCGGCCGCGCAGATCGATCTCAAAAAAGTGCCACCTCTTGCGGTGCATTTTGCACACGTGGCGCTCCATTTCGCTGCTATAGAATTCGCGCGCGCTGCGCGTGGTGCCTCACGGCAAGCGCATCGCTTGGCCGATTTTGTCTCTCACAAGCACAATTTTCAGCGCAAAGAAACTCGCTCCGAATTCCTCAAAAAAATGAGCGAGCGCAAGAATGGTCTGCCCGGTCAGGGGGAAAATGGGCATCAAAATGGGTATCCCCATGGGAATGGACAGAAAGGGGAGGAGAACGTAAATTGAAGGCACGCCGCCTTAGCTCAGTTGGTAGAGCAACGCTTTTGTAAAGCGAAGGTCCCCGGTTCGAGTCCGGGAGGCGGCTCCAGTTTTGTAGAAAAAGATACAGAAGACCCCAGAGCGTGGGACGCGCGAAGCGCGTCCCACTGATTTCCCCCCAATTTTCCTAACGAATTCGGTTTAAAGAAAGAAACGGGAGGCTGGAATTAGTGCGCATCTTTGAGTAATTGCGAGATAACTTTGTAGCGGCGGTCGCGCCTCAGGCCGTGGTGAGCAGCGAGTTTTTTCTTGAGCGCGGAGAACGAACCATCGAGG
>DATDWX010000015.1:0-3732 GCA_036517335.1 Minisyncoccota bacterium | reverse complement strand
CGCGGCGCGGCTCTCTCAAAACGCGAAGTCCTTTTCTGCGGAGAGGGAGGGATTCGAACCCTCGATACGGTTTTACCCGTATAGCGATTTAGCAAACCGCCGCACTAGACCACTATGCGACCTCTCCTGTAGCCGCATCCTATCTCGATTAACCCCTCCTTTCAATCGTCCCCGAACCGTTGTTATCAGGCCGTCGTTCCCTTGGTATCGTATACCCACATTTGACCCGGTCGGGCAAAATAGGGGGATACGGATCATTTCAGATTAAAATGCCTTTTAATGGGTTTGTCATTTTCAATTTGTTCGGCTATCACATAAAGCACATCTTTGCCTACCTGTAGCTCTGCTTTGACGAGGGCAACAACCTCCTCGCAATCGTATGGGAAGACCCATACACTATCTTGCAGTCGTAGAAACCCGAGTTCTTGCATCATGGAACGTAAGCGCTTGCGGATATTGCTGCGTTTTTCCGGTATGTCGAAGATGATCATGCGCCACCGGCCATCCCAGCGCTTTCTTATGCGCCCGATCAATGACTTTTTTTGTTGTTCCAACTCCAGTACACGTCTACCTTGGTCGGTGATTTCAACATATTTCATTCCTCTGCGTTCTACGAATCGAACATACCCCTTTTGTGCCAAGCGTCCTGCGGCCGTCCGCGCTCGGTAACCAAACTTATATTTATTGCCCGTGAGATGCGGGAGTGCCTGAAAAACATTGGGTGCTATCAAAGCCACTGCGAGAATGCCCGCGACGCCAACGCAGGCCAAAACCGTCTGTTGTACATAATTCTTTGTGCGAATACGTCGCGCGTTTAACTCCAGTGTTCCCATATGATCGATCGCTTTATTGTACTTCACGATATCCCTCAATCTAGACTGGTCGGGCCAAATAGGGGGATATCAATACACAACCCTAGAGGGAGGATAGATTCCAACTAATACGAGCATGAGGGGCAAGAACCCTACTTTTTCGTTATCCACACCCCGCGTTCTCGAAGCAAGTTTTTTTCTGATGTGTTGCTATTGTATGGGCACAGCAATTCAGAAATACTGAAATGGAACGCGACCGACTTTTCTTTTACGAATCAGAAAATTCTGGGAATCCAGTGACCGTTGTATCGGTGCCGCTTGAGCTTGGAAGCGACGAACGCGGCCTTGCTGCAGCGCCGGCGTATCTGAAGCAGCACGGACTAGGGGAAATGCTCCTCTCGCTCGGCCGCGATGTCGAGCAGGTGGAGATTGCATGTCCTGCATCGCAGCGGGTCGCGAGCGCCGGCAATATGAAGCACGCCGAAGCGATCGTTGCTGTCGCGCAGGATACTCGCACACAAGTGGAAAAAGCCGTCCGCCGCGGCGATACAGTGATCGCCCTTGGCGGCGACCATTCGGCTGCTCTTGGATCTATTGCAGGCGCTGCCGCGGTGTACTCATCAATGGGGCTCATCTACATTGATGCGCATCCAGATTGCACGACGGATACGACGACCATTTCGGGTAATGTGCACGGCATGATCGTTTCGAGCGCCCTCGGGCAAGGCAACAACGTCCTCACCGATCTTTTTACGCACCCAATCCGCCCGGAAAATGTCCTCTATATAGCCATCAAAGACATTGATCCACCAGAGATCGCGTTCATTCGCGACAATGAGATCAAGTATTTCACTATGCTCGACATTGCCCGGGATGGCCTCGCACCGGTAGCCGCCGCGATAGAACGACTCTCGCGAAGCGTGAATAAAGTGTGGGTGAGCCTCGACCTCGATTCTATTGACGAGCGATTCGCCCCGGGAGTTGCCATGACGACGCCGGACGGCCTCACGCGCCGTGAGATCGTGAGTCTCGCGCAGCATATCGGCAAAGCGTGCGACATCGCTGGAGTAGACATTGTCGAAATACTTCCCGCCAAAGACAGGGGTGGTGTGACAGCAAAGCTCGTCCTCGAGCTCATCGCGCGCCTCATGGGGCAAGAATACAGCTGGTACAAAGAATATATGCGACACTATAGCGAGATCAACGTGGCGAATGAGAGGGAAGTTGCGCTGGTCAGGCGCGCGCAAGCGCCAGCAGCGAAAGGCTGGCTCCCGATGCTTTCAGCACTTTTCCAGCGTTCACTAGGGTTGCGCCAGTCGTCGTGACGTCATCGATGAGGAAGACATGCGCTCTCTTTATGAGGGTGTTATCGACGAGTGCGAATGCGCCCGCGACATTTTTGATGCGTTCCGGGCGGGGCAGGCGCGTCTGTGGAGCAGTGGCACGCGTGCGCACCAGAGCGGGCGAGAGCGTCGCTATGCGACCGTCTCTGAATTCTTGCGGGAGAGCATTGAGAATGAGCGCTACCTGGTTGAATCCTCGCTCGCGCGAGCGGCTTTTGTGCAAAGGAATCGGTATAAGAAAGATCGGACGGGTGGAAAAGAGTTTCAGTGAGGCGATCTCCTCGCGGAGATATTCCGCGAGGACTTCTGCGGCGAGGCGCGCTGCATGAGAGGATCCGTCGTACTTGAGAGTGCGGATCAGATCTCCCACTTCCGATTGCCGGTAGTCCATTAGCGTCGTGATGCGTTCCCCCAGCAGGGTGTACTCGGTAGGGGAGAGCGGAATATCCACGATCGTTCGGGCTTTGGTGCGCGCGCTGCGCGCGCGGGGCGGCACGAGAGCGTCGAGCAGGTATTCAAAAACACTCCGAAGGGTGGGCATGGTATGATTTTCGCATGAATTTGTCCCAAAAGCGCTGCGTTCCGTGCGAAGGTGGCACCATGCCGCTTTTTAAGCAGAAAGCAGAGGAATTGTTGCAAGAATTGAACAGCTCCGACGCCTCTGGGTCGGGCGTGAAAGGATGGGAGCTTTCGCCAGACGCAAAAAGCATTTCCAAGGGATTTACGTTCAAAAATTTCGCCGAAGCGCTTGCGTTCGCAAACCAAATCGGCGGTGTCGCCGAAAAAGAAGGCCATCACCCCGATCTCACAATCTCATGGGGCAAGGTCGGCGTGCAGCTTTCCACCCACGTCATCGGCGGACTTTCGGAAAATGACTTTATACTGGCAGCAAAGATCGATACTGTCGAAGTGTAAAGAAAGTACATACACTCGGCAAAGCAGTAAGCATTATCCCCCTTTGCTGGATAGACGACTGCCGCATCTATGTGATAATGCCACCGTGCGCGGTCTTTTTCGTTCATGGAAACCTGGCATCAATCTCTCTCGCAAAAATACTCCTGGTACGCAGGATGGCATCAGCATCCGCTCCACCCCCACGCGCACTGGGGTGCTTTCGTAGTCGTTGCAGGGCTGGTCACCTCGGGTCTTCTGCAGATCATCAACGCCTCTTCGGCGAGTGCGGCCTCCGACCCGATTGGCGAGGCTGCAGCCGCTGTCGCAAATGGCATGGTGGAGCTTGGGGCAGGGGATTATGCGCTCGTGACGCAACAAACGGGACCCCTGACCGGCACCAAAATACACCAATCACTCATGGTAAACGGCAACATCGCTTTCGATGGAGATGTTGATAAGAGCATCGAAGTAAGTGTGATTGCGGCTGAACCGGGTCAACACATGTATGTTCCGACAAATAGCGAACAGGTGCTGATAAAAAATGAATTCGATAACCTCACGGGCAATGACCAAGATGGTATTCCCAATGCCGTCTCAAAGCGCGTCCAGAAGACCGGCACCGCCGACGTCATCGTCGTGATGAAGCTTCCATTCCAGCGCTACTTCGATAAAAATGATACGGC
>DATDWX010000014.1:0-3433 GCA_036517335.1 Minisyncoccota bacterium | reverse complement strand
ACGCTCGGCAACGCGGCATTTTTGGCCGGCTATCTGGGAATGACCCTCTGGGCGACGCTTGCCATCGCGGGAGAGGCGCGCGGAGCCTGGAAAAAGGCATATTACGCAGGCACGGCGCTCCAATTTCTTGCAATCGTGCTTGCCGCAACTCGTGGCACGCTGCTCGCTCTTCTTGTTGTCGGATTCGCCGCGTTTCTGTACCTTGCGTGGAACCCTTCGACAAAGCTCGGGGCAGGAGGGCGTACGCGTAAGCTTGCACGCATCGCCTTGGTGGGGCTTCTCATACTTGCGGGATTGTTCTTCACGTTTCGGGCGCCACTCTCAACATCCTCGTTTGAACCGGTGCGTCGCGTCGCCTCCATTTCACTTACAGACGCTACGGTCTCAAGCCGCCTTTTCATCTGGCAGCATGTCCTCGGAGAGGCGCTCAAGAGTCCATTCATCGGCTATGGTGCGGAGCGGATTGAAATGATATTCGACAGGGTATACGACCCGAGCGCTATTCTTGAGCAATGGTTTGACCGCACACACAATGCATTTCTCGATTACTTCGTGCAGTTTGGGATCCTTGGAGCGCTGCTCTATGCAGGATTGGTCGGAGCACTCGGATATACAGGACTGATGCTCTGGCGCGCAAAGGACCCCATTAGAGACGCTTCGCGCTCTAACCCCAGTACCACGCAAGCGGCTACGGGGCACGGCGGGGCAGGTCGATACGGGGTGTATCTACTTTTGCTCGCAGGCACCTACGCGATACAAAATTTCTTCGTCTTTGATACGGCGATGACGCTGTGGCTCCTCCTTGCGATTCTTGCCGCCGCACTTGCGTATTCGAGCGCGCAGGATGTCGCGCACAAAGAATCTTCTTCCGCATCGCGTCTGCGAGTGCCGCCGGCGATCTCCTATGGGGTCGCAGTCGCAATTCTCATCCTTCTCTATCCCGTTGCTATCCAACCTCTGCGCGCGAATCTTCTCCTTGCCGAAGGGTATACCTATCATGTGACTGACGCACATCGCGCAATCTCGGCGTTTGAGCACGGCCTCTCGCTTCATACCTATGCTGATGTCGAATATGGCTACCAAGCATATTCTATGTACACGGATCATCAGCAGAACCTGCTCGCGGGGGAGGAGCGTCTCGCGGCGTATCGCTACGCTCTCGATACATTGAAAACAAACTTTGAGCGGTATCCGTATGATGCGCGCACCGCGACCTATCTCGCGCACGTGCTCGATTCGGCACCCGACGGTGAACCTGTCGACGAGGCATTCTTACGGTCGGTCCTTGCGCGCGCCACCCTGCTATCCCCGAAGCGCGCTCAGGCGAATTATATTTTGGCCAATATCCCGCTCAAAAAGGGAGATTTGACAAGGGACGCCGCGGAAAGGAACAAGTACTACCGTGAGGCTATCGGTATCTTGGAGGAATATGCGGCGCAGGTACCAAATTTTGCCGAGCCACGCTTCATCATCGCATCGCTCTATGTGGTGATAGGGGACCGTGCATCGGGTAAGCGATGGGCGGATGAGGGTCTTCCGCTCTATAAAGGCGGGACGGACGTTGCCCGGAAAGCGCTACGCTACTATATCGCCGTCGAAGATTGGCCGAATGTGCGACGATTTCTATCGGACATCGTAAAGGACAATCCTACCGACTACCCAACACTGTACGACCTCGCAAAGGCGGAATTGCTCAACGGCAATCGCGAGCGGGCGCTCCAAATCGTCCAAGAACTGCGTCTGAAGGCGCCCGGATTGGTCGAAACAGACCCCGTTTTCCTAAAAAGCCTCGGCGTGTAGGGGAGAGTCTTCTGAAAGTACGCTTCATGGGGTTATCCACAGACGACCCATTGATTCACGATCGTTCTTCTTGCCGAGGCGTAAACTGGTGAGAAGCACAGAAGGGGCCATGCGGTCTCCTTGCTCGTCCAAAAAATAATAAAGTCGTACCGCATTATTAGAATTAGCAGTTATTGAATTACGTAATTATGAAAAGTTCATTCTCTTTTATTAAAGACGCACGGTTCCCGATGATGATCGTCTCGGTTCTCGCCGGAGTTCTTTTCGTCACGATGGCGGTTAATGCCTCGACGACGATAAGTACGAATATTCAGACAGACGGCACTCTGGGTGTCACCGGCCTCACGACACTCACGGGTGCATCGACAACACGCATCTCGCTTACCAACAATCTCATGGTAAATGGTATGGCGACGACCACGGGTTCAAGTGGTGACATTGCCACACAGGGATCCGTTACTATTCTTGGAACAGCGAGTACGTCTGCTCTTAAAGTTGGTGACGAGCCGGCCGCTCCGACAATCAATGGTATGGTCGTCGGTTACTGCTCGTTCGACGATGTGACCCTTGCCGCTTCCACAACGGCCGGATTTGCCAATTGTACTTCCTCGGTGACGGGAGCGCTTGTCGTCGGTGATCGGGTTTTTGTGCAAGCAACGAGCTCGTTTGAGTCTCAGTACGTCATTACAGCAGCATCAACAACGGGGATCAGCACCATTCAGCTGCGCATTCTCAACACAGGTCTTGGTCTTGCGGACGGCACTTTGAGCGGCACATCCGTCAACTTCTGGGCAGTTCGCTAAGCAGATATTCCATTATCAGCTCATAGCGAACACTCATGAAAAAACTTCTAATTTCAGGTGCCCTCACCGCACTGCTCGTGCCGTCTCTCGCACTGGCCGCGGCTGACGATGTCAGCCTGACCACGGACACGATATTGAGCGTGAACGGTGGAATAACCGTCAACGTGACAGGGACCACGGCAACGGTGGAGTCCATCGTTGTTGGGGAGACCACCATCACCTTCACGCTTGCATCGGGCTCTTCTATCGAGTTGACCGCACCCAGCCTCAACAGACTCAGCTCGGATACCTCGGCGGATGTCTCCACAGATATTTGTAACGGTTCACTCTCCAGAATTGCGTATACGGGGACCGCTGCACGGACCGTCATCATAACGCCTTCCGTGTTACTTTGTGCAAGTAGCGGCGGCGGCGGTAGCGCAAACACCGGTGGTGGCGGAGGAGGTGGTAGCGCAATTCCTGCAACACCTGCAACACCTGCAACACCTGCAACACCCGCAGCAACTTCGACGACACCCGCAACTCCGGCAACCCCAGCTACCCCTGCAACGCCCGCAACTTCATCAACCGGTTCGATAAGCTCGGACGTGCTGGCGCTTGTGAATCAGCTTAGAAGCCTTATCCAGACTCTTAAATCATTGGGCGGCACGGTATCGCCTTCGCTTGAAGCGACACTCGATGTATTGGCCGGAGTGCAGCCGCAGACCCCTTCTTTTGCTCGGAATCTCCAGATGGGCTCGACAGGCGATGACGCGATGGCGCTTCAAGTGTATCTCAACGCACACGGCTATATGGTCGCTGAAAGCGGAGCCGGTTCTCCGGGCAACGAA
>DATDWX010000013.1:0-12605 GCA_036517335.1 Minisyncoccota bacterium | reverse complement strand
TTGACATCAACTGCCGCCTCTGTCTGTACGGGCAAGACCAAAAATACCAGGACGCCTAGTATCAAACCTATTTTGCATAAAACGTTCATATAGACAGATTTTCTACATGTCATTTTCATACAATCATATCACCTCGGCAGGAGGCGTATCTGCCGCTGGGGATGGCGCTGGTTCTGGTTCTGTCGTGGGGGATGAGGTTGTATCTGCTGGTGGCGGGGCATCTGTCGGGGCGGCAGGTGTATCGGTGGTCGAGGTCGTTGAAGTGTCGGTCGGAGGCGCGTCTGCCACCGGCGCGGTAGCAGTATCCGAATCCGAATCCGATACCGGAGTCACCAACTGATCAACAAGTACTGTATCAGCGGACGATGTATCTATCGTTGCTGGCGAGGTGTCGCCAGATAATGGCGTAGATGTTACTGATATCGTCTCGGGAGCTGGCAAGGAGCTCCCTGTGGTGGCGCACTTCCCTGATGTGGTCCGTACAGCGCCATCAGTTATATATAGACAGTACGGCTGTTTGGTATTCGTATCGTAGAGCGTCATGCCGATTGGAGCTTCTGGGGTCCCTATCTCAAGGGCGTCTTTCACAAATACCTGCTTCGCGTATATTGTTTCTGCCTGTACATTTCCGTCTGCGTCTATATACCAGCTTCCGGCAGAGTCGGTGCTGAACACGAGGCCCGCAGTGTTCGCCTTTCGGAGGCTTATGAACATCAGTATCTTCCCTACTTTCACCGCACCCCCCCCTATGGTATCAGAAAGAGCAGGATAATTTTCCGGAGCTACCATTGTCTTTCCCTGTGTACAACTCTCTTCATATGAATCAGTAGGCGCGCTTGTAGATGCTCCGCTCCCTTCAATATCACCGCCGCCGCCAGCCTTGCCGTCGTTGTGTACGAAGGTTGTCGTACACACAGGCGTGCCGGTCGCGACTGTGGTTGACTCAGTATCAACGACCCCTTGAGACAAGTATTCTCCGGTACCGTTAAACTCTTCTAATGCAATGCCCACGACGGTACCGCTGGTCGTGGTGCCGTATTTCATGCCAACGCCAGCAATACTTGAAAGAGCTATCTCGTCGCCGATATGAATAGCTCCATTTTCCGTAGAGACTTTAATCGGGATACGGCCAGCAAGTCCGATCGGATAGCGTGTCATACCATACGGCGTCGGGAGTTCAGTCCCAAGTTCAAGTCCTGGTTTCGTAGAAACAGCACCGATAGCCGCACTTGTCGTCGTGGCTTTGCCGACTCGTGCTCCGCCCATTGTGTATATGATATCGCCCATTTCAAGTGCGTCGCTTGAATAATAGCTTTCCGCAACATCGTTCGTACCCCCCGTGAAGAATTGGCGCGCCGCAACCGCGCCGGTTGTCGTACCAGTACACGAGCCATCGTTATCAACGCAGATACTGCCGTAGGGGATAAGGAGACCGGCAGCGTTCGTTGTTTGTCCGGATTCGCCAATGGTGGTAGTACCGAATTGAGTCACTTTGAATTGCGAAGTGCTGTTTCGTTGGAGGTCAATAAAGTTACCAGTGAACGAGCCGCTGCCGGCGGCAAAATTCATAAGCAATCCCGTGCCGGCAAATGCGGAAGTATTCTGGTAGAACTGTGCGATGTTTTGCGTAGCGTCAGCTATGCTCGTGCTATACAGGCGCAGTACATCACCCTGCGTTGTTCCTGTTGTCTCTCCGAAGATGGCCGCCGGCGTTGAAGTACCGCCCGCGAGTCCGGTGGTGATGCCTTGGATGCCGAAAGTGTGGCCAGTAGAGCGGAGACCAGTATTGACCCCATAGTTATTGGTGCCGCCGCTTGCAGTTATGTCCAGCCCGCGCACGAGATTTGAAATACCGCTGCTATCAACTACCCGTATTATTTGAGCGACGGCGGTATTGGTTGCATTGCTGCTAGGACTATTTTGGACGACTAAACGATTGCCCACTTGTATCGTGTTGAGTGCCGTAGGGTTGAAGGTGAATATTTGATGTATACCGGCGATAGCGTTTGATGAACCGGTATCAGATATTGATGCGTCCATAATGAGCCGTGCGAGTGATGGGGTCGTGGTGGTGCCGATGCCGACAAAACCGTTCTGATTAACGCCGCCTATATATAGAGAGGGGGTGGTGCTTCCTTGATTAGCGACCACGAATGCGGGGTTGGTAGTATCCAGCTCGAGCGATAATTTGCCCCACGGCGAAGTAGTGCCGATGCCGACATTGCCGCTTCCCTGCTGGAGGACGAATTGTGAGGAGCCGATGGTGAAGCCCTGGCCGCTTGCGATGGTCGTTGTACCGGTCGCGCCGTTGATCGTTAGTGGTCCTGCAAACGTAGCCAGTCCGTTCTTGTCGATCGCTAGTGCTGCCATCGTGCTCGTCGCTGACATGCTCGAGGTGGCGAGGTAGAAGGAGTTAGAGATGTTGCGGAGAGTCCAGATATTACCCCCGCTGTTGTCGCTCAAACCCAGTTGGGGGAACGAAGCGGAGCCGGAAATGAGTTGTGCATTTGATGAGGTGGTCGTGCCAATGACCGCGAATCCCGCGAGGGTCGAGGTGGCGGTGGTGGATGTGCCGAAGAACGACGCGAAGGTAGGCGTACCTGTGGCGGTGAGCGCGGTCGCGCTTGTCCACGCGGTGAGCATGCCGGTGGTGCCGCCGGATAGGCTGCTGCCGCCGACGCAGGTATTGGAGATGGAGAAACATCCGCCAGTGAGATTCAATCCGTTGGCTGATGTGGAAGTGCCGGTATTGGCTCCCGTGAGGCTAAGGTACGTGCTTGTGATACCGCCACTGAATGTGGTGGTGCCGGTGGCGCCGAAGGTGGCGGCTCCGGAGAGACTGTTGAAGGTGAGTGCGGCTGTGGTGGAGGTGGCGAGTGCAGTTGAGGTGGCGAGGTAGAAGGTGGAAGAGGCGACGCGGAAGGTCCAGGCGTTGGTGCCGTTGGTGTCGACGATTGCGAACTGTGGACCAGTGGAGGAGGCAGTTGCTCCCACGGTTAACTGCCAGAAGGGTGTCGAGGTGCCAAGCGCAGTGAGTCCACTCATGTTGGTGAAGTTGCCCACCACCGTGGACGACGCTTGCGAGACGAAGCCGCTCTGCAGGGTGGAGAGACCGTTCACGTTGAGGACGCCGAAGACTCCTGTGTTGGCGTTGGCTGTTGTTGACGTTGCCGTTCCGAAGGTGCCGACTCCGGTGACGTTGAGCGTGCCGATTGCGCCCGTGTTGCCATTGACGGTGGTTGAAGTAGAGGTGGTGAAGAAGGCAGTGGTGCCGGAAATCGCGGTCGTGGAGGCGTATGGGAAGATGCTTGCGAATGTGGTGCTTGTTGCAACAACATAATTCACTGTCGGAGAGGTGGAAGCTGCGAGAGCGGTCGTTCCTCCACTCGAGTAGATCCATCCTTGACCGAAGGAAGAAGCTCCCGTGCCACCCGTGCCCACGCCGAGGATGCCAGTTAAGTAGTTGACACCGATGCTCGACGTCGCGACAAGTTTCCCGGTCGCGTCGGTTCCCAAGAGCGCGGAGGTGAATCCGGAGAAGTACACATTGGTAGAGGTCGCCTCGAAGTTGGAGGTCGTGGCAGTAGTGAAGTTCTGTCTGCCCGTCCACCAGTTGGCGTGTGTGAGGGCAAGCGAGGCAACGACGGCTCCCGTATTGGGAGAAATGGTGAAGGTGCCGTCGGAGTTGGAGACGGAGGAGACGGTGCCACCACCCGCGCATGAACCGAACGACGGCACACCGTTTGCGTCTTCCAAGAGACAATTCGTTCCGGCATTGTTGCCAGCCACGTTTACCCAGTTGGAACCGTTGTAGTAGATCATGTCGCCCGCCCGAGTCGGGGTTGGCGCTATGGTGTTCAGTGCCCCCTGTTGAGTAGTAGAACCAGTACCGCCGCTTGCAACCGGAAGCGCGGTCGTGAGTGAGAGCGAACCGAATGCGGCTGCGGTCGAAAAAAGATTGGTACTGGACGCGGTGGTAGCGAACATAGTGGTCGTCGTTGCCGCCGTCAGGACCATATTCGTGCCCGTCGCATTGGTGAACGTGAATGCCTGCAGTGTCGAAGATCCTGTCACGAAAAGATTCGTGAGTGATGCGAGACCGGACGCGCTGATAGAAAAGAGCGACGCGCCCGCGGAGGAAAATACGTCGAGGAGGTCTGCAGCTTGATCCAGAATGCCACGCACGAGAAGCGGCGTCGCAGTGGTAGAGGTTGCCTCCACGGTCAAGACCGCATTCCCCGGGGTCGTTGTGCCGATAGCGGATTGACCAGTGCCGCTCACCGCTCCTGCAACTTGCGCAAATGCCGCGGAAGTAATCTGCTGGCGGGGCGAGAGAGTCTCCGAACTGCTATTGTTGGATGAAACTTCAACTTGCAAGTAAACAGTGCTCGAACTGAAACTGTAAGTCAGGGCTTCGGGATACCCATTCGTTGTGTCTCCGATGTTGACGGTAAAGACACCCTGCCGGACACTGGCGGTGGTCGTGGCAGGAACACTGGCAGGCCACAAACGATTTCCCGAACCGACAGTCGCGCTATCCCACAAAGAAAATTTGAAATAGTAGGTCGTGCCCGCGGCGGCTCCCAAAAGATTTCCCGATGCATCCGTAAGGCGACCTTGATACGAAATGATCGATGGCACTCCTGCGGCTTGCGATACTATCGGCGTTGCGAAAATGCTCCCTACAAGTCCGGCTACGATGACTGAAGTTCCGAGCAGTCTTCGGATGGATGGCCAACACAATTTCCCCCTTGGAGGGGTGTGCGTCATCCTTGGATTTTAACAAGGAAAATCGGCACTTTTTGAATAAGCACCTGTGAATAAATAATGGGTCGGGCCAGGCGAAAAAAGTACACAGTACGGGCTGCGAAAGTAAGCAAATCAGGTGGAGGCAAATACGGTTAATTGGACGTCATACAAGTGTGTTTGGTTCTACGATTGATTTAGGCGCTTGAAATTACCTAGAATTAACTCGGCATTCCGAGAATCAATGTTTAAGCCGCATCTCGGCCGTCTCGGTATATCGAGATACGCATTCAAAGGCCAATTTCTGGCTGCCACAGGCTCATAGTAATCAAATTGAGACGTGCATCTGCTGTAATCCCACTCGTTTGAAGGGGTCCTGGCTAGCGTAAGTCAGCAAATAATGCATAATCCTCTACACAATCCCTTCTTTGTCATTCGCCCATGACGAAACAAAAGCTACTCATTATCGTAGGCCCTACATCCTCGGGTAAGAGCGCGCTTGCCGTCAAACTTGCCAAAAAATTCGACGGTGAGGTCATATCCGCCGATTCGCGACAGGTGTACCGCGGACTTAATATCGGAACGGGCAAGATCACGAAACGTGAGAGGCGGGGCATCCATCACCACCTGCTCGATGAGGTTAAACCTCATCGCATTTTTACCGCCCATGATTTCATTGTAAGAGCTCGCGCCTCCATCGTAGACATCTCGGCACGCGGCAAACTTCCCATCATCTGCGGCGGCACGGGGTTTTATATAGATGCGCTGCTTGGCCGAATTGTCTTGCCTGATGTACCTCTCAACGCCAAGCTCCGGGCGAGTCTCGAGAAGCAGTCTGCCGCTCAACTGTTTGCAACGCTCCAGAAACGCGACCCACGTCGCGCGAAAACCATTGACCACCACAACAAGCGCCGTCTCATCCGCGCGCTCGAGATTGCCGCAGCACTCGGCCACTCTCCAAATATTAGTGGTTTGCGAAACCACTATATATCCCTATGGATCGGTATCAGACCCGACGATGAAATATTACGTAGACGGATCAATGTACGCCTCAAGGAGCGTTTGAAATGCGGCATGATGGCGGAGGCAAAGCGGCTCCATGCGCGCGGACTTTCATATAAACGCATGCACGAACTCGGTCTCGAATATCGCTCCCTTGCGCGATTTCTTCAAGGCAATATCTCTCGTGCGGAACTGGAAGTAGAATTGCAGAGTACGAGTTGGCATTATGCGAAGCGCCAAATGTCCTACTGGCGACGGAATGAGGAAATACATTGGCTCAAACCTGGCGATAGAGAAATTTTTAAACTTGTGCATCGAGCACTCAACAACTAATTGACGACAAGGCGTTTTGCGGATATAGTGTCGCGAATGTCCCAGGATCAACTCATCAAACTCGCGTGCTCAAAGTGCGGACGTGTCAACTATTGGTCCCGCAAGAATCGCAAGCTGGTTGAAAAAAAGATAGAGCTCAAAAAGTGGTGTAAATGGGATCGGGCACAGACCGTCCACAAGGAGGCGAAGAAATAGTATACTGCCCTTGTTAGGGTCCATAGTTCAATGGCAGAACATCGGTCTCCAAAACCGATGACCTAGGTTCGATTCCTAGTGGGCCCGTAGGTCGGTATCTAACAAATCTTATTCCATGGACCGAAGCTCGAACCGAGCATGACATGCATGACGGTATCTATGATTAGCCACGCTGCAAGGATTATGAGAAAGCCGACGAGCACGTTGAAGAAAAGGGTCTTTGCCTGCCCCTGCTGCGCGGGGCTCGCTGGACTCACCAGCATCTTGAGCCCCGCCCACGCGAAGAGAGCTGCAGAAAGAAACACCGCAAGTACGATGGCCGCATTCAGGATGTTTTGCGCAAGCTCGGCAATTGCACACACGTCTTTGCAGCCACCCGGACCAGAACAACTCTCAGGCACGATCTGAGAGGGCAGAATATTAGCCCCGAGCGTAATAGAAGGTGCGAGAGCGAGGACCAGCAAGACGGCAACCAGCAGGTATTGTCTTCCGCTCAGACCAAGCATGACGGAATTATATCATTCATATCTGTGTGCGCCGGGAGGGACTTGCACCCCCGAAGGACATAGTCCGCGTGATCTACAGTCACGTGCGTTTGCTGCTCCGCCACCGACGCATGCCAGCATTATGCACCAACGGGCTGTTTTGCGCGAGCGCGGATGGTGCTGCGGACTCGCTCGGGCCCTTTGCGTACTTCGAAGGTGAACTCACCTTTTCCATCCTGGCCGCCTGTCGCATTGACATCCACCGAGACTGAGCCGCCTTCGAGGACTCCGCGAGCCACCATCATATTGGCCACAGGGGTGAGGAGCTTCGTTTGGATAAGCCGCTTGAGGGGTCGGGCACCATACTGGGGGTTGTAGCCCTCTTTGGCGAGGTGCTCGAGCGCACGATCGGCGAGCGTGAGCGTGATCCGTTTGTCGAGGAGGCGCTGGGCCACGATTTCCACCTGCATGCGCACGATCTCCCGTACCGCGTCCGGTGCTAGGATGTTGAAGAGCACAATATCGTCGAGGCGGTTCAGGAATTCAGGGCGGAAGTATTCCTTGAGGGCGTCCATTACTTTGCCTTTGACCTGCTCGTACTTTTCATTTTCTGAAACGAGCGCGCCGCTCCCGAAGCCGAGCCCCGACATTTTATCAATGTGCTCCGCGCCAATGTTGGAGGTCATGATGATCACGCAGTTCTTGAAATTGATGACGCGGCCTTTCGCATCGGTGAGGCGTCCGTTGTCGAGCACTTGGAGGAGGATGTTGAACACCTCTGGGTGCGCCTTTTCGATCTCATCGAAGAGGATGACGCTGTAGGGCCGGTGCCTGACTAATTCTGTGAGTCCCCCGCCCTCGTCATACCCCACGTAGCCGGGCGGAGAGCCGATCATTTTGGAGATGGAGTGTTTCTCCATGTATTCCGACATGTCCACACGTATAAGCGCTTTATCGGTATTGAAGAGGAATTCCGCGAGCGCGCGCGTGAGCTCTGTCTTGCCCACGCCCGTTGGTCCTAGGAAAAGGAAGGAGCCTACCGGGCGATTCGGATCGGCAATGCCGGCGCGACTGCGCTTGATCGCGTCGGCGACTTTCTGCACGGCCTCATCTTGACCCACGATGCGCTTTCGGAGCTCGTCTTCCATACGAGAGAGCTTCTCTGCTTCTTCTTCCAGCATGCGGGATACAGGCACACCCGTCCAGCGTGAGACCACGCCAGCGATGTCTTCCTCATTGATCTCCTCCTTCAACACGCGCCGCTTTTCCTGTAGTTTGCGCAGCCGCTTTTCGCCCGCATCGATCTCCCGCTCAAGGAGGGGGATCTTGCCGTAACGCAGCTCGGCGGTCTTGGTGAGATCACTCTGCGCTTCAGCCTTTTCGGAGTCCCGCTTGGCTTGCTCGAGCTCGCCCTTAGCGCGCTTGATCTCGGTAAGTGTATCCTTCTCATTTTTCCACTTCACTTCGAGCTCATGAGTGCCGTCTCGCAGATCCGCGATCTCCTTATCGATAGACTTGGTGCGAGATTTTGCCTTGTCGTCGCCCAATTCTGTCTCTTTTTTCAGTGCTTCGCGCTCGATCTCGAGCCGGCGGATCTTCCGATGGGCCTCCTCCAGTGCCGGCGGCATATTCTCCAGAGATAGCCGGAGCGCGGAAGATGCCTCGTCAATAAGGTCGATCGCCTTGTCAGGCAAAAAACGCTCCGTTATGTAGCGGGTGGACAACTGCACCGCGGCAATGATGGCGTCATCGGTAATGCGCACACCATGGTAGAGCTCGTAGCGCTCCTTGAGCCCACGGAGTATTGCGACGGCATCTTCTGCCGTGGGCTCGTTGACGTAGACCGGTTGAAAGCGGCGTGTGAGGGCAGGGTCGTGCTCTATGTGCCGCTGGTATTCCTTGATGGTCGTCGCGCCGATGACGCGGATCTCGCCGCGCGCGAGCGCCGGCTTGAGCATATTGGATGCATCCATCGAGCCCTCGGCGGCACCTGCGCCGACGAGTGTGTGCAACTCATCGATAAACATAATGATCTTCCCCTCTGAGCGCTCTACTTCGCGCATCACGGACTTCAATCGCTCCTCGAATTCGCCACGGTATTTGGTACCAGCGATGAGGAGTCCGAGATCGAGCTGCACGATCTCTTTTTCGCGCAAGCTCTCTGGTACATCTCCGGAGGCGACCCGCTGTGCCAAGCCCTCCGCAACAGCGGTTTTGCCAACACCCGCCTCCCCGATCAAGACAGGGTTGTTTTTGGTGCGACGGGAGAGGATTTGGATCACTCTTGTAATCTCCGTGTCGCGGCCGATTACGGGGTCGAGCTTGTTCTCGCGTGCGCGGTCGGTCAGCGAACGCGAGAAGCGCGACAGCGCGCGCGGCTTCTTCGGCTCTTCCGCATCGCGTATCTTACCCTCTTTGATATCGGTCAAAATGCGGGCAAGCGCTGTGCGATCGACGCGGAAGCGCGTCAGGGTGTCACCCGCAGGACCGGGATTTTCTGCGATCCCCAAGAGCAAGTGCTCCGGCGATACGAATTGGTCATTGAAAGATGCGGCTATGCGCGGTACAGCCTCAAATACTCGCACCAATTCCGGTGTGAGGTAGAGCTGGAAAGAAGGCGAAACGGCAGTCGAGCCGGAGGAGCCTTCAATCAATTCCAGAACGGAATCGGTAAGATGCGGAATGTCGATCTCGACTTGCTCGAGCATCGGCACGACCATCGTCTCATCCTGCGTCAAGAGCGCGGCGAGAAGATGAAGGGTGGAGACCTGGTTGTGGCCGCGCTCCACCGCAAGCTGGTGAGCGCGGTGAATTGCCTCTTTAGCCTTGGTTGTGTAATTGTTGAATGGAGCCATAGCTATCGAAACCTAGCCCCGACGCTTTCAGGTCGGGGCCCCGACCTTGCGTCGTGGTGTCTAGTAGGAGGCAGTATATCACATAAGTGACAGGGGGTTAATTATCGCTGCCCGCGCTCTGTGGGGCCTGCTTAAAAAGGGCAGATGCGCTCACAAAACCAGAAAGGGAGGACGCCCTTGATACCCCTGTGCTTATACCGACCACCGCGCCATCGGTGTTAATGATGGGACTACCAGGAGCGATCGAAGCTACCGGAATGTCAGTTTCGATGACCAGCTGCGTGCGACCCTCCCCCACCTGCACCAGAGCTATCACGAGCCCAGCTGCGATCCGCAACACGCTCTTGCCGTAGAGTCCCACGATCGACTGACCGAGCACTGGGTGCTCTGCAGCCAGTGTCGCAGACGAGAAAGAGAGCGGCTGACTCGTGCTTGAGGTCGCCACGAGGAGATACGCAAGTCCACTCTTTGAGTCTCGCTGTCGCACAAACGCCCGCGTGGATGAGCCGTTGGCTATTACTATGGTTGCCTCTGCACTTTCCCCCAAGGAATCACTGTCGGTTACGATCATTCCTTCCGCATCAAGTACAATGCCGAAGCCGAGGAAAAGCGGCGCATCCTTCGGGCCCGAATAGAGTCGCACGATAGAAGGCGCGACGCGCTCGACGGCCTGCGAGATGAGTTCGGATTCTTTTATGACGACCGTCGTCTGCTCTGTCACGACCGTCTTCCCTGTGCCGGCTTGCTGGCTGGCCGGGACAACCTTCTCGACCGTCTGTTGCACGATGCGATTGACCGTCTGTGCGATGACCGGTGGCGCCTGATTCATCAGCGCGACCGTCACGATGCCGGTCGCGATCGAAGTGATGAAGGAAACGAACAACGTAAGGAGAACGATCTGCGATTTTGTGAGTTCTTCCATGTCCATGTGTAAATACTATCACGATACCGCCTGCACCTCTTTCACGACTCGTACAAGGATTTGCATGGCTCGTTTGATGTCGCTCGCAGACGTATCGCGACCGAGTGAGATACGCAAGGTATTGCTGGCACGCCATGCAATGATCGGAGTGCCGGCCGCCTTCGCTTGTGCTTCGGCGAGCGAACCAACCACGTGCGATTCATTGTTGCTACCTTCGCTACATGCGGCCTTGGTGGAAAGAGCGAGACCTGCGCGGTCGAGCGCGAGTACGAGGTATTCGCTGTTGATATGGGGAATTGAGATGTTCAGCATGTTTGGCAACATGTGTTTGAGGCTGCCATTAATGAGAGCGCCTGGTACGTTGGCGACAATTTTGGCCGCGAGCTTATCACGCAACGCGCGCACTCGTTTTGTTTCCTTATCACGTTCAGCAGCGATAGCTTCAAACGCAGCAGCAAAGCCGCAAGCCGGTACGACTTTTTCTGTCCCCGCGCGCAGCCCCCTCTCTTGCCCTCCGCCGAGAATGAGTGCCGCGATCTCATCCGGATCGCGCACGTAGAGAGCGCCGACCCCGCGCGGACCAAAAAGCTTGCCGGAGCCCAGCGAGAGCATATTCACGCCGAGGGTGTGAACCTGTGGCGAAAGGTAGAGCGGCGCCTGCCCCGCATCGCTGTGGAACACTATAGAGCCTGCCTTATGGACTGTACGTGAAAGCGCCGCGAGCGGCTGCACAACGCCTATCTCGTTGTTGGCCCACCCTACGGAAATGAACACGGTATTCGGACGAATGGCCCGCGCGAGCATTTCAGGCGAAATAAGCCCACGCGGATCGGGGTCGACGAATGAGACTTTCCCGCCAAGCCGCTCGATCTCACCGAAGCACTCCAAAACCGACGCGTGTTCTATCGAACTCGTGACCCAGTGACTCTTCCCAAGCGAGATACCAGAAATCGCGATCTTGCGAGCGAATCCCAATATCGCAAGATTGTTGCTCTCGGTAAGCCCCGAGGTAAAGACTATCTGCCGCGATTTTGCCCCGAGCTGCCGAGCGATGCGCCCCCGGGCGTCCTCGAGCAACTTTTTCGCTGCAACACCCTCCCCATGCAGTCCGCCAGGGTTGGCAAAAGCCCCCTCGGCCGCCCGCATCGCGCGCAGTGCCTCCGGCAACACAGGCGTCGCGCTCGCGTAGTCGAGGTAAATTCTCTTGGAACCGAACATCGGTGTATTGTGCTGTCCAAAGCCCGAGACATCAAGCTATCGAAACATTGCGATGTGTTGACACTCACACAATTATAATGTATTGTCTCCTCAGTTCATCGGGAAACAGGAGGGTTCATTGGAAAACTTTCTGCGGCTCAAGACCGCGACGGCTACATTCAACGAGCTCTGCGAAGGTCGGGGCTTTGTTATTTACGTCGACCTGAAAGATTTGTTGCCCGATCCTGAACGCGGCGAAGAAACGGCTTACGGGTTGGGTGGGGATGAAATTCTGTTGCGGTTGGAGCCAGTTTGGAAAACGATGCTCAAGCTGCGCAATCTCCTCCTGGAACGCAAGCAGGTCTTCAATGTGGAAGGTCGGCCGTGCTTCGACCTCAAGATTCCGTGGACGGATGAGGGGATCGAGCTTCTCGGAAGACTCGAGCGCGAGATCGCCGAAGTCGACCGTTACATCAGGCTTTAATGCGTGACTTGTCAGGTGTGGTCATGGCGCCGAGCGAAGGTCGCTCCGGCGCCTTTCGTTTTATGAAGTCTCGAATGTATGACACTCTAATACGCGACCGCGTATTAGAGTGTCATATCGTCAGTCTTGTGGAACACTTAAAAATAACGTATAGTCTTAGAAAATCTCCGGCTATGTGCCTTTCCTATGAAAACAGATTCCCCCAATCTACAGGAACGTCCTCCTATCGTGGTGGTTTTGGGGCATGTTGACCACGGCAAATCGACGCTGCTCGACTTCATTCGTAAATCCAATACCGTTGCTGGGGAGGCTGGGGGTATTACGCAGCATGTCGCTGCGTATGAGGTTACTCACACGCAAAAGAAGATAACGTTCATAGATACCCC
>DATDWX010000012.1:0-34956 GCA_036517335.1 Minisyncoccota bacterium | reverse complement strand
AGGCTCCGACGGGGTCGACGTGGTCGTCGTTGGAAAATACCGCGATTTTGGCGCGGGAACCCGGCTCGCGCACAATGCCTTTCACCTCCACGACACCGCTCGCCATCTCGGGTACCTCGATCTTGAATAATTCGGTGAGGAAGCGCGGATGTGAACGTGAGAGGCGGATGAATGTGCCACGCACACCCTCGTCTACACGGAGGAGAAGTGCGCGCACGCGCTCCCCCTGACGATAACGCTCGCCCGGGATCTGTTCGTCGTAGGGCAAGATGGCGGTCGCACGACCCAGATCTACATAGAGATTGCCGCGCTCGAAGCGCTGCACGTGGCCGGTCACGATCTGACCTTCGCGCTCACCGTACTCTTCTATTATTGAAGTGCGCTCCGCTTCGCGCACCTTTTGCATGATGACCTGCTTGGCAGCTTGCGCGGCGATACGGCCAAAATCTTCGCGGGTCTCGAGGGGAAATGAAATCTCTTCATCGAGCTGCGCATCGCGTTTGATCCGCCGTGCATCCTCGATCAAAATGTGCTGTTCGGGATTGAAGCGCGAACGATGGTCGTCCTCGCCTTTGCTCTCCTCGCCTTCTTTGCGCACGAGCGTTTCATCCACCACGATTTTGGCTTGACGAAATTCCATATCGCCCGTCTCGGGATTGAAGGTGGCGCGAATGATCTGCCCGCGCTTGCCATACTCGCGGCGGTAGGCAGCCGCCAGCGCGGTCGAGAGCGCATCCACGACCGAGTCGCGCGAAATACCCCGCTCCGTCTGCAGTTCTTCCAGTGCCGAATTCAATGTTTTGAGGTCAAAGAGACTCATACGATTAGATTTTATTATGAGCGGAGCAAATTAGAAAATCTTGAGTCCCGAGGCTTGTGCGAGGAATCAAGGTCATCCTGTTCATTTTCTGCTTATTTTTAATGAAAATTCCGGCGCATGCCGGAACTGATAGCATCACTATAGCCGATACTAGCTACTTGTCAAATTCACCTTTTTCTTTCCTTCAGGTGTCGAGTTCGCAAGCTTCGTGCAAGCTGGTCATTGCGGCGCATTTCTGAAGTGTATCCATGCATCCTTTCGAATTCTTCCCTGTGTTCCTCGATTAATTTGTTCGCCCACGCAATGACTTCCGACGTATCTTTCTTCCTCTCCGTGTTCATGGCAAACATAGTATCAAAGTCGAGGATGCTTAAACAGCGAGCGGTTTCGCAAACTGAAGATTTGTGGGATTATCAACACCTATCCCTTGACAGGGTAATGCCTGGGTATATACTTAGGGCATATGAAAAACAATAAGTACGGTATTACCAGCCTCCGCAAGCAATTCCCCACAGATGAAGCATGTATAGAGTTTATGTTCGATGCTATGCACAAGCGCACCTGTTCTTGCGGCGGCACGTACTCTTTGATGAATAATGGCAAGCAAAAACGGCGCAAGTTCCAATGTTCCAAGTGCCGCTTCAAGATTTCTCCCACAGCAGGCACTATCTTCAACAAGAGCAACACGCCGTTGGTGCTCTGGTTCCACGCGCTCTTGGTATTCTCCAATGCAAAGAGCGGCATGTCTGCATCTGCCCTCCAACGCGACCTCGAAACGACCTACAAGACAGCATGGAGAATGTTGACCCTCATTCGCAAGGCACTCAAACAGAGCGGCGACAAACTCTCTGGCGACGTTGAGATGGATACGGGCTATTTCGGTGGCGTGTTCAAGACGGGTGCCTACAACAAACGCCAGAAAGAGGCCATGGCCGCGAAGTCGGTCGTGATTGCCGCGATCCAGCGCAAAGGCGAGGCACGCGCCCTTGTAGTGCCGGATTCTAAATCAAATACGCACACTCAATTCGTGCTGGACAACGTGGACGTAGATACTCGCCTCATAACCGACAAAAGCCGCAACTATCACCAAATCGGGCAGGGCTACGAACGCCACACCGTGAATCACAAAAAGGGCGAATACGTGCGTGGAGACATCTACGTCAACAACGTGGAGTCATTCTGGGCGCACGTCAAACGCTCGATAAAGGGCACGCACAAGGCGGTATCTAAGCAGCACTTGCAGGAGTACTTGGACGGGTTTGTCTGGCACTATAACAACCGCTACAACGACAGGGAGCGGTTTTACGCCCTACTCGGTACTTTGCTACAGCCTGTAAAATAGCCGCCAGTTGTTTTTTCACGTTGGAAGCATTATACACAAAAAGCCCCCATTGCTGGGAGCTTTCTGCTTTTAGCACCCTTTGTCGAATCAAGAATCCGGTATGAGGTGGGTTCGACAAGCCGCACTCTCTACCAAGAAAGAATCTCGATTAAGGATACTAAATGTTAGGCGGAATGCCTAAACGGCTATAGGAGCCGATACCTTTCACGGGTACGTAAGCAATAGTATCTAGTAAAAAAAATGCGTCAAGTCCGTTATTAACATCGGCAGGGATGGGATTCGAACCCACGAACCCGTGAAAAGTTAATTGTTTTTAAGACAATCGCGTTAAACCACTCCGCCACCCTGCCAAAAAAGAACCTCAACGGACAGGCCAGCGAGGTTATCACTGGCTGTCCACTAGGGTTCTTTTTACGGAACGATTTACAGCACATTGGTAATCTCTACTGCCTGTCCAACTTCGCACACGACGAAATCACAGATATTATTTCACATCTATTCGATACGTGAAGTCAAAAAACATTGGGCGAGGGGATAACGTTTCTGTCAAATCATTACCCCGTAATGGGAGAGGTGTTGGATTATCCACTAATGCTTGGTCAGCGTGAGGGGGTTTCGAAAGATGACAAGAAACACCGGGTCTCTCTAGAACAATTCGTCGAGCAATATCATCAATTACTTTCTACCTTCGGTATTTTTGGAGCTTTAACTATTTTCTCGCAGTCTTTTTTGGTGGGTCCAATAGGCATATTTACATCGTTCATGTTTTTAGCCTGCCTGTTCCTTCTGGAGTTTGAACTGCTTTCCAAATTTGAAAAAGAAGAAATCGCCTCTGAGAGACTATGGTGGTTCCAAATGGCGTTTTATTTTGCCGGACTTGCAATTTTTTGTTTTTGGCTCATACAGTTGCACCAATACAATCAAGAATATTTTTACCTTTTTCTTACATTCATCTGTACCACCACCCTGTCCAAGTTAATCGGCAAAATCTTCCTAGATAGGGGTGTTTACGAAACGAAGTTATGGCAGCGTCTGAACACGACCGAATTTAAATTATTTGTTCTGGTCTGGGGTCCAATTTTAGGGGCAATATCTATTGGAACTTTTATTACATTAAAGTTTATTGGTCCTATACTGATTGATCCGGTCATCATGCATCTAATAGCCACGTAAATACTGTGTTTTCTTTGGTACAATGTATGCATGTACATCTCAGACACACATCTCAAATCATTTCTCGCCGACGCAGGGTTGGTGTCCGCGAAAGATTTTGACGTGGCGGAGAAAGAAGCAAAGGTGAGCGGGAAGCCGGTCGGGGATATTCTCACGGCCAAGAGTGCGATCGGTGAAGACGAACTGCGTCGTACCTATGCCTACATCTTAGGCATTCCCTTCGTCTCGCTCACGGGAACGAATATCAAATTCGAAACGCTGCAGCTCGTCCCCGAGCCGGTCGCTAGACGCAACAACATCATCGCCTTCAGCCAGCACGCCGACGAGTTGGAAGTAGCGATGCTCGACACCGACGATCTGGCGGCGATCGATTTCATCAAGAAAAAAACGCATCTCAAGATCCTGCCTAGGCTCACCGATGCGGCATCCATCAAATCTGCTCTCAAGCAGTACCAGCAAGAGCTCAAAGACAATCTTGGCGACGTGATAAAGCGTGAGACGGAAGTCTTGCAGCAAGCCGCGGAAGGGCTCGGTGAAGTCAAAGAAGCGGACCTGAAGCAGATGGCCGAAGGAGTGCCTGCGGTGAGGATCGTCGACACCTTGCTGCGCCACGCCAACGCGCAAGGGGCCTCTGATATTCACATAGAACCCTTGGAGGGGACGCTGCTGATCCGCTATCGTATCGACGGCATCCTGCACGATGCGATGGAGTTGCCGAAGCACGCCGCTGCCGCGGTCACCGCGCGCATCAAGGTCTTGGCCAATATGAAATTGGATGAGCACCGCTTGCCGCAAGACGGCCGTTTCGGCGCGGAAGCTTCCGGCGAGCGCATATCATTTCGCGTGTCCGTCTTGCCGACATACTTTGGCGAAAAGATCGTCATGCGTCTTCTGCGTGATTCGGTATCTGGATTCACGCTCGAGAGTATCGGCTTCCACGGCACGGGGCTTGAGCGCATCCACGAAGCGATGCGCAAGACGACCGGCATGGTGCTCTCATGCGGCCCGACGGGAGCGGGCAAATCTACGACGCTCTACACATTGCTCGATATCGTCAATACCCCCGATGTCAACATCTCGACCATCGAAGATCCGATCGAATACCAGATGGCGCGCATCAATCAAACGCAGGTACGTCCCGAGATCGGCTTTTCATTTGCCAACGGTCTCCGCACGCTCGTGCGGCAGGACCCAGATATCATCATGGTCGGTGAGATCCGCGATAAGGAGACAGCATCGCTCGCGATCAATGCTGCCTTGACCGGGCACCTAGTCCTCTCGACGCTGCACACCAATTCCGCTGCAGGCGCTATTCCACGACTCCTCGATATGGGTGTCGAGCCGTTCCTCCTCGTCTCCACCTTGCGCGTGGTGATCGGCCAGCGATTGGTGCGGCGACTGTGCGCCGAAAAAGAAACATACGAACTCTCCCGTGATGAACAGGCGCAGCTCGAGCGCGTCATTGATCCTTCGATCGTCTTGAAGGCGCTCAAGGATGAGAAAGCGGTTGCGAACGAAGCGACGTGGAAAAATATTTCGTTCTCCAAGCCGAAAGAATCGGCGAGCTGCCCCTCTGGTTACGCGGGGCGGCTTGGCATTTACGAAGTCTTGCCCGTCACATCTACGATCAAAGAATTGATGATGAAAAACGCAACTAACGATCAGGTCGAGGCACAAGCCCGTACTGAAGGAATGCTCACCATGAGCGAGGACGGCATCTTCCGCGCTGCAGAAGGCTCTACCACGATCGAGGAGGTCCTCCGAGTCATCACGGAGTAGTATTTGCTATCAACACCTGCGCGTGGCGGTCTATGAAGGCCGTGCAATACTGCTGCGTATATGCTCGGTATCGCGGTTGTTCTCGGGTTCGCTCTCTTGGTCGTGGTGTTGAATTTGCGCAGTCGTGTAAAGGAGCTTGAGAGGAAAATGGAGGCGAGAGTGGCCCAGCGGGGTCCATTACCCGTGCTCGCACCCGGCGCCGGCGCGGCAGCAAGCATCTCTCCAGTGCAGCCGGTAGCCCCAGTAAACGCAACCGCGACGGGACCCTCAGGCGGGGACCGTTTTGTCTCATGGCTGAAAGAGAATTGGCTCCTCAAGCTTGGTGCAATGTTGCTCTTGATGGGATTCGGCTGGCTCGTTACCTACGCGTTCCTCAATAATTGGATCGGCCCTGCGGGCCGGATCGCACTCGGACTTGCCGCAGGTGCCATCATACTTATCCTGGGTACGTGGCGCATACGTCTCTATGTGACGCAGGGCAGTATTTTCGTGGCTCTTGGTGCGGCCGTGATCTTGCTCACCACCTATGCCGCGCGTAGCATCTATGATTTCTTCACACCAACGACCGCACTCGCACTCATGTTTGCGACCTCGGCGCTGGTAGCGTTTCTAAGTGGCATCTATAATCGCAAACAACTCGCAGTGGTGAGCATCGCCTTAGCGGGTATCGCGCCTATTCTTGCGCACTCCCCTTCTTCCGATTATGTCGCCCTTTTCTGGTATCTTCTGATCGTCACTTTGGGGAGTGTTTGGCTCGCCATATGGAAGGCATTTCGGGAGGTCGTGACCATGTCACTCATCGTGGTCGCGCTTTATTCACTGCCGCTTTTGGCTGGTCTTACGCGGGCAGATATGCCGACACTCCTGCTCTTTGCATACGGATTCGCAGCGATCTTTTATATCACCAATACCGCGGGGCTTTTGCGCTTGAAGGGGAAGGGTGCAATGCCCGATCTCTTGACCGCTGGCGGGAACGCACTCCTCTTGCTTGCGTGGATCTACTTTGCCGCCCCCAAGGAATTGCAGAGTCTTATAATTGCGGCGTGGGCAGTAGCGTTCATCGTGGCGGCTTTTATCGTATTTCGTTTTAGTCAAGAAAGGGTTCCACTTTTTCTGTATTCAGCGATCGGTATCGGATACATCGCTGCAGCAACCGCCATAGAATTAAGCGGTGCTGCGCTTACTATCGCATATACCCTCGAATCTGCAGCAGTTGCGATCGTTCTTTTCGCGCTCACGAAAGAAGTGGCCGCTGCACAGCGAGCGACCCTCCTCCTCATAGGGCCAGCGATACTGTCATTCGCGAGCGTCATTTCACGCGACTGGCAGTTCGCTGTTTTCAACGAACACTTTTTCGTACTCGCGATACTGACCGTTACATTTTTTGGCCTCGGCGGAGTGTTCTTCAAGGCCGCGCACGCGACCGCTTCGGACGATGTTAAAAAATCAAACGCGGTACTTTTTGTAATCGGTTCGGTCTACGCATTCGTGCTCCTGTGGCTCTCACTTCACGCGGCATTCCCGCAAAACCCGGATACGGCTGTCATGATCGCCCTCTTCGTATACACGGTAGCCGGTATCGCCGCATATATCTTCGGCACGACGCGCGCGGATAAGGGCGTGCGCGCCTATGGCGGAATACTTCTGGTGCTGGTAGTCGGGCGTCTGCTCGTTGTCGATGTCTGGCAGATGGAACTTACCGGTCGCATCATTACCTTTTTCCTCATCGGCACACTGCTCATGAGTACGGCATTTCTCGGACGCGCGAAAAAACAGAATGTCATACATGAAAATATCAAGGCATAACATAGGGCGGTACATTCTCGTGGCTACCCTCATGGTCGGAGCATGTTTCGCTGCATCTGCGGCAAATGCAGAAACTGGAGATTCAGCTGCCATTTTAAGCGCGTATCAGCAGTATAAAGATATTGCGGAGGCGCAGATCGGCATTGTCGTTCCCACTGTGGTGCAGGTACCCTTCGATAGGGATTTTCTAGAGCGATCTGGTTTCGCCGTGCTTGATACGATCGCAGACCATTTCGAGCCGTCGTATTTTTTTGAGACTGCGGCGCCTACCGCTTTTTCTGCCACAAGCGACGACGTGCAGGCTCATGCAAGCGCGCTGGCAGACAACGATCCCTCTACGTATGCGTCGTTCGACGTACCGGGGGATCGGCCGGTTCGCTCGACGATCAGGCTTCTTTCAGCGCGTGCGATCACAGCATCATCGCTCTCCATCACGCTTGATAACAACGTCGCACTGCCCAAGACGATCGCGATCCACGCAGGCGCAAATGGGAAAGTCGTGGTCGCGGAGAAGCCACTTGATTCAACAAGCGTGCGTTTCCCGCAGACGCGCGCCGCGGACTGGATCATTGAGCTGACCCATATACAACCTCTGCGGATCGTAGAGATGCGGCTTGTCGAAGATGCCGTATCTCGCGATACTCGATCACTGCGTTTTCTTGCCCAGCCGAACCATTCGTACCAAATCTACTTTAATGCGGATCGCAGCGTGACTATACCCACAAGCGAAGCCGGTAATCTCGCTGGTGCAAGCGACATTCGCCGTATTGCTGCGGTACCCACCAAAAACAATTCGGCATATATTCCGGCAGATGTGGATGGCGACGGTATACAGGATTTGCGTGACAATTGTGTCTCTATAGCGAATCCCGATCAGGCTGACATAGATCAGAACGGACTTGGCGATACGTGTCAGGATTTTGATAACGATCGTGTCGCAAATGTACGTGATAACTGTCCTGACGCACCGAATGCGAATCAGATGGATACGGACGGCGACGGCAAAGGGGATGCGTGCGATACCGAAGAGAGTCGCCTCACAGAAAAATACAAGTGGATCCCGTGGGTGGGAATCGGATTTGCTGGTCTGGTGATCATCGCGTTGTTCGGATTCACCGTTCTTTCGAAGAAGGAGGATACACCTGCCCCATCCGAGCACGTGCAAGATTGATGAGCGCAGCAGAGGCTTAAGATATCTGTGTATTACTCGTCCATATCTGCCACTCCATAGCCTATACTTAAGCTGTGGCCAAATTCTCATACACGGCGGAAAAGGGCACGGGCGAGGTCTATCATGGTATCGCCGACGTGAGTGATCGCTTCGAACTCTACCAGGTCATACGGCGCGAAGGAGGGCGCTTGCTCCACGTCAACGAGGATAGTTCGGGGACCATATGGTCGGCGGCGTATTGGAACGCCAAGATTACACGTGTAACAGAACAGCAAAAAATTATTTTTGCGCGAAACCTTGGTGCGATGCTCTCTGCCGGTCTCTCGCTTTCGCGGACCCTTGCGGTGATAGAGCGACAAACCAAAAACCAGCGCCTGAAAGTGGTTGTGTCGGAAATCGGCTCTGAAGTGAGAAGAGGCAACACGCTCAATGCTTCGCTCGCTAAATTTCCGCGCGTGTTCTCGAAGCTCATGGTCGCGATGGTGCGCGCCGGTGAAGAGAGTGGCGACCTCGCCTCATCGCTCAAACTCACTGCTGATCAAATGGATCGCATGCACGGCCTGAAGAAAAAGATACGGAGTGCGATGATGTACCCCACGATCGTCCTGATCGTGGTATTTGGGATCGGCACTCTGATGATGATCTTCGTCGTACCTACCCTGATCGCCACATTTGAGGCCTCGAAGGCAACCCTTCCCCTTCCGACACGGGTCATCATAGTGATAAGCAACGCACTCACCGAGCACACATACTTTGCGCTCGGCGCGCTCGTGTTCTTCATCGCCTTTGTGTATGTGGGGCTGCGTTCCAGCGCGGGAAAGAAGGTGTTCGACTGGATTTTTCTGCGCCTCCCACTGATCGGTGAGATGGTCCGGGAAGTCAACGCCGCTCGCACTGCTCGCTCGCTCGCATCGCTCGTCTCTTCTGGCGTCGATGTGCTCACGGCGCTCGCCATCACTCGCGATGTCGTACAAAATTCCTACTTTCAGGAAGTGCTGCTGGTCGCGAGTAAACGCGTCGGAGAGGGAGAAACGCTATCCGCGACCTTTATACGCTATGAACATCTCTATCCGCCCCTCGTCGGTGAAATGATGGCGGTCGGCGAGGAAACGGGACAGACGGCAGATATGTTGAAAAATCTCGCCGTTTTCTACGAAGACGAGGTGGACCGTAAAACCAAAGATATGTCCACTATTATCGAGCCGTTCCTTATGCTCCTTATCGGCGGAGCTGTCGGCTTCTTCGCTCTCTCTATCATCGCGCCAATCTACCAGGTGACGCAGAGCATTAATTAAAACGCCCCTAGAAGGATTCCTCCGCGACACATTTTTGGGGTCTCTCGCAGCGCGACGGAGCAAGAGGGAGGGAATTTTCAGCAGAAAATTACCCGACCCCAAAAATGTGTCGCGGAGGAACGGACATCAGAGTCGCCCGTTATTGCACCTCTTGCCAGCTCGTGATCGCATAGCCACCCGAAGGACCAGAGTCAAACACGGTGGATGGCAAGCCGGTGTCGTAGGTAACCTCGGCGCTTTGCGTGAGGAGGATCTTGTACCCTGTGGTTTCACTCGCGTTGGCACTCTGGCTGAGCGTAATTTGCCCGTGACTTGCGTACGCGACCAGCGCGGTAGAGCTTTGGCTCAGCGTGATCGCATCGTTGGTACCTCCCGTTTCTGCGCTGTTGTTTTGGGAGATCATGAATACATACGATCCGGTGGATCCTGATCCCTCGAATATTGTTCCCTGATTGATACTGATGACCCCACTGCCGGATTGATTCCCCGGGTTGTCGGCGATGATGGCGACATTTTGACTCCCCAAACTCGGATCCATTTTGATGGTGGGATTGGTGACGGTCGTGATATCGCCGACCACCCACAAAGGGCCGGTCACGGTAAGCGTTGTGTTTTTGACTATGAGGTTGCACGTTATTTTCTTGGGGCCGAGCGTGGTATTGGAATTGATAGTGTAATCGCCGTTGCCATCGCACGAGCTTATCGTGCCGCCTGCCGCGGCCTCGCCCTCCCACTCGCTTATCTGGCTATCAGATATCGGAAGCGGAATGGTCGGCTGATCGGGGCTCCCAGGATGGGAGGCTCCGCTTACCGTGGTATTGACCGTGGAGGTCGCGTAGTAGGCGTCCTTATCTACAATGGTCGCCTGCAAATCCGCGCCTACGCTATGCGCGTAGACGGAGCTCGTGGCATGAATGCCCCAGACGATGCCGTTTGGACCAGACGAAATCACGCCGCCGCGAATCACATTGCCAGCACCGAATACCGGTCCTGCGGAATACACGTTGCCCGAGATGCTCGAACTGTTGCGCAGCTCGAAGCCGCCTTCACCGGATTGGATTGCATAATTGAACGAAATGCCCGTTCCCCGCTGGAGCGAAATTTTGACCACACGGTAGAGCTCATGGAGAGTGCCTGTGGAAGTGATCTCTTGGGTATTGAGCCCTGAAACGACGATGGCAGTGGCGCTAGCATCCCCAAGTGTAAGGGACGCGCTCGAGGGTGTCAGCTTGCCGGTCTTGAAGCGGTAGACAAGATCTTCACCGAGCGCCTCGGCAGCGAAGTAGCTCTGTCGTGATAGTCGGAAATCGTTGCCGATCTCTATTTGCCGAATGATCGGCGATACCAGGCCGAGTATGATGGTGGTTACCACGATAGTGAATAAGACGGCAACTCCCAAGAGGACCTGCCCGCGTTCGGATTGCAGTGAATGGTGAACAGTGAACAGTGAACAGAAAAAATCCGACCTTATTTTACGATACTGTTCTCTATTCTCTGTTCTCTGTTCTCTCATAGGCTACTCAGTGTACGATCTTCGCAGCACCGCGGTCCCGTAAAATATCTTCGACCGATAGCTCGGGCCCTCGCCGCTCTCAATGGTCATTTCGATCTTAACCGCCTCCGAATGCGCGGTTGGGATACGACGAAATACGAGGTTGGTGACACGGGTTGATGTAGGAGTGAGCGGACCGATGTACGTACCTCCCTCATTGACATGGATCGCCTGCCCGGAGAGGAAAAACTGGATGGTTGTCGGAGCGCCATCTTCGTCGGTCGTATTGAGTGTCAATTGCCCGGGAGAAGTGGCGAGAGCGCTTTGCGCAGTGTCGATACTCTCTCCCGCGCGTGCTTCTCGGAGTATGCGATCGAGCGAACTTTCGGCCGCCGATTCTACTCGTTGGGCTGCGCTCAGCGTGCGGTACGAGCGTGAGAGTGCAAGCAGCGTGCTCACGACAACGGCCATCACGATGATGAGAATGCCCGCGTAGATCAGCATTTCGATCAGAGAAGTGCCCCGCTCTCTATTCTGTATATTTTGTTCTGCCATATTAATTATTGAACATATTGGTCAGGTAGGTAGAAAGCGCGCGTGTCGTCGTCGCGCCATGATCGAGCAAAGAGACCGAGACGGTGATTTTTTTTGTGTTGTTGTCGAGCGTGCCGCCGCTCTCTGTGATGTCGTGGCTGCCGTCTCGGTACACATCCTCAAGCACCACCGCGCGCTCGAAAGTGTTGTCAATAAAAGCGTTCGTGCTCGTTGCGCGCCATGTCGTGCCATCAAACGCTAGATAGAAATCCACCCCGGAGGAATGTGTGGCAATGTTTGCACTCCAACTGTCATCACGCAGAATGCGCACGGCCTCGAGTCCTTCTTCTGCCAGAAATGCCGACTGTACTTTCGCGTTGTTACCGAGCGCGGCGCGCAGTGTGAGCAGCAGTGCACCGATCACCCCTGCGAGGACTACCGCAACGATCGCGGACGCCACCAGCGCTTCGATGAGGACGAAGCCAGTATGAACAGGTTTCAGGTTCCAGGTGTCAGAGATGAGGAGATCATTAAGCTTACTCCCGGATCTTTTCTGAAACCTGAAACCTGAAACCTGAAACCTCATATGGATCATTGTATCTCCGCAACGCCCGTTTCGTAGATCATAATGGTTTTTGTGACTGAAGACGATGCCGTAAGCGACAGCGTCGTGGTGCCATAGTGCGATGTCTCACCGGTCAGGCGCTTGAAAATGACGTCCGCTCCCCCACCTGCGAGAGACGTGGTGGCAATGTTGACGGCTTTACTCAATGTCATAGTGAGGTTGGTCGAGCTTGCCGCGTCGAAGGTTGTGCCTTTGAATATCGTGACACTCGTGGTGGCGAAGTGGACACCATACTGGCTTGAATTCTTCGACGACAGCGTGAGGGAGCGCGCCTTCTGCAATTCGAGAAGGACGCGAAGCGTATCGGTCTCGATGGCTTTGTTCGAGTTCATCCTATAGAACGTCTGAAATGTGATCACGGAAAGCACAGCGAGGATGGCGATGACGACCAACACTTCAACCAAACTCACCCCTCGGTTGCCGGAGTGCTTCATGTAACAGTGATTTTATCATGTAATTCTGTCGTATATCTTCTGCCATGATAGAATCCCGGCAATGCGTGCACTTGTAATAGCCAATTGGAAAATGAACCCACCTACCTTTCGCGAGGCCAGGGGCCTGTTTGAAGCGACGAGGAAAGCGGCAGAGCGCTCTCGCGGCGTCACGCTCGTAGTAGCGCCCCCCGTGATCTTTTTGCGACCACTTTCGGCTCTCTACAAGGGTAAGCGCATCGCTTTTGCCCTGCAGGGCGGACACTGGGAAAAAGCGGGCGCGCAAACGGGTGAGATCTCGATGGCGCAGGCGCAAGATGCGCGCGCCTCGTACATCATCGTGGGGCATTCCGAAAGTCGCGCGCGCGGTGAGACCAACGAAGACACCCGAAAGAAGGTGGCGGCCGCGCTCGCTCTCAAGCTCACGCCCATCTTGTGCGTCGGTGAGCGGCAACGTGATCAGGGGGGCGCGCATTTTACTATCGTGAGCGAGCAGCTACGCGCTGTATTTGGGGAACTGACGGCTACTCAGGCAGCGCGAGTGATCGTAGCCTACGAGCCGATCTGGGCGATCGGTGGTGAGGAGAGCATGAGCCCACGCGACATGCACGAGATGGCAATCTTCATCAGGAAGTCCATCGTTGATCTTCTTGGCCAGGGGAGTATGTCTGTAAAAATCATCTATGGTGGTGCGGCAACTGAAGAGAACGCTACCGCAATGCTCGCGGGGGGCGACGTGGTGGGGCTCCTTGTGGGTCATGTGAGCGTGGATTCGAAACGTTTTGCCGCGCTCCTCTCTGCAATTTCCAAGAGCGTAGTATGAAGTGTATTGACGAAATTCCCGCGAGCGAATTGAGGGGGAAGCGCGTATTGGTGCGCGCTGGGCTCGACCTATCCCTCACCGAGTCGGGCGAAGTCGTAGATTTTTTTCGCGTTCAGAAAGCATGTCCAACCCTGGAATATTTGAAAAACGCAGGTGCGCGCACGATCATACTGAACCATATCGGACGCGATCCGGAAATCTCAGACGAACCCGTCGCGCGCGCTCTCAAGCGTTACCTCCCGGTAGTTTTCATCCCCGATCTCACCGGAGCCATCGCCCAGCACGCAGTGCAATCTATAAAGGATGGCGAGATCGCACTCCTCGAGAATCTGCGCCGCGATCCGCGGGAGAAAAGCAACGACGAAGGTTTTGCGCGCGAACTTGCTGCTTTTGGCGACATCTATGTCAACGATGCGTTCTCGGCAATACATCGCGCCCACGCCTCTATGGTCGGCGTGCCGAATTTTTTGCCGCACTACGCCGGGCTCCTCGTGCGCGACGAAATCAAACAGTTAGAGCAAGCGCGACATCCGGAAGCGCCATCGTTTGCTATTTTGGGTGGTGCAAAATTCGAGACGAAAGCGCCACTCATCCAATCACTGCTGAATACATACGACCATCTTTTCATCGCCGGTGCTCTCGCCAACGATGTATTCAAAGCAAGAGGAATGGAAGTAGGCGTCTCCCTCATCTCAAAAGAGTTGCCGAGCGCGGATATTTTGAACAACCCGCATTTCCTCGCGCCTGCCGATGTCACGGTGGAGCGGCCCAACAAACAAGCGCTGGTCAAGAAGCCGCAAGAGGTTGGGGCAGATGAACGAATAGTCGACATCGGACCCGATTCGATCGCACAAATAGCGCCTTTGATCGCAGAGGCAAAATTCATTCTTTGGAACGGCCCGACAGGATTGTATGAGGCAGGGTACGTCGCTTATACGCATTCAATAGCCGAACTTATCTCAAAAGCCGTCGCAAACGGCGCAAAAGCCGTCATCGGCGGCGGCGACACCATCGCCGCGATCCAAGAGAGCGGTATCCCCGAAGACTCTCTCGGCTTCCTCTCGACCGGCGGCGGCGCGATGCTGGAATATCTACTGAAAGGAACTCTGCCGGGGATCGAAGCGTTGAAATAAATTGTCCACCGCTGCATCCTTTGTCATCGTGAAGCAGATGGTATTGTGGAGCCAATGGATGGGACGCAGCCGAAACATTTCACTCTTGCCGTTGCTCTTGCGGCAGCATTCGGTGCAGCACTCCTCACTGCGGCAATCGTCTGGATGGTCGGCAGGTCAGACGCCAATAACTTCGCCCGCTCTCCCGGGGCCGCGTTTTCCGACTCATGTAATGTCCTCGACCTGCAAATATACGGCAACATTGTCGGAACGATGGCTGATGTGCCAGTGAGCGATACCATATCGTCGAGTGATGGCAGCGGCATGCTGCTCACGCCCAATTACACAGCGGCGAGCAACGTACGCTACTCGCTCGACACCGCCGCAGCCAACTCAAATATAAAGGCGCTGCTCATTGATGTAGATTCGAGTGGTGGAACAGGTGCAGCGGGGGAAGAGATCGCCAGGGCCATACACGGTTTTGGAAAACCTTCGGTTGCCGTGATCCACACAGGTGGTCTTTCTGCTGCATATCTCATCGCAGCGGCGAGCGACAAGATCTATGCTCTCGAAGGCTCGATTGTCGGTTCTATCGGCACGACGCTTTCATACTTGAGCCAGGTCGAGAAAGACAAAAAAGATGGCTTTAGGTACGAGCAACTCTCCTCGGGACCGTACAAAGATATGTTCAACCCCAGCAAGCCCCTGACCGAGGCTGAGCGCTCTCTCATAGAGCGCGAGTTGGCCATATCGAGCGAGCTTTTCATTCGACTCGTGGCAGAGTATCGTCACCAGAGTGTTGATACTATAAAATCTCTCGCAGATGGCTCAGCTGTCCTTGGGGCGGAGGCGCTTGAGACTGGTCTCATTGATACCCTCGGTGGCAGAGCAGAAGCAGTGAAATACCTAGAAGAGAAGATAGGCGAACCTGTCATTCCTTGTTGGAATTAGGCCTTGATAGTCCATAAACACAGCACCTAGTTGAGACTGCAGGGCGTTAAACCTTGCGGCTCTAAACGCGGGCTCAACCCTGGGTACAAGCGCAGGGCGTTCTAGGTGCTGGGTAAACTATGCTACTGTAAGCGCATTAGCATCATTTCGTCTTACCTATGATGAAAAGAGTACTTCTTACCTTGGCGCTTATCGCGTCTCTTGGTGCGCCGATTGCTGCGTCCGCGCTCACGGTCGGCGATTTGAAAACCCAGCTCAATGATCTCCTTGAACAGGTGCGTGTTCTACAAATAAAAATTGCTGACCTGGTCAGCCAGCAGGCCACCTCGACTACTACTGTGACGATTCCGCCCTCGTCAAATGCGCGTATCTGCACCGTGCTCTATCGCAATCTCTCGCAGGGTGCGCAGGGTGCCGATGTTTCAGGTCTACAAGAGTTTCTCCACGATGGGGGCTACCTCTCTGTAGGCGCGACGGGCTACTATGGCGCTCTCACGCTGCAGGCTGTCGCCAAATGGCAAACGTCGGAAGGCGTGTCGGCACTCGGCATATTTGGACCGCTCTCTCGAGAACGTGTCAAAGTGTGGTGCGGTCAGCAGGTGGGCGTTGGCAACACGACTACTCTCTGCACGACAGAATACGCACCGGTGTGCGGCAAATCGCGTTGTGCGACGAGCTGTCTTGAAGGGACTACTTGTGAAGCCCTGTGTCCGCTGCAGACGTACGCAAATCGCTGCAAACTCGACTCTGCTCAAGCAACCTTTGTTCATACAGGATCGTGTACGGTCTCCGAACAGCCGCCCGCTCCTGCACCTACCGGTCCCACAGTGTGTACCACGGAATACGCGCCGGTGTGCGGCAAGACCGGCTGCGCCACGAGCTGTCCTCTCGGAGAGACATGCGAGGCGATCTGTCCACCCCAAACATTCTCCAATCGTTGCAAACTAAACGCCGCCCGAGCCACCTTCCTATACGAGGGTGCTTGTACCGCACAATAGTAGCCACCGATACTCTACGATCGAAGAGCGGCGCGGATCTTTTCCGCGTTGCCTTTGAAATCATTTTTATCACCGTGTGCTTTTTGCGGTGCGGGGTAGATCCAAATATGCGCGTGGGGAACTTCCTCGCCAATGACGCGCGAGTGTATTTCATCAATTGAGCCGAAGGCCGTCTGCAACGCCAACGCAATTTTTCGCGCAACCTCGAAGTATGCGCCCACGTTGGGCACGTCCCAGACCCACCGATAGTGCTTCTTAGGGATCACTTGCGTATGCCCCGGCGCCTGCGGACGAATGTCAAGAAACGCTAAAAAATCGTCATCCTCGTACACCACCTCTGCCGGAATCTCACGCTTCACTATTTTGCAAAAGATACAATCTGTTCCTGTCATGTCAAAAGTATACCTCAGTTTACTTTCGCATGGCATGGGTGCTATGCTAGATATTGTATGAAGAATTTCTTTTCGGCAAATGGGAACACTACTGAAAAAGTCTTTAGAATGGGCGTGGCCATATGGGGACTCCTTATCCTTTCCCTCGGTACACTGGCGTTCCTTGCTGTCTCCCTAAACAATGTCGCGTTTTTTGGTCCACTTATTTTTGTAGGACCGGCTTTAATTTTGGTGACAATAGCTCTGTTCTTGTTTGCTCTGGTGAGGATCGTTGTTACGCTCTACCACAAGCAATATTCGCTTACCGTTGGGTATTTAGCCTACGCAGCGCTCGTGGGGTTGTTGATATTGCCAATGGTGGTCGCGTTGTATGACCGCTACCAGATGGTTGGGAGTATCACCTAAAGAGCCACCCGCTTAAAGGGTCTACCATAACGATGATACAACGAAACCATATGAGGGGTGCTATGTTGAAAAGATCGGTCGCGCTAATTGCCACTTCGTTTTTACTGTTCCTACTCTCGATCCCTTCCAATGCATTTGCTACACCCCCAACGCCCCCGCCGTGCGATAACATTCTCTCGGAAGTTGAAAAAAGTGACTACCTTGCTGTACTAGACAATCCGCAATTCACATTTCTAAAAGAATGGGAAGGCGTTCAAACTAATGTCAACGGTTGTATCTACAAAAGTTCTAATACAACTAAAATAAATGTGCAATTGCACACACCGAAGGAGTTCTCAAAATTTTCTATAGTCTACCAAGCAACTTTTTCACTTGTACTATCTCTTACCGACAAAAGAATAATTTCGGAAACAGATTTTGCAGACCCAGACCATATACGGAAGGCCATTGCTTCTTTTGAAAATGACCCGAGGATCAATGAATTTGCAGGGCGTTTTCCGGTAGTCCGCGCCGATCTTCTAGAGAATGGGGCGTATCTCGCCTCAGACGATTGCCTCGAGTGTGAAGCAAATATTTCATTGGATCTCAAAGACGGGCGGAATACAAACTATCAGTTGCCGAGCGGAACAGACTACCGATTTTTTCCTGAATTAAATCAAGCAACAGAGATATTTAATAACGCCAGTCTTCCGTACGATTGCCGGGTAGACAAGGAAAAACCGTATTATATTTCATACCCTTCTTATGAAAACCAGTCCTTAGATGGTGAGGAATATTTGAAGGCTCGAATGCTATATCACGTCTCAAAATGCCCATTCGCAACATGGGGGGTCACAATTAAAAAAGATGGGACTTATATACTAGACGCATACAACTACACAGAAACCAATCCTGCGTGGAAAAACTTGACTAAAAAGACGGCGTCTATTTTTGATAATTCAGCCGCTACTGTAATTGCACTGATTTTGCTGATCGTGAGTATTTTGAGCCTAACAACTTGGGGACTTTACTTGAAGTTGAAACATGAGCGAAATATCAACGACAATAACGTTCACCAATGAACCCAAACCGATCCCGATCAGTCTTTTCCGACAAAGACGCCACGCTATTACGGCTGCCGCGCTGCTGCCCGGTCCGCGATTTGCCAACATACACTTAACCTACGCTATAGCGTGAAGTTAGTGTATGTAGGTTTGAGTCGGAAAAAACAAGCAAGTACAAGCGTTGAGGACGAGATGCTACAATGCGCGAAATGGAAGTTTCGGACCTGCTGCGAAGTTTGCTCACCAAACGAGGTATCGAATCGGACGAGCATATCGCGGCATTTCTCAACCCTTCTTTCGATGAGCACCTGCAGGACCCGATGTTGCTCTCCGACATGGAGAAAGCGCTGGAGCGTTTTTTTTCGGCGCTCGAGCGGCAGGAGCGCATTGCGCTCTACACCGATTACGATTGCGATGGGATTGCCGGCGCGGTGGTGCTTTCGGATTTTCTGAAAAAGATCCGGTACGAAAATTTCGAAGTGTATCTGCCGCACCGTGACATCGAGGGCTATGGTTTTCATGCAAGCGCGGTGAAAGAACTCGCCGCGCGTGGCGCAAAGCTCATCATTACCGCCGACGTAGGCATCAACGGTGTGGCCGCTACAAGAGCCGCGTCTGACGCGGGCGTTGACGTCATCATCACCGATCACCACGAGGCGATGGGGGAAATACCAAAGGCGGTGGCCGTCGTAAACCCAAAATTGAATAGATATCCGTTTCCGCACCTGTGCGGTGCCGCGGTCGCTTTCAAATTCGTGCAAGCGGCTCTGGCCGAAGGAAAGCGCCGCAAACGCCAAGAATTTCTTGCAATTCCCGAAGGATGGGAAAAGTGGCTCCTCGACGTGGTTGCGCTCGCGACCATCGCGGATATGGTCTCGATGACCGGAGAAAATCGTGTACTCGTGCATTGGGGGTTGCAAGTTCTGCGCAAATCGCCGCGGCCGGGAATTATCGCACTTTGTGCGAGCGCGCGAATTTCACAGCGCGCGATCACCGAAGACGATATCGGCTTTTCGCTCGCGCCGCGCTTGAATGCCGCTTCTCGTATGGACCATCCCGACCTCGCGTTTCAGTTGCTCACGACGCGCAGTCGCGCAGAAGCAGAATCGCTTGCACACCAGCTTGAGCAACTGAACAATCAACGCAAAGGTGTGGTCGCCAGCATCGTCAAGCAAGCCAAGAAGCGTGCACGCGAGCGATTCGGTATAGGCACGCCCGTCACCGTCCTCGGCGACACCGCGTGGAAGCCAGCGCTCCTCGGGCTTGCGGCGAATTCCGTGATGGGTGAGCGCGGCGGGGTGGTGTGCCTCTGGGGACGCGACGCTTCGGGAGCGCTTAAGGGCTCGTGCCGCTCCGACGGCAAAGTCTCACTCGTCGATCTCTTTGCCAATGCCCCTGATGTGTTTGAGCAGTATGGTGGTCACGCGAACGCCGGTGGATTCACCGTGGCATCGCAGCGTGTACATACACTGCATGAGGATTTGTATCTCGCCGCGTCAAACGCGGCTAGGAAAATACCCAATGTTGACGGAAGTAAAGCCGCGTTTGACGCGGCACTCCCCCTCTCCGAAATTTCATCGCGACTCTTGGCGGATATTTCTCGTCTTTCGCCATTTGGTGTCGGCAATACGAAGCCGGTATTCCTTGTGGCTGGTACGACCATCGGACGGGTAAAGCGCTTCGGCAGGGAACAAAATCATGTGGAAGTGATACTTGAGTGCCAAACAAGCGGCACATCTATTCGCGCATTCGAGTTTTTCAAGGGTCCCGAGCAATTCACGCATCCGCCTGTTTCCGGCGGTGCCGTAAACGTCCTCGCGACGCTCCAACAGGATGCATTTCGCGGGGGTTTGGCGCTGCGGATTGTAGACGTGCTGCCGAGGTGATAGATTTTCCCCGTGTCAAAGCTAATTATTTACACCCCGCACCAAAGCAAAGCTTGGTACGGGGCAGGCGGATGGCTCCCTCTGCGTGCTAATCTTCCGCTATGAATAAAATTTCTATTTATACCGATGGGGGGGCGCGCGGGAATCCTGGACCGGCGGGCGCGGGAGCCGTGATTTTGAATGAAAAGGGAGTGGCGGTGCGGGAAATCTCTGATTATTTGGGGAAGACGACCAACAATGTGGCCGAGTACGAAGCGCTGATCCGGGCGCTCACCGCCGCCCGCGAGCTGTTTGGCACAGAAATATCAAAGATGGAGGTGGAGATAAAAATGGACAGCGAACTCATCGTCCGGCAGATGCAGGGCCGCTATAAGGTAAAGGCACCGGAGCTGAAACCACGTTTTATGCAAGTAAAATCCCTCCTCGCATCAATGCCCAAGGCTTCTTTCACGCACATACCGCGCGAGAAAAACAAAGATGCTGATGCGCTTGTTAACAAAGCTATCGATGAGGAGCTATAATCTTGGTATGGATGATGCGCAAATAGAGCGGGGTAATCAGCGGACAATCCTCGCTCTGCCGAAGAGCGCGTTTGCCGGATTTGTGGATTTCATTCGCGAACGTGGGGTAGCTGGCCTTGCGATCGGTTTTATTTTTGGTGGCGCAGCCCAAAAGTTGGTACAGGCTTTGATCGATGACATCGTAAATCCCCTTGCGGGAGTGTTTATCGGCAGGGCGGATGGCCTCGCCGACTATACGGTGGGTGCATTCAGGATCGGTGATTTTATTTCCGTCCTGATCAATTTCCTCATCCTCTGTTTGGTCATATTTTTGATCTTCAAGCTGCTCCGGCTGGAAAAGCTCGATAAGCCCAAGCAATAGATAATGTCCGGAAGCCCCATTAGATACTTTGCGCTAGTATGGAGCGATGGGGTCGCCGTTTGCATCTAACGGGGCAGGGATTTTTTGGGCGGTCGTCGGAGGATTCTTGCTCGGCGTTGCCGGGGGCTCGTTTTTCCCGCTCGGTCATGTTTTCGCGGCGTTTTTTGTTCTGATCGGATGCGCTGGCGGAGCGTACGCGTACTTTGATATACCCGCCCGACCGAATGACTTCGGTCATTCGGGTAGGTCAAAGCGTCGACAGGGCATGGTTTTTTTCGTGGCGCTGCTTGCAGTCGCGGCTGGAATTATTCGCATGGATATGGCGGCGCTCTCGGGCGATCCTATTCTCACCGCACATTTGAACGAGCAGATGCTGATAGAGGGTGTCGTTGCCGCCGAGCCGGACGTGCGCGACAATTCGGTGCGCATCACGATCGATGCCCGGCATCTCACCACGTCTTCGACATCAACGAAGGTTGCCGTCGGCGTGCTCGCTATTCTACCGGCGCACGCCGACGTTGCGTACGGCGATGTGGTACGGGCATTCGGGACGTTGCGCGAACCCGAGGCATTTGATACAGGAATCGGCAGACAATTTGCTTATCCGCAATACCTTGCGGCGCAAGGAATCACGTATCAACTCTCACTCGCGCAGGCGGAGAAAAAGCAAGGCGCCGCCTGGGCGGGCAATCCTGTCAGAGCAGGGGCGATCTGGGTCAAGGGGACGTTCCTCCGTGGCATTGCTGCTGCGCTACCAGAGCCAGAAGCGGGACTCTCTGGCGGTATTACGGTGGGCGATAAGAGATCTATCGGAAAATCGCTCGCGGCGGATTTCCAGCATGTCGGACTCATCCACGTGGTGGTCCTCTCCGGATACAACATCACGCTCGTGTTAAATGCGCTAGCCTGGCTGCTGCAGCGCGCCCCGCGCTTGCTGCAATGGAGCGCTGCAGGGAGCGTCGTTGCGTTCTTCATCCTGATGTCGGGAGGTGCCGCAAGTGCCACTCGCGCGGGATTGATGGCGCTCGTGGTAATCCTCGCGAAAGCAACGGGCAGAACCTTTCTCGCAGGTCGCGCACTGGCCAGTGTTGCTCTTATTCTCGTCGCATGGAATCCATTTGTACTTGCATTTGATCCGAGCTTCCAGCTTTCGGTGCTTGCAACGCTCGGGCTCGTGCTCTTTGGCCCACTTTTTGCGGAGCGATTGCTATGGATCCCGGAGAAATTTGCCCTGCGTGAGATCGCCAGCTCCACCCTTGGTACGCAGCTCGCAGTGCTGCCGATCCTCCTCTACCAAAACGGCCAATTAGCCATTTACGCACTGCCTGCCAACCTTTTTGCGCTGATAGCCGTGCCGTGGGCGATGCTCCTCTCTCTCGCCGCAGGCATTTGCGGCGCACTTTTTGGCTCACTCGCCGTACCGCTCGCGTTTCCAGCATATATACTACTCGCATACATCATAGGCATAGGCAAGTTTTTCGCGTCGCTTCCATTTGCCGACCTTTCCGTCGGAGCGTTCAGTGCGTGGTGGATGATCGGTGCATACGCGGCAATATTTGGAGGTGCGTGGTATCTGCATCCAAAAATCGAGGCTCCACGTTAGCGGAGCCTCGATGAGGCGTTGTCTAGGCCCGGCACTCAATCTAGATCATCGGGCGCGGCATGGCAGGCGACGGAGCCGGGGAGTTCATCCGCCATTGCATGAGCCAGCCCACCAAGAGCGCAGGCACGATCCACAGACCCACGAGGACGAGGGTCGTGTAGTTAATTATATAGGGACCGAACTTGGGGATCACTGCCATCGTGTGCGAGAGCGATCCGAACTGCAAGAGGTCGCCAGCAACGCCCGTCACGAAAGCCGTGGCAATAGCGACAACGAACCCGACGCCACCAAAGATGGCGCCCGATACCAGTGCGCCCGCGCGAGAGAGACGCTGTAGGTACCACCACGACATGACACCGATCATGACCGCTCCCAGGACGCTAAAAGTTATATACTGTGCTGTAAACATGCTCGTCGAGCCGGGTGCGGCAGGAACGAGAGAGGCCAGCGCGGCGACAACGTTATTGACCAGGTAGTTGCCGAAAAATGCGATTAATATCATGCGTTCAACTTTCATAATTGTTGAAATTAATGCTAACGCCAGAGGCTAATATGCTCATAATACCATGCCCGTGGGGTTGTAAAGCAGGTTTTCCACTATTCCAGAAACAAGGGAGCCCGGCGCGCACGGCGTCGGGCTTCCGGATTTGGTCTTAGGCAAGCACACCGAGCCAAGGTTTTTCAGCGATGAGACGTTTTCGCTTAAGCCAGTTTATCCATCCCCGGGCCTCCACGACCCTCGCCATGTCCTCCGTGCTGGTCGGTATGCGTTCGAGACAGTGTGTGAGGCGTCCGAGATACATCAACGGAGAATCGACGCCGACGACAGTCCCACTGTGGAATATTCCGAAGTCCAGAAGGTTGCCGCGCCTTAGGTACATGACGGTCACTCGGTCGAAGTACAGATCGTCGAAAAGGAGCGTTCTCTCGTCTTCTTTCGAGAGAACCACTGGAACCCTGAAAAAGTCATCTAGACCCGCGACGAGGTCCGCCACGGTCACATGTATGTATTCAGTGTTGAAGTATTCCCGGTAGGCCCGATAGAACTCAGGGCTGATGATCGCCCTTTGCGCCTCACCGCCGTTGATACGCAGCGCTGCCTCCAAACGGATCTGCCGCGCGAGAGTCGTAAGGGTGGATTTACCGCGACTGGTTTCCCAAGCCGATATGACCCGCCGCTCATCGTCAGAGAGGTGCTGTTCCAGCGCCTCAGGCTCGGGCAAACCTACCAAATGATGGACGTGAACTTTGGAAGGAGCGGTTGTAGCCATTGCGCTGAACCTTTCATTCGTATGGCCCGGCCAATCCGGGTGTGCCGTGGCAACTCTCGCACAGGTGAAGTTCGCTCGCAACCTCGTATACTGGGATATATGCGCACAAGCTCCAAGATCACTGGAGGGGCAATCGTAATCTTGCTTGCAGTAGCAGCGGTCGTTTGGGCAGCTGCTTTGCGAGAAGATCGCGGCGGGCTTCTGACTATCTCATTTTTGAATGCGGGGAAGAGTGACGTAATTTTCATAGACTCGCCGTCGGGTAGAAGTGTTCTGATAGACGGCGGATCTGATGCAGGGATACTGCGCGAGCTTGCCACGGTAATGCCGTGGTGGGATCGCTCGATCGATGTCGTGATTGCCGGGCATCCCGATGCAGCGCATACTACCGGCCTTGTGGATGTCCTCCGCCGCTTCCACGTTAGCCATGCCTTTCACTCCAACACTCGCGGCTCCGATCCGGCGTCTCTGGCGCTCGCGCGCACGCTCGCCGATGTAGAGAAAAAGGGGATGATCATAGGTACGCTGCAGCGCGGACGAGTCGTTGACCTGGGCCCTTCGACTGGCTCAGGGCAAGAAAGGGCGCATGCTTATATCGAAATTCTTTTTCCCGACCGCGACCTCTCCGGCGCTCCGGCGAGCGTCGGATGCCTAGAAATGCGTCTCATCTACGGCGCGACATCCTTCATGTTCTCATGTGGCAATGCGGCAATTGAAAATTATTTGGTGCGATTGGATGCCGATGCTCTGCATTCGGACGTGCTTAGCATCAACAACGGTGCCTCGGCCACGACTTCGCCACTCTTTGCCGGATTTGTCGGTGCGCAATACATCGCCCAAAGCGGAATGACATTTGTTTCAGATGGGACAACAGTTTCTCTAAAATAGGATGGAGCCGCGCGGATCACCGCGCGGCTCTCCGTTTCGGCAGTTTCTTTCCCGGTTGTCTTTTCGGCCAAAATCGGCTCGACAAGTAATCCCATATTGCGTATGGGCCCACGAGAATCGTCGCTGCTGCGGCGATCAGGTACAATACAATTTTCATGGCGACCTCCATCGCCATCGCACCGAGCCTGTGCGTTTAAACAAGCCCCGCTTTCTTCAGCGTCAAAAATGCGCCTCGCTTGCGCATTGTTTTCAATCCCTTCGCCGAGACGACGACGGTGATCTTCTTGCCGAGCTCGGGGATGAAGAGTGTCTTTGTCTGTAGATTCACCTGCCGTCGACGTTTGCCAGTCGGGTTGAATTTGGTCGCACGCGTCCTATTTGAATAGCCACCGCCCACTTGGCTCTTTTTACCGGTTATGTCACACGTTCTTGCCATAGTTCGCAGATAATACGGCATTTTCCTGAAAAAGCAAAACCTTTTGATATACTCCTCCGATGGACATAACCAGCGCGATATTCGTCGTTGCCATAATTATATTCTCTGCGATCATCCATGAGGTGATGCACGGCTATGTGGCCGACATGCTCGGTGATCCCACGGCGCGCTACGCTGGCAGGCTCACGCTCAATCCGATCCCACACATTGATCTGTTTGGATCGATCATTTTGCCCGTAATGCTCGCACTCTCGCACTCACCGATCTTTTTCGGCTATGCCAAGCCCGTGCCCTACAATCCCTACAATCTTCGACACGGACGGTTTTCGGAAGCTTTCGTCTCAGGCGCTGGCCCGCTTTCCAATCTTGTGATCGCACTCATCGGCGGACTTATCATCCGTTCGGGGATTGTGGAACAAGCCAATGACATCGTTTTTCTGGTAGTTTCAGTCAATATCATGCTTTTCCTTTTCAACCTGATCCCGATACCACCAATGGACGGTTCAAAGGTATTCGAGGCGTTCCTACCACGCTCGCTCGCGCGGGGGTACGGCGCCTGGCGGCACCGCATGGAGCAAAGCCCATTGATCGGCATGGCGATCCTTCTTCTCATTGTATTCGTCTTGGGCGGCGCCTGGAGCACCCTCATCTATAGCCTCGCGCAAGCAATTGCGGGGATGTAGTTCGATCCCTTCATTGCAATGTAACACATTCGTGATACAGTTCACGTATGGCTAAAACTGCATACATAAACGCGCGAGTTGAAACAAAGCTGAAGACAGACGCGCAAAAAGTGCTCCGCGAGGTCGGTGTCAATACCTCAGACGCAGTGAGCATGTTTTTGAGGCAGGTCGTACTGCACGATGGTCTTCCTTTCGAAGTGCGGGTACCTAATAAAGAATCGCGCAGAGCGCTTGCAGAATTTAAAAGTGGCAAAAAAAGGAAGCTATACACCGGGACGACCGAAGAAATCTTTGATGCAATTCTCAAAGAGCGATAGACTTCATGAATGAAAATTCTCGATCTCCTCGGCTCGTTCAAGAGGGATTTTAAGCGCATAAGCAAACGTGGATGGGACATTGATAAACTCAGTGCTGTTGTCGTTACCTTGCGCAGAGCTGAACCGCTTTCTGTTCACGCGCGCCCACACAAGCTATCCGGCGAATGGCTGGGATTTTGGGAATGTCATGTGGCACCGGATTGGCTGCTCATTTATGACACCAATGACGCGACCGTCCTCCTCGCGCGCACTGGTACGCACCAAGACCTCTTCGATAACTAACATCGACGACTTGCGCTCGCAGGGGAGGGTGCTAGCATTTCCATATTATTCGTAGCGTAATTCGCGCGCCCTCCTCTCTATGTTTGAAAAGGTAGTTAGTGCAAGTATCGGTCTCGTCTTTCTCGCCTCACCACTCTTCGCTTCGGCGCTCTCTGCTGATGTGCAATCCAAAATCGATGCTCTCCTCCTTCAGATCAAAGAGCTCCAGGCCCTCATCGCGGAGTTGCAGGGTGGCACATTTTCCTCTTGCGTCGACCTTTCCCGCAACCTTACCCTCGGCTCCACTGGCGACGATGTGAGCGACCTTCAGAAGTATCTGGATGCCAAAGATTATTTCAGCTCCAAAACAACTGGCTACTACGGATTCATCACCGCGCAAGCGGTGGGCAAGCTCCAAATGGATCTCGGCATAGTTTCCTCGACCGACGACACTGCCTATGGGCTCATGGGTCCCCGTACCCGCGCAGCGGTCGCCTGCGGGACGACACCTCCGCCACCACCGCAACCGAACACGACCTTCTCCGCTACCCCGACTTCAGGGGCTGCGCCGCTCACTGTGACATTTAGGGAGGACCATAACAGTCCGACAATCGGCTTCAGCGATCTTATGTTTGACTATGGTGATGGTAGTACGCCCTGTCGTGCTAACGAGACGTGCAATAAGCAATTGCTTACACACACCTATATCGCTCCCGGCACCTATACCGCTAAGCTCACAGGAATGGGTGAGAACGGAAGGGTTGTTCTCGGCACTGCAACGATTACCGTGGGACCGTCATCGCCATCTTCGGGCATAACGCTTACCGCACCCAACGGCGGCGAGCAGTGGGAGATAGGCACGATGAATACTATTACGTGGACTCCATACGGCTATAATCCCGACGTTAACCCTCCGAGTGACGTAACCGCGTACTTAGAAGTTGCAGATAGCACCTACGCAGGAGGGTTCCGAACTGTTGGAAGAATCGTACCGAGTGGAAAAGCGTCGATACACTGGGAAGGCGTAATTAGATCGGAGGCCAATCCTTCAGAACACTTTGCAGCACCGGGTAAGTACTACGTCCTTGTCTTGAATAACAAAACTGGCGGGGAGGATCGGAGCAATGCACCCTTCACTCTCTTGCCGAAGGCTGTCGACCTCAAAATCAATGGCTCCGATGGTCCGATTAGTGTTGACACGAGTCAGCTTGTGAGAGCGTCGTGGACTGCGACCAATGTGGAGCGTTGTGAATTGCATAATGCATATCCAGATTTGAGTCGTCAGTTTCAAGTCGGCTCCGTGCCTTCGTCAGGATCGAGAGACGTGTACTTGCATCAGAGCTTCGGCCCAACACTCTATTGCTACAAGAGCGATGGAAGTGCGCGGTATGACTCGGTGCAAGTCAACATTGGGGGAACTCAGGCGAGTCTGCAGGTCACGAGTCCCAATGGTGGCGAGAAAATCAATCCGGCTCAAGAGATGGTCATCAAGTTCTCGTCAACAGGCCTTAGCTCGGCCGCGGTCGCGCTCTACAAGAACGACCAGTGGAAATACTGGATCAACAAGGACGTCCAGCCCTCGGCCAAAGATCTCAACTCCGTCTCCGTCCTATGGACGCCTTCAGCGGCACTGACTGGCTTGGGTGAGGGCGACAATGCAGGAGCGATCTTCAAAATCTACGTCACTGGCCAAAAAACCGATGGCACGGGCTATATCGACGACAAGAGCGACGCACCATTTGGATTCACAAGCACATATGTACTACCTGTCCCAACGCTCGAATTTTCTGCAAATCCCGTCTACATTGCCTCCGGTCAAACAACGACGCTTACTTGGAAGTCTGCAAACGCAACTTCCTGCGTGGTGGGTGATGGTGCGCCGGCAACATTGGCTAATGCTGTTTTAGCCGCTGGAACATCTGGTTCGGCGGTGACTCCCGGACTTGCGAGCACCATTATCTTCTCACTCACTTGTACTGGGTCGGGCGGGTCGGTAACAAAAAGCGTGAAGATTACGGTAGGTGCTGACTCTGCTACTGTTGATCAGAGTGGTTCTACGGTATATACACCCGAATTTACCTTATCGGGCTTTGCCAAATCAGGAGTTTCCTTAGTCCAGGTAATTATCGCGCCATCAACGCATAGTCTAAGCGCTACGCAACCGTCGTTAATGGACGACGCTTCCGCAGGATATCTAGGCGTTGTTGCCAATACGTCATCGGTGCAAAATAATCGCTGGCAGGCATACTTCGGCGGTCTTACCGGCGACAGAGTTCTTACAACTGGCATTAATAATCTATACGTATTCAATGTTTCCGACTGCAATCTGACCGTCTCGCGGTGCGATTCAGCTGCGACGCTCATGACGGGGACCATCACTGTAGAAAATTAGTCCCCTGGTACGTGCACCTTGTTTGCGCGAGGGGGTATGCTAGCATTATTGTATTATTCCTAGCGTAATTCGCGCGCCCTCCTCTCTATGTTTGAAAAGGTAGTTAGTGCAAGTATCGGTCTCGTCTTTCTCGCCTCACCCGCATTTGCCCTCGCACTGTCAGCGGACGTGCAATCCAAAATCGATGCGCTTCTCGTGCAGATTAAGGAGCTCCAAGCGCTCATCGTAAAGCTCCAGGGCGGTACGTCCTCCACCTCGTGCGTCACTCTCAACAACACGCTGACGCTTGGCTCCAAAGACACAGCTGCCGGGAGCGACGTTACTCGCCTGCAAAACTATCTCATCGCAAAAGGCTACCTCGACGCGCAATACGCGACCGGCTATTACGGTTTCATCACCGCGCAAGCGGTGGGCAAACTCCAAATGAATCTCGGCATTGTCTCTTCGGCGAACGATACCGCCTACGGCATCATGGGGCCCAGGACGAGAGCCGCAATTGGATGTGGCAAACAGACAACAATATCATCGGCCGCGACCTTCTCCGCTAGCCCGACCTCAGGCGCCGCGCCAGTCATCGTCACTTTTTCTTCTGAGAATGCCCCCACAGGTTATTGGTATCGCGTTAACTTCGGCGACGGACAAACCTCGGAAGTTGAAGGACGCGTCAGTTTCATTCATACGTACATCACGTCGGGTACCTACACAGCTTCTCTCGAGCGTGCAGGTGTCGAGTGTGGAAATACGACTAGTTTGTGTACGTTTAGCGCGGTGGGTACGACCAACACCGTGACTATTACGATAACCCCGGCCACCACGCAGCCCACCGCCACCATAGATCAGAGTTCGCTAACTCCAGCACTCGGCCGTCCGACAACCATCACTGGTACAGCCTCAAGTGTTGCGAGCGTGTATGTTTACATGCCTGCCAACACCTATACCGGTAGTCTGGACTATGCCAGCATATCGAGTGCTGCTCGGAGTGAAAGTACGACTCAGCATGCCATCATCGCGTATCCATATCCCTCCATCGTGACCAATGGTAAATGGTCAGCTTACTTTGGCGGCCATTTCACCGCGGAGGATCCGGATAGAGTCCTCGTTTACGATGCGACCTCCCATGCGTTGCTTACAACCGGTACACTGGCCGTGACGGAAAAACCTACAGCAACCGCGATCTCCGTCTCAACCGACTCTTCATCTCCAGGCTTTGGGATCGTTGCGGGCGGCACGACAGGGGTGGTTACCACCGTCGCCAAATTACACGCCTCGGGGCAAGCATTTAATCTTGCGGAGTTAAATGTGGCCATGAGTGCGCAACCTGGCCAGCCTTCCGCCGCACCCGATGTGAGCCAGATATCTGCATACGTTGATAATCAACTGATCGGTTCAGGGGTGTTCCACTCGAATAGTCAAAATATATGGATAACCCCCTCAAGGTCTGTGCAAGTGCCCAAAGATGGAAATATACTCATTACGATAAAAACGGATTTTTCTCAAATTGGAACGAGTCAAACAGTAGCCACTGGTCGTCTCATCCAGACGTTGGTGGCTGCGGTTCGCGGCACGGACGCATCATCTGGTCTAAAAGTAAACGCCAATAACACGCGGATGCCTGCAGGCGTACGCATCTTCAAGTCGTATCCGACGGTCGCGCAAGTGCCACTTCCATCTACAGGACTGGTCAGTGGCAGTAATTCGCTGCTGCGCTTCAAGATAACAGCGAATCCCTCGGGCTCTATCGGTCTCAAAAAAGTGATGGTAAATATCGGTGCACCTTCCGCTCAACTTGGGCTCGTGACTCTTTACGCCTATGCAGATGCAGCCTATTCGCAACCAGTTCCTGGATGGACGTCAGGTGTACTCGCATCAGAGAATATGATTGGGAAAGCAGGTGCCGATTTGCATTTCGCGCTGCAAGGAGACTCGATCCTTGGGATACCGTCCGGGGCTACCTACTATTTCGATGTTGTCGGCTCTGTTGGGACTCTCAGTGCTGGAGATCGAATCCGGGCTTCTCTCATTGGTGACCAACGTCAGCAGTGGGGTATGAGTGCCTATAGCACACTGCAAAATCTAGACTTCTTCATCTGGAGCCCAAACAGCACATCAACATCGCTACCGAATTATATCGATTGGACCAACGGGTACGGCATTCCGGGTTTACCGGCAGAAGGCATCACGCAAGTACGTACGGGTTAAAGTTGCTTTTACCAACTACTTATAGTAGATTTTGCCTGCGCGAAGGGCGCGCGTTTTAATGAGCCTCCCTCGCTTATCCGCTCGGGATGAATGAAGCCTCTAACTCGCTTCGCTCGTAAGAGTTTCTATTCAATGGCAACGATAAATCAACTGGCTCGGAAGGGCCGCACGCATAAGTCCTATCGGACTAAGACGACCGCGCTCTCGCGGGGCTTTAATGCTTTGAAAAATCGTCCGACTTTCTATCCCTCACCCTTCAAGCGTGGTGTGTGCACTCGCGTCACTACCAAGACGCCTCGTAAGCCCAACTCCGCCATCCGCAAGATCGCCCGCGTGCGCCTGACCAACGGCATGGAGGTTACCGCCTACATCCCCGGCGAGGGGCACAATTTGCAGGAGCACTCTGTGGTCCTCTTGCGCGGTGGGCGGGTCAAGGACATCGGTATCCGCTACACCATCGTGCGCGGCAAGCTGGATGCGACCGGGGTAGACAAACGACGTCGCGGTCGTTCACGATATGGAGCTAAAAAGCCAAAGGCAGCAAAATAACAACCCCGCACTTTCTCTTGCAATTACGACCCAAGTACCCTATTGTGCAAACTTGCCATGAACCACAACAGTGCCAAATATCAGAAAGTGCGGGGCGAAAGAGCTTGTAAGCTCGCTCTGCTCGCTAACAATCTCTAACGCATGCGACGTCCAATAAAAAGAAAGCACTTGCCGGGGCCCGACGATGTGTACGGCTCGGTCAAGGTAACCAAGCTCATCAACTACGTGATGGAGCGCGGCAAGAAGGACACAGCACGTAAGATCGTGTACAAGGTGATGGAAGAGCTCAAGAAGGACGGTGATCCTGTCGCGATCCTAGAAGAGGCGCTCGACAAAGCATCGCCCAACGTAGAAGTGCGCTCGCGCAGAGTCGGCGGCGCCAACTACCAAGTGCCACGTGAGGTAAATCCCAATCGCCGCTTGAGCTTGGGCCTGCGCTGGATAGTGACCGCAGCAGAAGCCACTAAGGGCAAGCCCATGGCTGAATCACTCGTGAGCGAGATTCGTGCGGCACAAAAAGGCGAAGGCGCCGCGGTCACCAAAAAGGAAACTACCCATAGGATGGCCGAGGCCAACAAAGCCTTTGCCCACTTTGCCTGGTAATCTCGCGTTCCCGTCGGGATTCCAGCCGCAAAATGGAGCATGCCCGCATGGGTATGACCACTTTGCCTGGTAGTTGACGCTTGGCCTGTGAAAGCTTTGTCAACGGCAACGCATTTGCTACACTTCCCCTATGAATCTGTGGCACGACGTACCGCTCGGTGAGAATGCTCCCGATGAGATCAACGTCATCGTGGAAATTCCGAAGGGCTCGCATAATAAATATGAGGTCGACAAAGCGACCGGCCTTATCAAACTCGATCGTGCCAATTATTCGTCCGCTGCGTTCCCCTTTGACTACGGTTTTGCACCGCAGACGCTCTGGGACGACGACGATCCCTTGGATGTGATCGTGCTTACGACCTACCCGCTCCATCCGGGCATTCTGGTCGCGGTGCGCCCAGTGGCTGTCATAGACATGGTGGACGGCGGTGAATCCGACTACAAAATCATCGCAGTGCCAGTAGAAGACAAGCGCTGGGAGGGTGTGAATGATCTTGCAGATCTCAACACGCACTCACTCAAAGAGTTCCAACACTTTTTCGAGACGTATAAAGCGCTCAAGGGCAAACCTGCGCCCGTGGAGATCAAAGGCATTATGGGCAAAGCGGAGGCGCTCGCTGCGGTGAGACGTTCGATAGGGTTGTATAAAGAGAAATTTAGTAGATAGCGAGTTGTCCCCTTCCCGGATACCTACCCCTAGTGGCTCGGGGATTATAATTGGTGCATGCCTCCCACACCTCACACGCCGGTCGATCCGCAACACATGCTGCGCCCGCCCGTAGCCTTTGGCGAAGGAGGGCTTCCACCTCACAAACCGCAGCCCGTGGGGCCGATCGTCGGCACCATCATTGTGGTCTTGCTCCTCATAGCCGGCGGCCTCTACTTTTGGGGTGCACGTATCAATAGGGAGGGCACCGCACAGAATCAGATCCCCTACATCCCTTCGGGCACGACGACCGTCACGATACAACAGTAGCTAATAGTTCTCATACACTTAGATTACGCTATAGCGTATGTTTAGTGTATGGCGCACTGCTGCCGTTTTGCTACACTCTCGCGATGCATGAGGAGATAAAAATCACGCGCGATGATGCGGGGTGGGAAATCGAAGTGAAAGCAGAAATTCCCGCCGAGCGGATGCTGCATTACCGCGAAGAAACATTGAAGGAATTACAGCGAACGGCGAAGCTTGACGGCTTCCGTCCGGGCAAGGCACCGATGGAACGCATCGTTCAAACGTACGGGGAGCAGGCGGTGCTCCAGCGCGCGGCCGAGCGCGCGATCCAGAGCGAATTGCCCGAAATGCTTGCAAAAGAAAACATCCTCGTCATCGAGGCGCCTCGCGTGCAGACCGAGCCGCCCGCAGAAGGGCAAAAACTCGTATTCACCGCGCGCGCCGCGCGCGCGCCAGAGGTAAAACTTCCCGATTGGCGAGTGATCGCAAAAAATCATCCGCCCGTTGATGCAGCGACTACTGGTGTTTCGGAAGAAGAACACAAAGAAGCGCTCACTCATCTCAAACGTGAACGCGCACGCATCGAAAAAATGCAAGCAGGTGAGGAGGCCAAGGCCGCGTCGGAGGCGGCGCGAGCGATAGCCGAAGGAGAATTGCCCCCGCTTGATGATGCATTCGCACAGTCGCTCGGCTATGAATCTGCCGACAAATTTACTTCCACCGTCCGCACCAATATGCAATCGGAGAAAGCCGCTCGTGCTCGCGAAACGCGCCGCGCTGCGATCCTCGACAATATTGTGAAAGCCTCCACCATCCACTACCCTGCCCTTCTGCGCGAGTACGAATTGGAGGATATGGAGGCGCGCATCACCGAGGATCTCGTACGCATGGGTTCCAATTTTGACCACTATCTCACGCAGCTCAAGAAAACGCGTGAAGAGTTGCGCAAAGAATGGGACGCGGCCGCCGACAAACGGGCCAAGATCCGTCTCATCCTCGCCGAGATCGCCCGGCAAGAGAATATCGTGCCAGAAGAATCCAAAATCGCGCACGAGTTGGAACACGCAAAGCACACGTATCCCGCCGCCGACCCAAATCAACTGCGTGCCGGCATCACCCACGCCCTGCGCAACGAAAAAGTTATGGAGTTGTTGGAGTCGCAAGGTTAAACACAGCGCTTTCGTTGGCTTCTTGAGTTCTTCACCGGGATGGGATACAATTTAAATGTGTCTGCGGGGCGTCAGCCCCTATCGGCATTGAAGCTGATGGCAGGCACAACAAAGAATCCCCTCATCTTGAGCGGGATTTTTTGTTATTTGGACGAACCTGTGGCTTGTTGTCTATCTCCACGTTATCGCCCATAACGCTAAAGAAGTGCTTGGGTCCCCCCGTGTTGAACTGACGTACCACTACCTTAACCTCGCAATCATCGATCTTTTCTACGAATGTCCAAAACTCAGCTACGGAAGCGACGAGTGTCCTTACGCCATGCCGATTAACAAAGATTTTCTCTTCTGTGCGGCGATATTCAATGACGGCTCGCGGATGTTGTATCATCTGCTCGATGTAAGGCACGAGAACGAAACGTTTCTTTTGTTCATTGTGTGGTCGCGGAAAGCGGCCTTTCCGTACCAAGTGATTGAATCCAATTCCAGTAAAAGCAATTAACTCGTCGCCGAGTGCTGGGCATGGTATGTGTCGAGTTAAAGAAACTTTCGGGAGGCTGTTTTTGATGTATGGTGGCTCAACTACAAGCTAAAAGTCAGAATATTTACTATGCGAATTAAAAAAAGGCGAAAATATGCCCATTTTGCGTTAGTCACTACACCAAGAAAAACG
>DATDWX010000011.1:0-33819 GCA_036517335.1 Minisyncoccota bacterium | reverse complement strand
GTTTTTCTTGGTGTAGTGACTAACGCAAAATGGGCATATTTTCGCCTTTTTTTAATTCGCATAGTAAATATTCTGACTTTTAGCTTGTAGTTGAGCCACCATACATCAAAAACAGCCTCCCGAAAGTTTCTTTAACTCTCATTTTTTTTGTCAAATACAAGACTTATTCGCCCGAATAAGTCCTATAAGGTAAGTGACTTCAGGAAATTCATAGGAGGGATACTATTTTTTCGGCGGCTGGGGGAAGCGGATGCGCGAGTCGGTACAACATCTGAACACTCCGTTGCTCCTTATCCAAAACATTTGCGGAAGAAAGTGTGGCCAAATGTCGCGATGTAGCTCTGAAGGAAAGCTTGATCGCTTCCGCGATACTGCCCACCGACATCTCTTTACGTTTTTTCAATAGGCGAACGATCCGGATCCGTCGTCTGTTGGCCAGCGCTTTGAGAGTTCGCTCCAACCCTTTATCATCCATAGTTCCATTATTCTACCATTCGCCCGAATAAGGCATATATATCTTTATGTGTGACACGCGATGAGGAGCTCGTCGATGATCTTGAGGGTTTCTTCGGGGCCGCTTGTCGCTCGCGTTTGAATGCCTGTCTCAATAACCACATGGTCGTTGCCGCCCGGATAGAGCGCGTCGCCCACATAGAGCACTTCGGATATTGACAGATGCAAATGCTCCGCAAACCACCGCACACCATGTGTCTTGTTGATGCCCTTGTGGGTGACATCAATAGTGGAGGCGCCGCCTATGAGGATGTCGAAATCGGGAATTTTATGTCGGAGGTACTCGACAACGGCGCGACGCTTCGCCCTATCGGGGTCCCAACCCGCCTTTACGTCCGGCGGCGCATCGAGTCCGACGGCAGTAAAAGCTACCTGTGCCTCGCGGTCGGATATTTGTATGCCGTAATGCGGCGTCTCCTTGAGGAGCGGCAATTGCTCGAGTGCTTCACCGAGGGCGGCCTTGATGTGCTGCCGTTCATCCTCGGTGAGCGCAAGATTGTATTCCATTTCCCATGTGCCGTTTTGGAATGTGTAACATTGCGTGGAGCTGTTGGGGAAGAGGTAGAGGCGACCCGAGTCGGGGAAGCGCGAGAGCACGTCTTGTTCGATACGGGCAAATCCGGCCCCCGAAATGATGGCGACAGGTCGCACACTGGCCAACCGGGATAAACGCTCGATCATGGTGGGCGTGGGTGGCTGAAAGCTCTCCGCCAATGTTTCGTCGAGGTCAAAGAGAATTGCTTTGGGGCATGACATTGAAAGAATGTAGCATATTTCTCATGATAAAATGAATTTGAGATAATTTCATGCGCACACGCGTACTCATGTTTGGTTGGGAATTTCCGCCTTTCAACAGCGGCGGTTTGGGTGTGGCCTGTCTCGGCCTTACCAAGGCGCTTTCCGTGCTCGGCTCCGAGATCCTCTTTGTAATGCCGAAGCGGCTCGACATCCGCGCTCCGTGGACGCAGCTTATTTTTGCCGATGAGGCCGACATAACGGTGCACACGTATAATTCGGCGCTGACGCCCTACATCACTAGTAAGTCTTATTCGCGAGGCGAGGGTGAGGGGGGGAGCATCTATGCCGGTGATCTTTTTGGGGAAGTGGAACGCTATGCGCGCTTTGGTGCGCGCATAGCGAGTAAAGAGCGCTTCGACATTATCTATGCGCACGATTGGCTCTCATTCGGCGCTGGCATGGCAGCCAAGCGCGCCACGGGGAAGCCTCTCATCGTCCACGTCCACGCGACAGAATTCGATCGCTCGGGTGGGCTCAATGTCAATCAGCACGTCTACGACATCGAGCGAGCTGGGATGCAGAGAGCAGATTGCGTGATAGCCGTATCTGAATTTACCAAGCGCATCATCGTCGAGCGCTATGGCGTCCCCGCAGACAAGGTGAAGGTGGTGTACAACGGCATTGATGAGACGACGGCCCCCACACACGAGTACGAACTCTCGCGGCTTCGCGCGCTGAAGCGCTCCGGCTACAAACTCGTCCTCTTTCTCGGTCGCATCACGCTGCAGAAAGGTCCAGACTATTTTTTGCAGGCGGCAGCGCGGGTGCTCAAGTACGAGAAGAACGTCCTCTTTGTCGTATCCGGGTCTGGCGATATGGAAGCGCAGATGATGCAGCTTGCGGGAAGTCTGGGTATTGCACACGCGGTCTTCTTTACAGGCTTTTTGCATGGCAAAGAGCGCGACGAGATCTACTCCGCCGCGGATCTTTTCGTCATGCCTTCCGTCTCCGAGCCTTTTGGCATTGCGGCCCTGGAAGCAATGCGGCTCGGGGCGCCCATCATCATATCCAAGCAATCCGGTGTCGCAGAGGTAGTGCGCAACGCGCTTAAAGTGGACTTTTGGGATGTGGAAAAAATGGCCGATATGATACTCGGGGTCTTACGATCACCCGCACTGCGCTATTCGATGGCCGAACACGGCAAACGCGAGGCCGAAAACCTGACGTGGGAGGAGGCTGCGCGCAAAGTGGATGGAATAATCCACCAGTTGGTCTGATAGGTGCTTGAAAGCAGTGTACAATGGAGCAAATCCGTATGAAGTCGGTGTGTTTTTATTTTCAAGTCCATCAGCCGTATCGCGTAAAACGCTACCGCATCTTCGACATGGGCAATGATCCGGAGTATTTCAATGATCGAAGCGACGCCGATCTCAACAACAAAAAAATCGTCGAAAAAGTCTCCAAGAAATCCTATATTCCCGCTACGTCGCTCCTTCTGGAGCTCCTCAAGCGTCATCCACAGATGCGGGTTTCGTACTCATTCTCTGGTATTGCGCTGGAACAGCTCGAGCGCTACACGCCGGAAGTGATAGAGCTTTTCAAAAGATTGGTGGAGACAGGGCAGGTGGAAATACTCGGTGAGACCTATTATCATTCGCTCGCTTTTTTCTACTCTCCAGCAGAATTCGAGCGGCAGGTTACGCAGCACCGCTCGCTCGTGCGTAGGCTCTTCGGTGTGTGGCCGCGCGTATTTCGCAATACCGAGCTCTCATATCGCAACGACCTCGGCATCTGGGCCGAGCAAGCAGGGTACCGGGGCATCTTGGCTGAAGGGTGGGACCCAATACTCGGCTGGCGGTCACCAAATTACGTGTATCGGCCGAAAGGTGCGGAAAAAATAGCGCTCCTCTTGAAAAATTATAAACTCTCCGACGACATCGCCTTTCGCTTCTCCTCGCGCACTTGGAGCGAGTGGCCGCTCACCACAGAAAAATTCGGCCAGTGGCTCGGCGAAGCACCTGGCGACACCGTGAATCTTTTTATGGATTATGAAACCTTCGGGGAGCACCAATGGGAAGACACCGGCATTTTTGCATTCCTCGAAAAATTGCCGGAAGAAATTTTAAAAAATCCAGGTCTTACCTTCAAAACGCCGTCGGAAGTGATTGCCAGCTACGACGCCAAAGACGAAATGGACGTCCCGCACACGCTCACGTGGGCCGACACCGATCGCGATCTCACCGCCTGGGTGGGCAATCCGATGCAGAAAGCCGCGATCGAGAATCTCTACGCGATGGAAGACGACATTTTATTGCGCAACGATACCAAGCTCATCGAAGATTGGCGCAAACTCCAGACGAGCGACCACTTCTACTACATGTGCACCAAATGGTTCGCCGACGGCGATGTGCACGCCTACTTCTCTCCGTATGAAAGCCCCTACGACGCCTACATCGCCTACATGAACGCACTGTCGGATTTACGCTTGCGAGCAACAAAAAATAAGGTTCCTGTTTAGACTGATATAATTCCTTGATGTCCCGCTCTATCGTTCTCTCCAATGGTGAGCTTGCGGTCGCGCTTGATGCTCACGGCTTGGTGCGTGATCTGTACTATCCGCATGTCGGGCTCGAAGACCACGTGCGCGGGCACTACATTCACCGCATCGGCGTATGGATAGAGGGGGAATTGAGCTGGTTTGGCGACGACAGCTCATGGGATATCACCGTCTCGTGCGAAGAAGAAGCGCTCGCGAGTCACATTACGGCGCGCCACGCCCGCTTGGAGGTTGAACTTATTTTCAAGGACATCGTATACAACGAGCGGCCTGTTTTTGTGCGGCGGGTCGCGATCGTAAATACCAGCGATAGGCCCCGTGAAATCAAGCTTTACTTCGCGCACCAATTCGAGATCTATAAATCGCATGGGGGCGACACGGCCTACTTCGACCCACTCTCCCATTCGATCATCCACTACAAAGGGCAGCGCGTATTTCTGCTCTGCGCCACGCTCGACAACGAACCGTTCCAAGATTACGCGACCGGTCTTGCCGGTTTTCAAGGGCATGAAGGCACGCACAAAGATGCCGAGGACGGCGCGCTTTCGAAAAATCCGATAGAACACGGCCCAGCGGACTCCGTGATCGGCGTATACGGGAGCTTTGCGCCCGGACAGTCCCGCACCTGCTACTACTGGATCGCCGCAGCACGGTCTATTGCCGACGTGCGTGAACTCAATGAATACGTCACCAAAAAGACGCCGGAGCATCTCGTGCGCACGGCGAGCGACTACTGGAAGGCATGGGTGGGTGCATACCAGTGGAGTTTCCACGGCCTTTCGAGGGAGCACATCGCGCTCTTCAAACGCTCGCTCATGTATGTGCGAGCACATGTGGATGTTGAGGGCGGTATTGTGGCCAGTCTCGATTCCGACATGCTCAATTATGGTCTCGATACGTATTCATACGTATGGCCGCGCGATGCCGCGTATGCGGCGCTCTCCCTAGACGCAGCTGGCGACACCAATGTCGCAAAGCGTTTTTTTGAATTCTGTCGCGACGTGATCAGTGAGGATGGATACCTGATGCACAAATATCTGCCCGATAAATCGCTCGGTTCCTCTTGGCACCCATGGATGAAGGACGGTCAATTCCAATTGCCCATCCAGGAAGACGAGACCGCGCTTGTGATCATTGCCCTCCGTGAGCATTATCGGCGCAGCCGCGATCTAGAATTTCTGGAGGCGATGTTCAACCCACTGGTAGAAAAGGCAGCGGAATTCATGGTGAAGTACCGCGACCCCGAGACGAAACTACCGCAGCCTTCGTACGAGTTGTGGGAAGAGAAGCGTGGGGTCTCTACCTTCAGCGCTGCCGCCGTCCACGGGGCGCTGAATGCTGCGAGCGAGCTCGCAAGAATCCTCGGCAAAAGAGACCAGGAAAAGCGATATCGAGAAGCGGCTGAAGAAATTGCCGCAGGGATCCTCGCGCACCTCTGGGACGAGAAGCGCAGCGTTTTTCACAAACTGTTGAATCGCACTGATAAGGAGATTACCTACGACACCACGATAGACATGTCAAGTGTGTACGGAGTCTTTGCTTTTGGCGTGCTGCCCGCAAGCGACAAGCGACTTACTCGAGCGTTTGAAACCTCGGTGCGTGTGCTTTCCCATGGCATTCCAGCGGGGGGGCTTGCACGTTATGAGGGGGACAAGTATAACCGGGTCGACACAGAATCTGCGGGCAATCCGTGGATCACGACGACACTCTGGTACGCCGAATACCTTATCGCCAACGCAAAGAAGGAAAAAGATTTCGACCGCGTGCGCGAAATATTTGGCTGGGTCGTCAAACACGCCGCTCCCTCAGGTGTCCTCTCCGAGCAACTCAATCCGCGCACGGGCAAAGAAATTTCCGCCACCCCACTCACCTGGAGCCACGCGGCATACGTCTCGGCCGTGCTCAAATACCTCGATCGTCTCGAGGAGCTCGGCATCGCCAAAGCCTGCAATCCCACGCCCTAAAGTGTTAAACTACAGCCCATGACCTTCGAACCATTCGCGAGCCGCACGCACGAGAAGATGCAGGAGGTGCTGATGCACCCGGAGGCACCAGGACCCGCCATTCACTACTACATGGTCCGCGGGGGCTCCACGAAGCGCAATATCACGGTCTGGGAGACAGGGACGGTCGGCGGCGAATACATCAAGACCTATGGGCACTATCACGTGGGCAATTTGGATGAGACGTATTGGTACGCGCAAGGGGAGGGAATTGCGCTATTGCAGAAGATGGTTGTCGAAGATGGGGCGCCACAGCCAGACAAAATCGAAGAATTCAAGGCGATCAAGATAAAGAAAGGCGATTCCACCTACATGCCCGCAGGCTATGGGCACCTGGTGGTCAATACAGGTACCGAATGGCTGGTGACGGTGGACAACTCCCCTGTAGAGGGCGCAAATGATTCTGCTTCGATGCCTGGCCACGCGGATTACGAAAGCGTAAAAAAGATGCGCGGCTTCGCGTACTACGTGGTCGAAAAAGACGGCGCGCCCGCGCTCGTACCCAATCCGCTCTACAAAGAAGTGAGCAAAAAGGATTTCGGCGGCATTCCGATCGTCGGAGAGTAACATTTGATATGTATATCGTTGTCGACATCGGAGGGACGAAGACGCGCGTGGCGGGAAGTGCCGACTTGGAAGCTTTCGGTGAACCGATGATCTTTGACACCCCGCAAAAGTATGACGAAGGCATTGCTGCGATCGTTGAGGCGGCCCGTACATGCTCGATGGGATCCTCCGTTGAGCTGATATCGATCGGCGCGCCGGGTGTGATAGCTCCAGATCATCGTTCGCTCGCGACCAAGGGCAACATCCCCGACTGGAAAGACAAACCGCTTGCAGCAGAGATCGAGTCTGCTCTCGGCGGCAAGGCGTATATGGAGAACGACACGGCGCTCTGTGGCCTCGGTGAGGCTCTGTATGGTGCGGGAAAGGGTGTCGACACCATCATGTACATGACCGTCTCCACTGGTGTCGGCGGCGTGCGTATTGTGCACGGCCACATCGACAGTCCGGAGAGAAGTGCTGAGATCGGCTATCAATATCTAAGCATTGGAGATCCGCTGCAGAGATTTTCTGACCTCGTCTCCGGCAAGGCTATTCAAAAAAGGTTCGGTGTTCATCCGAAAGAGCTCGGCAAGGACCACGCGGTGTGGGAGGAACTTGCGCGGCACACGGCGATCGGTGTGCACAACAGCATTCTCCACTGGTCGCCAGACAGAGTCGTCCTCGGCGGTTCGATGTTCAACGAGATCGGGATACCGGTAGAACGCGTCAAATTTCATCTCCAAGGGATTATGAGGGCATTTCGCGCCATTCCCGAGATCGTCCACTCGCAGCTCGGCGACGTAGGCGGCCTATGGGGCGGCATGGCTCGGCTCAAACAACTCAAGTAATGTTTGTCCCTATTTTATCGCGGCCGCGATAAAATAGGGACACTGCAGTTTTCTTATAATTTCTTTTTTATCAGGTCCCACGCGAGCGGGAGTACACTCGCGACGATGATCACGAGAATGATCGGGGTGAGGTAGTGCTGGACGAAGGGAAACCTTGTTCCGAGGTAGTAGCCGAGCGACGTGATGCCGATACCCCAGAGCACGGCGCCGACAATATTGTAAATGATGAAGATACGGTAGCGCATTTGTACCACCCCAGCGACTATGGGGACGAAGGTGCGCAAGATGGGGACGAATCGAGCGAGTAGGATGGTGCGTGCACCGTGCTTATCGTAAAACACTTTCGCGCGCTCGAGGTGCTCATGGCGGAACCACCGTGAATCAGGACGTAGAAAGAGGCGTACACCCAGTTTTTTGCCAAACCAATATCCGGCGTTGTCGCCGAGAATGGCAGCTATGGCCACGAGCGGTATTAGTATCCATGGGCTGAAAAAACCTTGCGAAGCAAGCAACCCAGCGGTGAAGAGCATCGAAGCGCCGGGGAGGAAGAAACCGAAGAATACACCGGATTCCAAAAAAACGATCGCTGCAATACCAGGGTAGCCAATTGCCTGCACAAAAGGCAAAAGCTCAAAATGGGGAATAAAACTCATGTTGGGCCATTATATCCCGTAAAGCGAATCAAGATAGTGATTCGCCACGGGATAATCACGTGAAGAATTTATAAGAAATTCTTTTTACGTGATACATTAAAAAAGAAATCGGCTGCGCGGGCGGTCGCAGCCGAGTTTGTGTCGTGAATGTTTTGAGATCCCGCCCGATCCCGCCCGATCAGAAATGCCTGTCGGGGATGGGGAAGTAGCTGCACAGGTGCTCGATGAAAGCCGCGAGCTCCCCGAGCTTGTTGTTGGATGCGAGACGCTGCTGCAGGTCTCGAACATAAGCCGGACGACCCTTTTCGGGTAGCACTTCGTCCGCAACTAATTCCATCGCCTCGGCAATGACTCCGGCGATTTGGACCATTTGCGGAGGCATCATCCCACGGGTAGTGACAGCCGGCGTTCCGAGCCGGACACTGCTCGGATAGAAGGCAGTCGACTGTTCGTTGGGAAACGCGTTCTTGTTGCCCAAAAGCCCGGCCTGTTGCAGCGCGCTTTGAACGATAATGCCGCGACCCTTGCCGCAATAAAGCAGCATTAGGTGATTGTCGGTCCCGTTGGTCGCGATCGTGAGACCTCGCGCCATCAGAGTCGAGGCGAGCGCCTCCGCGTTCTCTATGATCGCGGTGGCGTATTCCTTGAACGAAGGATGGGCTGCCTCGCCCAGCGCAATGGCGATTGCCGCCGTCACGTTGTCGTGAGGACCACCCTGCGATCCAGGGAACAGGGTCCGATCGATCAACTTGTCGAGGCCCGGGCGGAAGGCCAAACCGCGCTCGGTGGTCATGATGATCGCCCCTCGAGGCCCGCGCAGGGTCTTGTGTGTCGTTGTCGTGACGATGTGCGCGTGTGGCACCGGGCTCGGATGAACCTCCGCCGCTATGAGGCCAGCAATGTGCGAGACGTCAGCGGCAACGATACAATTGTTCCTTTCGGCCGCATCGATGAACGCATTGAACGGAAAGAGCCGAGGATACGCGGTCGCACCGACCCAGATCAGCACGGGTTTTTCCTTCTCGATCAGCCCCAATGCCTTTTCGACGTCGAGGTAGCCGTCGGGGCGCAAGCCATAACGGACCACCTTGTAATGTTTACCGGTGATACTGGCATCAGCGCCGTGCGTGAGATGGCCGCCGTCCGGCAAACCGAGGCCCATGATCGTATCGCCCGGCTTGCACACAGTGTCGTAGATGACGCGGTTCGCAGGCGAGCCCGAGTGCGCCTGAACATTTGCGTGTGGCACACCGAAGAGTTTCACCGCGCGCTCGACCGCAATCGCTTCGATGATGTCGATGATGTCGTTGCCGGGATAGAACCGCGCGCCCGGATACCCTTCGGAGTACTTGTCGCCCAAACGGGAGGCGAGTGCCGACCGAACCGCTTTTGAGGCGTGGTTTTCTGAGGGTATCAGGGTCGGCTTGCGCGCTTGCCTGAGTTCCTCGGCGACGATCAATTGTTGCAGGCTCTGGTCCTGATCGAAGATTTCCTGATAATCCATCCCTCGATCCTTTGTCCTGCCGTAGCCCTTTGGATGTCAAAGAGCTTGAGCGGCCACAACTCTAGCACAGCCATTTTTACACCGCCAATTTGGCGTTATACGAACGAATCGGGGATGGGGAAGCGTTTGCACATGCCTCTAATTTCTTCACGGATGGCCTCTTTGGTTTTCTGATCGTCTTTCTTTTTCATCGCTTCCACCATCAGCTCCGCAACGCGCTTGCACTCTTGCTCCTTGAACCCGCGCGTGGTTATCGCGGGCGTGCCGAAGCGGATGCCGGAGGGGTCCATTGGTTTTCGGGTGTCGTCGGCGATGGAATTTTTGTTGAGCGTTATGCCGACCTCGTCGAGCACGTCTTCGGCTACTTGGCCGCTGATACCGAGTGAGCCGAAGACATCGGCGAGAATGAGGTGGTTGCTCGTGCCGCCGGTGATCATGCGAATGTCGTTGGCTTCGAAAACCTCTGCCATTGCTTGAGCGTTTTTAATTATTTGGGCTGCGTAGGTTTTGAAGCCGGGTTGTTGCGCTTCGCCGAAGGCGACCGCCTTGGCCGCGATAGTGTTCATGATGGGGCCGCCCTGAAAGCCGGGGAAGACGGACTTGTCTATTTTCTTCGCGGTATCTTCGCTTTCGCGCGTGAGTATCATGCCGCCGCGCGGACCGCGCAAGGTCTTGTGTGTGGTCGTCGTGATGATATCGAAGCCGTAGTCGAAGGGATTTTTGCAGGCCTTGCCAGCTATCAGTCCCGCGATGTGCGCCGCGTCCATCACCGTGACAGCGCCGACCTCTTTGGCGATATCCACGAATTTCGCATAGTCGAGCTCGCGCGGATAGGCGGAATAGCCCGCGAGTATCATCTTGGGCTTTTCGCGCTTAGCAACCGCGCGCATTTCATCGTAATCCATCTCGCCCGTATCCACATTTTTCATCTTGTAGCGGACGAAATTGAATATCTTGGTGAGGTACGTCACCGGGTGCCCGTGCGTGAGGTGGCCGCCGTGCGAGAGATCCATGCCGAGAATGGTGTCGCCCGGCTCCAGCAGCGCGAAATACATCGCGACATTTGCCGGAGCGCCGGCGTGCGGCTGGACGTTGGCGAATTTGCAATCAAAAAGCTCTTTGGCGCGCTCCCGCGCGATGTTTTCCACCACGTCGGTCCACTGCTGGCCACCGTAGTAGCGCTTGCCCGGGTAGCCTTCGGAGTATTTGTTAGTCAGATTCGAACTATTGGCCTCGCGGACGGCCTTGGACACGTAATTTTCCGACGGGATCAGCTCCAAGCCTTCAGCTTGGCGCTTTTCCTCGCCCTGGAGAGCTTGGTATACCTCCGCATCCTGCTTTTTGATAAATGGATACAGTTCCGCCATATATAAAAATGGGCTACGCACGCTACTAAAGGTACATGATACCATCCCTCAACGACTGTCACCTTCGCTCTTAATCACGCCACGTTTGTGGCGGTCTGCCAATTTTTCGATGTTGGCTCGCGCCACGTCGTCGAAGGAGAGATCGCATGCTCGCGCCAGTTGCGATAAGTACCACAGCACGTCACCGAGCTCGTTTTTTATACCCTGGCGTTTTTCTTCCGACATCACGCCATCTTGATCGCGTATCACATGCTTGATCTTCTCGATGACCTCACCGCTCTCTCCTGCAAGTCCGAGACATAGGTACATCAACTTGTATTCGCCCACCTTGCCCTCGAAGGTCGCGGTGCGCGAAGCGGTTTTCTGGTATTCGTTGAAATCCATGGCCGATCGTATTACGTCAGATGTGTTTGCACAATTTTCCAAATTTCATCGTGAATAGCATCCATCGTGCACATTGTACCCCTCGGCGCGCAGTCGATGACGTGCCACCCTTTCTCCTCGGCGAGACGTAAATATGCCGCGCGGGTGCGGTCTTGGTGTGCAATGTTGCGCTCGGCTAGATCGCGCTTCTCACCGCCCAAATAATTGCGTTTCTCTTTTTTGCCAATCAGATCAGACGAGATGTCGGTCGGGACGGAGAGGTAGAAAACGACGTCAGGCCGCGGGATGCCGAGGTCGTCATATTCGACTCCCTCAATGAATTCGACGAGCGTTGGTTGCTCGTCTTTCGGCAGCTTGGCGCTCTGGTGCGCGAGGTTGCTCGGCGTATAGCGATTGGAAACAAGTATTTCACCGGCATCAAGCGAATTGCGAAGTTTTTCGCGTGCGCTGGCACGGTCGATGGCGTAGGGAAGTGCGGAAAGATACGCGGGCGTGCTCATAAAATCGCCGTGCTTGCCCGCGAGCAATTCGCCGATGAGTTTTCCGATGCGCGAGCTTTCGTATTGCGGGAAATCAAAATAACTCGCCGCATGCCCCTCCTTTTTGAGCCGCTCAAAAAGCCGCTTAGCCTGCTCGGTCTTACCCGACCCATCCGCGCCTTCAATGTCTACCAACATGCCTTTGACCATGGATAGATTGTATCTCGTCCGCTTGAGAATGAAAAGTGTGGGCGTATGACAGTCTAACTCGCGGTCGCGTAATAGACTGTCATAGGTTAGGCAAATTGTTTACCGATGATGTTGTCTGATGAATTCTTATTGAAGAGTTTTTCGCTGCCTTCCAATAGGTACACATTTTTGATACCTGCTTCGATCATGGCTCTCCAACATGGCTCGCATGCCCACCAGTGTCCCCAAAGGTAGAGGTCGGCACCTTTCGGGTCGTGTCCGTTTTTCTTTGCGTCGGCTATTGCACGCGGCTCGCTGTGATTTTTTGGGTGGCAACCCTCGCACAGCTCGTACTGCTGCCCGGTGGGGATGCCACGCCTTACGCGCTCGCAGCCATGTTTTGTGTGGTACTCGCTGCCGTTGGCTCCTCGGCCGATAATTTTACCGTTGATGACGATGACGCTCCCTGTTTTCTGGGTGTCATCGAGTGCGTTTTGGAGGGCATATCCACGCGCCTCCGTAATGAAGGGGTCATCCGCAGGGACGTATTTGATCTCTCGTCCTTCGGGAAGGTAGGGGTAGTCAATTTTCTTCATGCATGACAATATAGCACCATGACGAAGTTTGATTCTCTCTACCAGGACATGCTGCGACGGATAGTGAAAGAGGGTGTGCGGGAAAAGAATGCTCGGACGGGGCATGAGGTGTGTGCCGTTCCGGGCATGCATTTTTCTATCGATATCGAAAAGGATGGATTTCCCATTCTCACGCTGCGCAAAATTCCTATCAAAATGTTCGTCGCGGAGCAGATATGGTTTATCTCCGGCGCGCGCAAGCCCGCGGATTTCTTGCGCGCTTATACGAAAATTTGGGACGCATTCACCAATCCCGCGGATACCGTAACGGTCGCCTACGGCTATCGCTGGCGCAAGCACTTCGGCCGCGACCAGCTGGGCGCCCTCTTAAAGCTTTTGAAAAAAGATCCCACTTCACGCCACGGCGTCATCGTCACCTGGGATCCGGCGAGCGACGGCCTCGGCGGCACCAAGAAGGCCAATGTGCCGTGCCCGTACACTTTTACCGTCAACATAATCGGCGGCCGCCTGCACCTCCACAACATGGTGCGCTCCAACGACATGGTACTCGGCTTCCCGGCCGACGTCGCCGGCTTCGCGCTCCTGCAGTGCATTCTCGCGCAAAAGCTGGGCGTCGGCGTGGGCGTCTACAGCCATTCGATCTCCAACGCACATGTGTACGACAATCAATACGAGGCGGTGGAAGAAATGCTGAAGCGCACCAACGACCACAAACCGATCAAAGTCGTCCTCCCCAAAAACACCTTCGACAGAGCCGAAAAAAAAGACATCAAATTAGTCGAAGAAATCGCCGGCCCCATCATGGCCCAGTACCAGCCATTACCAGCGATTGGGGGGTTGCAAATAGTCCTATAAATTGTTAGATAAGACTTGAGCCAACCACTGCGGTTTGCTCATCACTGAACGGAGAAAGCCATGGCAGGCAAGTTCGGAGACCCATCGCCGACCTATCGCTCGGCAACCGCCGCCCGCGACTCCTTGCGGCGTGACGGCTTCAGCGCCGAAGTGCGTGGCGGTGCCGGGCGGACGTCGGTTTATGTGGAGACTAACGCCCCAGACAGTGTTCGTCGCGCGGCCGAGACTTCGGCTCGCCGGGACCGGCCGTCTCACCGCGATCGCTGATCGCCACCATCGCGGCGGCCAGGAGGACCTGGCCGCCGCACCCCCGCAGCGACTTTCGTTGCGGGTTTCTCATTTGTGGCGGCAGGGGTAGAATGCCTCCATGGCGATATTGACCAAGCAGGAGATATTGGAGCGGGTGAAGAGCGGGAGCATTGCTTTTTTGCCCGGGCTCGATTCTTTTCAGTTGCAGACGCATGCGGTAGATTTGCGGCTCGGATTTACCTTTTTGATACCGAAGGTGTGGCGGATGACGGATAGAGGCAGGGAAGCGCTCGCGATCGATCCTTTGCGCGATCATGGGCCGGAATATTTTGATGTCATAGAGCTTGAGCAGGGGCAGTCTTTTGACCTATTACCCGAGGAGTATGTGCTCGTTTCGACATTTGAAACTATCAAGGTGCCCAACGATTTAATGGCAATTTTGTATCCACGCTCATCTGTCAATCGCAAGGGACTTACCGTCGACCTCACTGGCATCATCGACAGCGGCTACGAAGGCCCGCTCACGCTTCCCATCCGCAACAACACGCGCTCGCAGACTATAGAGCTCCACCCCGGCGAGCGTTTTTGCCAGATCGTGTTTGAGGAGCTTGCGCACGAGGTGACGCCCAAAAGAAGTCGCTGGCATGGCAAGGACGTGGTGGAAAAAGGAGCAAAAGAAAAATCGAAAGAAATGAAACTCGTCTTCAGTGGCGATCTCAAAAAACTGAAGAAAGACCATTCCGCTCTTTGATGTATTAAGTTCCAATACTTAGTTATATAACTAAGTATTGGAACAGGAAAAAACTATGTCAGGCAAACCAACAATAGCGGCGGTAGTGGCGATCGGGAAGAATCGGGAGCTGGGGAAGGGTGGCAAATTGCTTTGGCGTATCCCCGACGATCTGAAACGCTTCAAGAGATTGACTGAAGGGCACCCCGTCATCATGGGCCGTAAGACCTTTGAATCCATCGTCGGCTACGTGGGCGGTCCGCTGCCGGGGCGAACTAATATTGTCGTTACCCGTGACACACACTATGATATATCAAAGTACGGAGGTTCGGTGATCGTTTCTCACTCTCTTGAGGAGGCAATAGAAAAAGCAAAGAAGTCGCCGGGCGCGGAGGAGATCCACATCGGCGGAGGAGCGGAATTATATAAACAGGCGTTGCCCAGGATAGACAAGCTCTATCTCACCCTCATAGACGATGAAAAAGAAGCCGATTCATTTTTCCCGCCGTATGAAAAAGAGTTCATCAAAAAAGTGTTTGAAGAACAGCACGAGTGGAATGGATTGAAATACACCTTTGTGGATTTTGAGAGAGTATAAAAAACCAACTCCGGGAACCCGAAGGCTCCGCGGAGTGGTTGCAAGTGCCGGCACGCGCCGGCGGGTGGGCATGGAACTTCAGCCCGCCTGATGCAGCTGGACAACGCTGCTGTTGTCGCCAGTCATGCGGCGAAGGGCCGGCAAGACGTACGCCACGCTCGCGACCACAGCGAACAAGCCGTCAAATTCGAGGCCGGGTCGAATGAATCCGTCCTCGCGCATTTGGGCAATGTCCGCGATGATGTGCTGGAAGCGGTTCATGATGTTGACAAGCACCAGAGGCTTTTTGTGATGACCGATTTGGATGCCGGTCAACTCCTCCCAGATCTCATCACGGGTGCCGGCGCCGCCGGGGAGAGCCACGAACGCGTCCGAATGCAAGCGGAAATTCCGCTTACGGTCGTACATATCTGCGGCGACGATCAGCCGATAGGAGGCATCGGGATCGTCATTGTTGATCGGAACGATCGGCTGTTCCTTCTCAAAAAGCGACTGCGGAATGACCGCAACCAGCTTTCCGCCATGACTCCTGATGCCCGTGCTGAAGGCTCCCATCAGGCCAAGCGATCCGCCGCCGAATACACCCCTGATCCGCTCCCTGGCGAATATTTCGCCGAGGTCGTGCGCGGCTTCGGTGAAGATCGGGTCGTTACCTGGACCTGATCCGCAATAAACGCATATGCTTCGCATCTTACGCCCCTGATCTTTTTGTTTCATCACACTACATTTCTACAACCGCTGTAGCTCACGGTACCAAGGTAAGCTTATACTACCCAAAGGATCATTAGTCAAGAGGCCAAACTCTTTAGCACTTTTAGATACATCGCCTCCACAATTTTCTGCTGCTCCTTGCCGGTCTTCACGTAGTGATCGAGGCCGGGGGCGGCGTTGACTTCTAGGATTTGATATTTTTTGGGGGGTTGGGTGATAAGTCCGTCAACCATGAGGTCTACACCGCACAGGCGCAGGCCCATGTCTTTTGTCAGTTTGACCGCGAGTTTTTTGAAATCTGTGTGGATCGCTTTTGTCACATCCACCGCATCCCCGCCGGAGGAGAGGTTGGCGTTGTCCAGAAGATATACCCTCATTTGATCTGGTAGGATCGAATTTAGGAATAGATGCTGGTGTCGCAATTTCGCCAGGATGCGGGGATCGTCGAGCTTGATGCGCGTGTCGCGGCTTGAGACGAGGAATGCTCGCTGTTTCTTTTTAAGCAGCTGCGCGATCGTGGAGCGGCCGTCGCCTACCACGTTGAGCGGGATGCGTTCATATGCGGAAATAATCTCGTCGTCCAACACGACGATGCGGTAGTCGCGACCGCTTACCGGCTTTTGCACGAGTGCGACTTTATCTTCGCGGAAAATTGCTTTCAGAGCGCGCTGGAGTTCGCGCGCGTTTTCCACCCGGAAGACATTTTTGCCATGGCTGCCGGAGTTGGGCTTGGCGAAGACGGGGAAGCCAATTTTTTGGGCATATCGCAGTGCCGCATGAATGTTTCTTTTAGACCCGATCGCCTCACACCACTCATCCGAATAAAATGCACGCCCCGGCACGGTCGGGTAGCCGATGCGCTTCATAAAAAAGGTCGCGTAGTCTTTGTCCTTCGCCACGTCGGATGCCCCCACTGGATTGAGATCCAGCGTGTTGTAGCGGAAGTAGGATTTTTTTCCGTTTCTGAACGTTATCTGCCCGACGATACCCCATGTCGGTTCAATGAGGACGCGTGCGCCCATTTGCCTCCCCAGCTTTCTGACCAGTTTCCCCAGCAAAAGTGACTCTTTTTTCGCAGGTTTCTTCACACTGGTACACTACCCCACACTCAACTCTCAGTCCATGCGCACCGTTGTTTTTTGAGCTCGTGGAGTTGAGTACGGGGCATGCTTGATGTCAGCAGTAAATTCCAGTATAGTGGGTCATGACGCACCGCATAGCCGTCGTTTCCACCGTAGAGGGGGACGCACGGGGGAGCGGGTATCTCCATAAGATCAAGTCGCTTTTTCCCGAAAGCGACCTGCGCTCCGTATCGTTCGTCCAGGCGTACACCACGGACGCGCAGCTTTCTGATGCAGAAATTAAAAAGGTGGCCGAGCAACTCGCGAGTCCGGCGATAGAGAAGTACTTCACCTCGAATATTCCAACACCTGATACCTACGCATTTGCCATCGAGATCGGATATTTGCCGGGTGTTACTGATAATGTGGGACACACGGTACAAGAGATGATCGAAGATCTGACCGGCAGGTATTTTGCCGGAGGCACGCACGTGTATTCATCATACTTCTTATTCCTCGGCGGGCAGATTTCTCATGAAGAGGCAGGAAAAATGTCGCAAGAATTGTTTAATCCGCTGATTGAACGGGCGACTATTTTTGGAACGGATGAAGACATCCCACTCGTTGTTCCGCACGTCAAACTTGCCGGCGAACAAAACACACTTGAAGTTGATCTCAACGTCGCGGATGCTGAGTTAATGCGCATCAGCAAAGAGGGGATTGCCAACAGCGATGCTTCGACTGGGCTCAGGGCAGGTGGTTCGCGACGTGGATCACTGGCACTATCGCTTTCCGCGATGAAAACCATCCACGACCACTTTGCAGAGCTTGGGAGAAAACCGACGGACGTCGAATTAGAATCTCTCGCACAGACATGGTCGGAGCACTGTAAGCACACGATTTTCAATGATCCCCTCGATGAAGTGAAAGAGGGGATCTATCGGCGCTACATCAAAGGCGCGACGGAGAGGATACGAAAAGGGAGAAAAGGGAAGAATGGGAGTAAAGGGGATTTTTGTGTGTCGGTATTTAAAGACAATTCCGGCGCGATCGCTTTTGATGACACATATCTCATTACACACAAAGTGGAGACGCACAATTCCCCCTCGGGCCTCGACCCATTCGGCGGCGCGGTGACCGCGATCGTGGGGGTAAACCGCGATTGCTTGGGTTTTGGCCTCGGTGCGAGGCCGATTGCAAATGTGTATGGATTTTGTGTGGCAGATCCAACAGATAGCCAGCCATTGTTCCGCGATTCCCAAAGGAAACAACAGTTACTGTCTGCGCGACGAATCCTCGAGGGCATTGTGCGTGGCATCAATGCCGGCGGTAATCAAAGTGGCATACCGACACCGCTCGGATTCGTGGCTGTGGATCCTTCGTATCGGGGCAAGCCGCTTGTATTCGGAGGTACGGTCGGCCTCATCCCCCGTAAAAGCCCTTCGGGCTCACGGGGCAGGCCTCGCAAGCTCTACGAAAAATGCGCTAACCCAGGGGATTACATTGTCATGATCGGCGGGCGCGTGGGAGCGGATGGTATACATGGAGCTACGTTTTCATCGGAGTCGCTCTCCGCAGGATCGCCCGCGACCGCGGTGCAGATCGGCGACCCGATCACGCAGAAAAAATTCTCCGATGCGCTTATCCGCGAAGCTCGCGACCGCGGGCTCTACTCGAGTATTACCGACGACGGCGCGGGCGGGCTCTCCGGCTCGGTGGGGGAAATGGCGCGCGAATCAGGTGGCGCACTCGTCGATCTCGAAAAAGTGCCGCTCAAATACCCAGGGCTTGCGCCGTGGCAGATCTGGATATCCGAGTCCCAAGAGCGCATGACGCTCGCGGTGCCGAAGAGAAGGTGGACGGCGCTCAAAAAGATATTCGATCGGCATGATGTGGAGGCGACGCGTATCGGCGAATTTACTAAGTCGGGTCGCTGCGTTGTCCGATACAAGAAAAAAGAAGTAATGAATATCACCCTCGCGTTCCTTCACGACGGGCGGCCGGTCGAGCAGCAAAGAAGTAAACAGAGAACAGTGAACAGAAAACAGAACTCGGAACTGGGAACTTGGAACTCAGATTTGGGAGCAGCGCTGCTCAAAATACTCGCGCGACCGTCTGTCGGCTCGACTGCGTTCATCTCGCAACAGTACGATCACGAGGTGCAGGGTTCCTCGATCACGAAGCCGCTGCAGGGAAAAGGGCGTGTGAATGCGGATGCCGCCGTCTTGCAACCGTTGCCGCATTCTCAAAAAGGAGTTGTCCTCGCGCACGGCTGTGCGCCGTGGTACTCGCAAATAGACACGTACACGATGGCAGCTGCTTCGATCGATACGGCAGTGCGCAATGCTATTTGTGCCGGCGCTTCGCGCGACTACCTCGCCATTCTCGACAATTTCTGCTGGTCTTCGAGCGATACCCCAGAGCGCTTACATGAATTGAAAGAAGCAGCGCGCGCGTGCTACGACGTGGCAGTAGCGTATGGCACACCCTTCATTTCGGGCAAGGACTCGATGTTCAACGATTTCAAGGGATTTGATAGTGAGGGGAACAGAGTTCATATCGCAGCATTGCCGACTTTGCTTATTTCTGCGATAGGCGTGATGCTCGACATCGGGAAAGCACTGACGATAGATTTCAAACACGCGGGCGATCTTGTCTACGTTGTCGGCGAGACCAATGATGAATTGGGGGCATCCGAATATTGCACAATGTTGGGCGAAATGGCGGGCGCGGTGCCGCGCGTTGATGTCAAGAAAAACGCCAGGGCGTACGATGCTGTGGGGAAGGCAATTGAGCGGGGGCTCCTCGCCTCCGCGATCGGGGTGGGGCGCGGCGGCTTAGGTGTTGCACTCGCCAAATCCGCGATCGCAGGGCAATTAGGAATGAGGTTAAACCTCATCGACTTGCCGGGAACGGCAAAAACAACAGACAATATACTTTTTTCAGAATCACAAGGGCGCATGCTCGTTTCGATCCGGCGTGATGCGCGAAAGGAGTTCGAAAGAATATTTAAGAGTGTTGCGCTCACGAACATTGGGGAAGTCGTTCAAGCTCAGTCGCTGGCGGTTGAATTTCCAGAAACAAGGATAAGCCTTGAATTGCCGACGATTACCCAAGCCTATCGAAGTTTCTTCAGAGAGTGGTAAAACGTATGAAAACAAAACCACGAGCAATAATTTTCTCCGGATATGGCCTCAACTGCGAGGATGAGACCAAGGCTGCATTTGAAATGGCAGGTGGGACAGCCGATATCATCCATCTCAACGACCTCATCGCGCGCCCTGCCATTTTGAAAAAAGCTGATGTGCTGATTGTCGGCGGCGGGTTCGCCTACGGTGACGACACCGGAGCGGGCAAAGCATATGGCAACAGAGTAAGACATCACTTGGGAAATGAAATCGAACAATTCTTACAGCGCAATACGCTCATGATCGGCATTTGCAACGGGTTTCAAGTGTTGACGAGTGCTGGGATTTTGCCGGGTGCCTTGATAGGGAATGATTCCGGTAGATATTTGTGCAGATGGGTCGACATAGAAATTTTGGGCGATAGTCCGTGGCTCAAGGGGCTTTCGAAAATGAGTTTGCCGATAGCACATGGAGAAGGGAAGTATTATGCTCCTGCGGCAACATTGGAAAAGTTAAAACAGGAGAATGGTATAGCGTTGAAGTATACAACGGGCGAGATGTGCGAGTATTTCGATCTCCCGGCGAATCCCAACGGTGCACTCGACAACATAGCAGCCGTGAGTGCGCGGGGTGGCCGGGTGCTTGGGATGATGCCGCACCCCGAGCGCGCGGTGTCATTTTTCCAACTTCCGCATTGGACGTACCTCAAGGAAGAATATGTTCGTCGGAATGAACAACTTCCGTCCGAGGGTCCTGGCCTGCAATTATTTAGGAATGCGGTACACTATTTTGTATGAATACACAGGTCGCGATCATGATGGGTTCAGATTCGGATCTTCCCGTAATGCAAAGTGCTGCGAAAGTTCTCGAAGATCTCGGCGTTGGTTCTGAAATACACGTGCTCTCAGCACATCGCACTCCGCAGGCAACTGTCGAATTTGTCAAAGACGCCGAAGCGAAAGGTATCAAGGTATTTATCTGCAGCGCAGGCATGTCGGCGCATCTCGCTGGGGTCGTGGCCGCGCACACGGCGCTTCCCGTGATCGGCGTACCGATGGGTAAAAGTGCCGCGGGGATTGATGCACTGTTCTCTACGGTGCAAATGCCGCCAGGCGTACCCGTTGCTACGGTAGCTATCGACGGCGGAAAGAACGCCGGCATTCTCGCCGCGCAAATAATAGGGGCGGGAGACCCCAACATTCTGCAGAATGTGAAAATGTTTAAGGAAAAAATGACAAACGAAATTCAGGTAAAAGACACTGAACTCCAAGAAAAGGGTTTTAAAAGATATTTGGAAGAGAAAGGTCTCATATGAAGGGGGGGAGCGCGTACGCCAAAGCGGGGGTTGATTACACCCAGATGGAACCCTTCAAAATGGCGATGATCGAGGCAGGCAAACAGACCCTCCATTTTCCCAACAAACGCGGTGTTTTCATCAATGAGGATGCCACCCATGCGCATGGCGCCGTGTTTGAGTATCGTGGGAGTGAGTCGCACATATGGTGCAAAACGCAGGAAGATCTGGGCAACAAGAATTGGATCGCCGAGTGGATGTATGAGAAGACTGGTGAGAGTCATTATGAAAGCATCGCCATAGACACCGCGCTCATTGTGGTCAACGACGTCATCGCGCAGGGCGCATTGCCGGTCGTCTTTACCGATCAGCTCGAGGCAAGTGAGAGCTCGTGGTACGCCGACGAGAAGCGCGCCAAAGATCTGGCCAATGGGTTTCTCAAAATTTGCAAAGAGGTCGGCATGGCGCTCCCCGCTGGTGAATCCGCAAGCGTACGCTACATCGTCAATCCACGACCGCCCGTGAAGCAGATCGTGAGCTTGAGCGGATCGGCAACTGGCATTATTGCACCGGCGAGCAGACTTATAACTGGGCGTAAGCTCGCCATTGGCGACGTGATCATTGGCGTGGCATCATCGGGGATGCATGCCAATGGTGTTTCGCTTGTGATAGAAAAAGCCCTCGAATTGCCGGACCAATTCCTGACGAAGCTCCCAAATGGCAAGACACTCGGCGAAGAAGCGCTGACGCCGACCCGCTCATATGTTGCTCTCGTGGAGGCGCTGCTCGAGAGTAGTGTCGATATCCATGCCCTGCTTCCGGGGACCGGAGACGGCGTCGGCAAGCTCGCCTTTGATAAGCGATCCTTCGCCTACCGAGTGCGCGATTGGCCGCATGTACCAGAGCTTTTTCGGTATTATCACGAGCAGATCGGGATCCCCATTGAGGATTGCCTCAAGACGTTTAATTGGGGTGTCGGGTACTACCTATTTGTGCCGCAATCCGACGTAGATCGCGCGATCGAAATCGGGACATCAGCTGGGTACAAATTGTCAGTGCTAGGCATCGTGGAAGAGGGCGAGCGACAAGTCATTTTTGAGCCCGCGAGGATAATCCTCAACCCGCCCGGCGAATAACGATATGGAGGTATTGCGCGAAACGAATTTTGATTTCCTTGGTAAAAAGAGAACAGGCAAGGTACGGGATATTTACGAACATCAGGATCGGCTCATTTTTATCACGACGGACCGACATTCATCCTTCGACCGTATCATTGCGCATGTCCCGCACAAGGGGCAGGTACTTAATCAGATGTCAGGTTTCTGGTTTCAGGTTACAGGGGACATAGTTCCAAATCATGTTATTGCAATTCCCGACCCGAACGTCACAGTTGCTAAAAAGTGCAGAATGGTACCAGTGGAAGCGGTGATGAGAGGGTTCTTGACGGGGGTGACCGATACAGCGATTTGGATGCGCTACCAGGCAGGGGAGCGCACGTTTGGTGACCTCACCTTACCGGATGGCATGAAGAAAAATCAGAAACTGCCGCAGCCGGTCTTTGACCCGACCACTAAGGAAGAAGGCCACGATCGCGCCCTCACGCCGGAGCAAATGATCGTGGAAGGATTCATCACGGCAGAGCTGTTCCAGAAGGTAAAAGAAACAGCAACCAAATTATTCACTCGCGGGCAAGAAATCGCGGCGAAAAAAGGCCTCATTCTTGTGGACACCAAGTATGAATTTGGGCTCGACCCCTCGACATTGCTCGGGGCAGGTGATCCAGGCCAGCTCATTCTGGTAGACGAAATCCACACGCCCGACTCTTCTCGCTGGTGGAAGCTCGATTCGTACGACGCGCGTTTTGCCGCAGGCCAGGAGCCCGAATACTTCGACAAGGAGTTCCTGCGCCTGTGGTTTAAAGAGCGCAGCGACCCGTACAAGGACGCACAACTTCCCGAAGCACCCCCGGAGCTTGTGCAAGAGCTCTCGCGCCGGTACATTGAGATGTACGAGCAGATCACTGGCGACAAATTCATCCCGGGCGCAGAGCCGATCATTGCTCGCATTGAAAAGAATCTAAAACTCTATGCCGCTTGAACCCTTGACCGCCATCAGCCCCATAGATGGGCGATATCGCTCGATCGGCTCGGAACTTACCGAGCATTTCAGCGAGTTTGGCCTTATCCGCGCGCGTTTGCTTGTAGAGTCTGAATACCTCATCGCGCTTTCGGATGCAGGAGTGGTGAGGAAATTCAGCGCAGAGGAAGCCACGATACTCCGGCAGATCCCGCATATCTCAACCGAAGAAGCGCAAGAGGTAAAGAAAATCGAAAAGGAAACGAATCATGATGTAAAGGCGATCGAGTACTACGTGAAGCAGCGTCTGGCGAGCACATCGCTCAAAGATATTTCAGAGTGGGTGCATTTTGGGCTTACATCCGAAGACATCAACAGCGTTTCCTACGGAGTGATGCTGCGCGGCGCGCTGCAGGCAGTGATGATTCCCGAGATCGAGAAGATCGTCGCGAGCCTGCGCTTTGCTGTCGACAAGCACGCAGCGATGCCCATGCTTGCGCGCACTCATGGACAGCCAGCCTCTCCCACGACTTTCGGCAAAGAGGTACGGGTTTACGAAACCCGTATATTGAGACAGTTGGAGCAATTGAAGTCAAGGACGATCTTGGTCAAGTTCGGCGGGGCTACGGGCAATTTCAATGCGCATGTCGCAGCGCTTCCCGATGTGGACTGGCCTTCATTTGCAGATAAATTCGTCGCTAATCTCAATGTAGGCTACAAAATTGCACTCGAATTAAATCCCATCACCACCCAGATCGAGCCGCACGATACCTATGCAGAAATGTTCGACAACATGCGCCGCATCAACACCATCCTTCTCGATCTATCTCAAGACATGTGGCGCTACATTAGTGATGGATGGGTGGTGCAAAAAGTGAAAGAAGGGGAGGTGGGTTCGAGTGCAATGCCGCACAAGGTGAATCCAATAGACTTTGAAAATGCCGAAGGCAACTTCGGCGTGGCCAACGCGCTGTTCAATCATTTCTCCAACAAACTCCCCATCTCCCGCCTCCAGCGCGATCTCTCCGACAGCACCGTGCTCCGCACCATGGGAGTGGCCTTTGCCCACACGCTCGTGGCGTACCGCTCGCTATTGCGCGGACTTGACAAGATAAAAGTGAACGAAGAAACGATGCTCGAAGTACTCCAAGCACACCCAGAAGTCCTAGCCGAAGCAATCCAAACGATCCTGCGGGCAAACGGAGCCGAAATGCCGTATGAAAAATTGAAAGAATTGACGCGGGGGAAACAGATTACGTTAGATGATTTGGGAACCTTCATTGAAGGCCTCGATGTTGCGTCGGATGTCAAACAACAATTGAAACAATTGCGGCCAGAGAATTATATTGGTTTGGCACCCGAGATTGCCAAGGGTAAAGGTTTTTCCTAACCTGCGATCGGCTAAAACGCTAATTTTTGATCAGGCCTCATCTGATGAGGTATTCTCGCGCCGTCGCAAAAAGCTCAACCCGTTCCCGGCGCCCTTGGCCATTTTTCGCATCCTGGAGTGTTGCCATCAGTGCATTCAAATCAAGCGTTGCGGCCTTGTCCTGCTCCATACCCATCTGGATCAAGGTGCCTTGAAGTTCCGGTGAACTTTTTAGATACGCCACTCGTACCTCACTGGCGTAAGTATCGCACTCTCTCTGCGCTTCTTCGACGCTCCGTGCCGGGCGCTCCCTTCCCCTTGGCCTTTCTCCAGATCCTTCGCTCATATTTCTACTGCTTCAGGCCGAGGCCCGTGCGGAGCAAATACCAATTGATGCCGATGAGGATGGCGATGAGCGCGAGCATGATACCGATACAGAGGGAGAGTGAGACATCGGCGAAGCCGAGGAAGCCGTAGCGGAAGCCGTTGATGAGATAAAAGAGGGGATTTACATAGGTGACGTATTGGGCGATTTCCGGCAACGAGTGAACAGAATAGAAAATACCGCCGAGGTAGACCAGCGGTTGGAGAACGAAGGTGGGGACGATGTTTATGCCATCAAAGGATTTTGCGTACACGCCGTTGACCAATCCGGCGAGGGAAAAAAGCAGGGATGTGAAAATGGCAAAGAAAAGAATGATAAGCAGGTTGTGAATGGCAAGCGTGAGACTGGTAAAGAAGAGTCCTACCAAAAGCACGAGCGCGCCCACCAGAACGCCTCGGATAACGCCTCCCGAGACGAATCCGGCGATCATGAGCCATGGTGGCATGGGGGAGACGAGGATCTCATCGATCGAGCGGTTGAAGAATTTGGCCTGGAAGAAGGTAAAAGAGGTGTTGGTGTAGGCATTTGTGACGATTGCGAGCATGACGAGTCCTGGGACGACGAACACCATGTAATTCACACCCTGCATCTCTCCTATGCGAGAGCCAAGCACAGTCCCAAAAATGAGAAAGTAGAGTACGGCCGTGATTACGGAGGGGACGAAGGTTTGAATCCAGATGCGGAAAATGCGCACGACGTCCTTGCGCAGCATGGTATAGAAGGCAATCCACTGGTGGTAAGGGGTCATAACGCAGCGGCTCCCTTATTCTCTTTAATTAGATCGAGAAACACTTCCTCCAATTTGGTCCCGCGGTATCCGCGTTTCTCCGCCCCATCCTCATCGTGCAGGGCGAGGATTTCTTGCATCGTCCCATTAGCGACGATCTCGCCTTTGTTGATGATGGCCACGCGCGCGGCGAGCTGTTCGGCCTCTTCGAGGTAGTGCGTGGTGAGCAGAATGGTAACGCCTTTTTGGGTTATGGTCTTCAAGTAGTCCCACATGCCGCGACGCAGCTCCACGTCCACACCGGCCGTTGGCTCGTCGAGGATCAGGAAGCGCGGCTGATGGATGAGGGCACGGGCAATCATGAGACGGCGCTTCATGCCGCCTGAGAGCGACCAGCCGATTTCATTGCGTTTTTCGGCGAGGCCCAGATCCTTCAGAAGCCGATCAGCGCGGGTGATCGCCTCGGCGCGGGGAATGCCGTAGTAGCCGCCCTGATTGACCACGACGTCAATGCACTTTTCGAATGGGTTAAAATTGATCTCCTGCCCAACGAGGCCGATAAACGTTTTGGCCAGCTCCGTCTCCTTATCAATATCATGTCCAAACACCTCTACAGTACCGCTCGTTTTGTTGACCAACCCCGCGGTTATGCCGATAATCGTCGTCTTACCAGCGCCATTTGGCCCGAGGAGTGCAAAAAAGTCTCCCTCGGGTATTTCGAGCGACACACCTTTAAGCGCCGTGACGCCGTTTGCGTAGGTCTTCTTGAGATCGCGAATCTTGAGTGCTGGCGCAGACATGGATGATTAGTTTATCACAAAAGCGTTTTTACATACTCAAACGTTTCATCTGGGCTTGAGACGGCGTGCGTGGCGATGACGCCGACAACACTGTAATCATTTTCGCCCGGGTCGAGCGCATCGCCGACGTAGATACATTCGTCTTTGTTCCAATGCTCTCGCTGCATCAATCGAGCGACGTTGACGCCCTTATCTTTGCCGATTATCGTGAAATTGAAGCCCGAGGACCCGGCGGGAAATACCTCGATACCCACCACGCGCAAATTTCCGACTTCATCGCGGAATTGAGCCAACATAGCTTTGCGGCGTGCAAAGCCCGCGTCGAACGCATCCTTTTTCGCCGGGTCTTCATGGTATCCGATGACGCTATAGCCTATTTGCGCCCCGCGATTATCTATCAGGTCGCTCTCGTCCTTGACAGTGATCGCGAACGCCCGCTTGAGCTTCTCTATAAAATCCAAACACGCTTGAGTTTGTTGCCCGGACAACTTTTCCTCCCACAGTGTTCCGCCGTTCTTGTCGACGGCGTGGTTGCCACTTTGCGCAAGGATAAAATACCCTCCCTTCGAGGGACCGAGCTGCTCCTCAATGTGGATCTGTGTACCACCCGTAACCACGATCACATCGCGCTCCGCGCAAAGTCGCGCGAATAATTCCTCGTGACGCAGATCAATACGCCGCCTACTTTTCGTGAGCGTGTTATCGAGATCGAAGAAAATGTGTTTTAGCATGAAAATCAGTTTATAGACTTTGCGGAAAGGGGCAAGAAGAGTGGGTGGAGGTTTTGAAACGGAGATCCTCCAAACTCCGGCGCTTAGCGTTGATTTTCCACGTATTGGACGGCCGCGGCCAATTTTGCACGAGCCCACCGCGGACACTTGTCAAATTGGTCGGGATTCAGCAGAGCGATCAATTCAGAGTGACTGTCGGGCACGTCGATTTCACGCTCGACAATATAATCCGCCTCGCGTACGACGACTGACAGGTAAGTCGGGTGATCGTATGCCACCGCCCGCATACGCCCGATACTACTAACGTGTTCAACCATTATTTCCTCCCGTGGTAAGAACCAAAAAACAGAATCGCGCATTGGTATTGTACACAGACTGTAGATTTTGCAAGCGATTATCGTACCACTAAACCCGCAAGGCATCGCCTTGCGGGTTTAGGAACGGCGGGAGAAATCTACTGCGATCTCGCTGTGGTCGGTGCGAAGTTCCTTGCCGCCGACATCTGCACGCTTTTTTGCGGCAGGGAAGAGGATGGAGACGGTGGTACCGCGCCCGATCGCGCTGCGTATCGTGATCTTGCCCTGATGCAATTTGACCAGTTCGGAAACGATCGCGAGGCCGAGGCCAGAGCCACCACGCGCGCGGTTGCGCGATTGTTCGGCGCGATAAAAAGGCTCAAAGATGCGGAAGAGATCCTTGCGCGCAATCCCGATCCCCGTGTCTTCGACGGTGAGACGGACCTGTCCGGCGTCTGTGGGTTCTATGGTAACTGCGATGTGTCCTCCCCGCGCCGTATACATGAGAGCGTTCTTCACGAGATTGCCGACGATCTGTTGCAGGGCCGTGGAAGAGCCCCAGACGAGCGCACCGGGGCTCTTGCGCACCACTACCTCCTGCTCGTTTTGTTTGGCAAGATGGGAGAACTTTTCGACGGTCTGGGAGACAAGTGCCGAGAGATCGATGAAAGTAAATTCCATCCGCTCTGGCCTGATGAGCGCAGAGAGCGAGAGCAAATTGTTGATGATCTCGGAAGCGCGATCTAATTCCTCGACGTTTGAAAGATGTGTCAACTTTAAGTCGGCAGTCATGTGGGGGTCGAGGAGCGCGATCTCGGTGTTGGTCTTTATCACCGCGAGCGGTGTGCGCAATTCGTGCGCAATATTGCCAATAAATTGCTTTTGCGCCGCGAGCGCATTTCTCGCCGGCACGAGGGTGGCGCGGGCGATGATATAGCCAAAGAGGATGGTTGTGAGAACGATCACGGCCCCGATCGTGAACATATTTTGCATACGGATCTCCTCTATCTTGCCCACTATCGCTGCCGCGACCACCCCAGGCGCATTCGTGTCCACCCCCGCTCGGATGCCGTCCACGATCGCAGCAGAGATGTCTCGGTACAAGAGGCTAAAGGAAATCCCAGCCAGCCCAAGTATCACGATGCCAAAAGCGACTTGCAGCGCAATTACGTGTACTTCTGTGCGGAAAAAGGGGTCGCTCCGGTACCTAGTCAGCCAGACGGTAGCCAATGCCGCGAACTGTTTCGAGTAGACCCGTATTTCCCGCATTATCCAACTTTCTTCGAAGGTTTTTAACATGGACATCAACGACATTGCTAAATCCGTCATAATTAAAGTCCCAGAGGTGATTGAGTAAATCCTCGCGATTCACAACCTGATTCCGATGTCGCATGAAGTACTCTAGAAGCCCGAATTCTTTGAGCGTGAGCGGAATTTCTTTCCCACTACGCGTCACCTCGCGCTTTGCGGTGTCCAATTCTATGTCGGCGAATACAAGTTTCTCAGGCAGCGCCTCGCTTGGACGTCGCAGCAGTGCGTGGATACGTGCTACCAATTCGGCAAATGAAAACGGCTTTACCAAATAGTCGTCTGCGCCTGATTGTAGGAGCTGCACCTTAGTGTCCGTCTCCGCGCGAGCGGTGAGTACAAGGATCGGCACCGTGATATTCCACTCACGCACCTGCTTGCAGATCTCATGGCCGTCCATCGAAGGGAGCATGAGATCGAGAATTATGAGATCATAATCCGAGCGGTGAAGCGAGATGCGCGTGAGCGCCTTCTTGCCGTCAGCAATCGTGTCGACCGTGTATCCCTCAAGCCCCAAGCCCTTGGTGAGCGCCTGAGCCAATTTTTGTTCATCTTCAACGAGCAGAATTTTCATCCCGTTAGAAATGAATGCGCGATCCGCAGATCACACACTGCATTTCGCTAATACTAGTAAAATCGACGTTTTCCCGCTAGCAGAACGTTTGTGATTTCTAACGGGATTCATACTCATCAATTAACCTAATAATGCCCGATTCTTTATACCGCACGCAAGATGAAGTTTTCATGATGCGCCTTCATGAATGTTCTGACGCCCTCCGCAGCGACCTCTTACAGCCCATGAGGTTCAACCATACGCTCAAGGCGATGTCTCACTTCGTAAATGAATCGGCCTTCAGCATCTTTATCGCCTCATGCACGGTGGTCATGAATTGGGCGGGGAAGATGATGGTGGAGTTTTTCTCTACCGAGATCTCGGCCATCGTTTGCAAGGTGCGCAATTGGAGAGCGACCGGGTGCGCGCTGATGATATCTGCCGCTTCGCCGAGCTTGACCGCCGCTTGGAATTCGCCCTCAGCCGCGACGATCTTGGCGCGGCGCTCTCGCTCGGCCTCCGCCTCCTTGGCCATGGCTCGCTGCATATTGTCTGGCAGCGCGATGTCTTTGATCTCCACGGCGGTCACTTGCGCACCCCACGGCTCTGTGTGCGCGTCTATTACGTTCTTTATTTGCTCGTTAATTTTCGATGTTTCGGAGAGTAATTGGTCGAGACTGAATTGCCCGACCACGTTGCGCACCGTGGTCTGGCTGATCTGATTTGTCGCCTCGTACACGTTTTCGATCGCGATGACCGCTTTCTCAGGGTTTGTCACCCTATAGTAGGCTACCGCCGCAATATCTATCGACACGTTGTCGCGCGTGATGATCTTTTGCGATGCGATCTGCATGGTGACCGTGCGCAGCGAGACACGCACCATCTGCTGAAAAGGAACAAAGACGAAGCGGAATCCTGCATCCCGCACGCCCGTGAAGCGGCCAAGCGTAAATACCACGCCGCGCTCGTATTGTCGCAAGATGCGGATGCACAGGAGAAGATAGAGGAGAACGACGACGGGAGCGATCCATGTCATGGCAGAATTATTACATGGCGCAGTGGAATTGTCGATATGACGCTAGCTCATGCGGCCGCATCAGCTAGAGTAATACGGCCGATCAGGATCAAAACAACTCCATCCGAAGCTATCTAGAACGTGCTATTGTAGTGAACATGAAAAACGGTAAGAAAGTGGGTATCACCGCAGGGGCTTTCGATCTCTGTCACGCGGGGCATATGCTCATGTTTGAAGAAGCGAAGACAGTATGCGAGTATCTCATCGTGGCGCTGCACACGGACCCTTCGACCGACCGTCCGCAAAAAAACCGCCCCATCATGTCGGTCGAGGAGCGAATAATAATACTCAAGGGCGTTAAGTGGATAGATGAGATCGTCACTTACGACACTGAAGCCGATCTTTTAAAAATGCTCACCGACAACAAGCTCGGCATTGATGTCCGTATCTTGGGGGTTGAATACAAAGACAAACCCTACACGGGGCGCGACCTCCCGCTCCCGGTCTACTACAACACGCGCGGGCACAGTTATTCCTCCACGGAATTGCGCCGCCGCATCTACGAGGCCGAGAGAATGACTAGCTGAACGAATTGACAGCACCACAAGGACACTTCCATTTTTCTAACGCCGAGATTTTCTTAATGGTACTCCGTTTTTAGAAAATCCAAGTGCAGTTGCTGCAAGCAAGCTGCCGCCGAGTACGATGAAGAAAATTGGTCGCACCCATGTACGCCGGGAGGCGAGGCCCTTTATCGGCTCCCGCCTCCCGGCTTGCATGAGAAGTTCCTCCAGCTCACTTCTCGTGAGCACGTGTTTGTCGCACATGTCGCATGTTTAGCCCTAATAACAGAGCATTTGCAGCGCGCGCTGCATGCTCACCCCGAAAAAGCTGACTGCCAGCCATAGTACGCGAGCCTGTCTGAAGTGGACGTGAAGGATGTGCCGAGGGTATGTTTGAAAAGCTTTGCTGCGGGCAGGCCAAAGCTGTGGATAGCGCAGTAGCACATTTTTGGGTAGTGGGGGATACTTATGGGGACGTTAAATAGGTCGATTTTATCAATCAACCATTTTCCCCTTTTCTATGAAAATTCTTCACATGGTGGCCTTCATTCTCCTCGCTGTTGGGGGCCTCAATTGGCTCTTGGTCGCCTTCGACTACAATCTGGTCGAGATGATCTTCGGCAGCATGGGCCTCACGCAAATCATCTACATCCTCGTCGGCCTCGCCGCGATCTTCGAAGTCGTCATGCACAAAAAGCAGTGCAAAGTCTGCGGCTCGCCTGGCGGGATAATGTAATCACCCACGCGCCCGCAAAGTAGAAACCCGTCGCTAAGCTAGGTAGCGGCGGGTTTTCTCGTGGCTGACTGACTGCGCTATCTGGCGCAATGACCACTCCGGTCGGTAGGTACAACGCCTGCGCAGTCCGGTTCCCTTTTCCTACCCTTCAGAAACTCGTCGATCTGGAGATCGACGGCGGATCGTACTAACGCGCTCGCAGGCGGCACCGCCGCTTGGTGGTACACCAGGATACGCGCAATGAGTGGGTATCGGCTCGAGATGCACTCTTCGGCGGTTATGGCAACACATTGGCGTTTGGCAGTCGCATATTCAGCCATGCCGGCGATGAAAAGTGCGAGCACGATTATCACGAGGAGATCGCGGAACACGCGAGGGTGTTCCACATGTCCATGCTGGTCGCACATTGTCTGCTCCTTTGTTTTGCCAATTGGCGGGTTCAGTATAATTCGTCACTCACTTCAGCATGCGGTGCATTCCCGAAGTTCACTGTGCGCGAGATGCACGAAATTGTCAATCACGATACAATGTGGACGTGAAAACGGCACTTTTATCGGCTTACAAAAAAACAGACGAGCTTGCGGATTTTGCTCGTGAGCTCAAGCAGCGGGGATGGGATATTTGGGCTTCGGCTGGCACGGCGAAGTTCCTGGCGGAGAAGGGTATCGAGTCCACGGACATTGCAACCCTCGTAGGGGAGCCAATTTTGGGCCATCGTGTGGTAACGCTCTCGCGTGAGATCCACGCGGGGCTTCTTGCACGCAACGAGGATGAAGCAGAATTAAAGCGCCTCGGCCTCCGGCGCATTGACCTCGTATATGTGGACCTGTACCCCTTGCAGGAGGAGATCGCTCGTCCGGGCGCGACCGAAGAATCTGTCATCGAAAAAACCGACATGGGCGGTCCAGCGCTCCTTCGTTCGGCTGCGAAGGGGGGGCGTATCGTGCTTTCGAGTTCGTCACAATTCAGCAAAGTTCTCGAATATATCTATACAAATACTGAGGACGTTCCTCGGGGAAGTTCGGAAAATAAACAGTACCTCGCTGGTCTAGCGGCCGAAGCTGAATCGGCCGTAGCCGCTTATGTCGCTGTTTCAGCCGATTTCAATAAGCGCGTCGCGAGCGGAGAAATTACTTAAAACACACCGCTTCGATGTTGTTGCCGTCTTTGTCGAGAATGAATGCAGCGTAGTAGTCGGGGCTGTAGTCTTTGCGCAATCCCGGCTTGCCGTTGTCTTTGGCGCCCGCTCGCATGGCCGCTTCGTGGAAATCACGGACGGCCTTTTTGGTTTTTGCGCCGAATGCCACGTGTCCTTTCGCGGGTCGTCCCTTCTTCACGATCCAAAAGCTCGTGTGTCCGCCTTCCATGAATCCTGCCGCTTCACCAAACTCCATACTCACTTTGTAGCCGAGCGGTTTGAGCGCCGCCGTATAAAACTTCTTCGCTCGCTTGTAATTGCTTACGAAAATGCCTGTGTGTTCGATCATGCGCCCGAGTATAACATATAAAAATTGAAGGGCTCGCTGCCGGTTTCTCCAGCAGCGAGCTCCCTTGGGGTCAGGCGACCCGTGTACCATCCGGTCGGATCTTAAATATCGGCGAGATCGGGACCGACGGATCTTCGTGGTTGTTCCATCGCGCACGCGCACGAGCTGTTCCGTCGGATTGGAAATCGCCGGTGTAGTTGAAACGAGTTTCGTAGACCGGCCTGCCGTCGCGCGTAATGTGCAAAGCCCGCGTGGGTGAAGTGTACGGTTCGTCGAGAATTGCCCATGCGAGCGACTGCTTGCCGACTCGGATGAACTCCCCGACATGCAGGTAGCCAAATCGCTGCGCCACGCTCCTCTCGTTCTTCTTCATCGGTCGTCCCTCTTCTGGTTCAATGTGCGCCGTTGAAGGCTTCACGCATTTCAGATGCACTCCGAAGGGCATCGAAATACTTGATCCGTACCGGGTCAATAATCCTATACCACGGGCAGTTCTGGGTAGAATACACGTATCCCTTTCGTATCCGCCTGGTCATGGGACCCCTCGAGATCCCCCTATTCCGGCGAATATGAGCCTTCAGTTGGCGACCGCAGTGGCTGCACACGTCCATCGTTTCCTCCGTTCAGGTTTGGCGCGCGGTCTTTGAAATTTGAACGGTACGCATATAGTGCGTCGATGAAAAAACAAAAAGTGGGTACGGATTAACAACGCAGATCGAAGCGAAATTGAGATCCTGCGCAGGCGGAAGTATTCGATACGTGAGATCGCA
>DATDWX010000010.1:0-33922 GCA_036517335.1 Minisyncoccota bacterium | reverse complement strand
CCGTTTTTCTTGGTGTAGTGACTAACGCAAAATGGGCATATTTTCGCCTTTTTTTAATTCGCATAGTAAATATTCTGACTTTTAGCTTGTAGTTGAGCCACCATACATCAAAAACAGCCTCCCGAAAGTTTCTTTAACTCTTTGCATCTTATATTGGCAACGAACGGCTCGAGTGCGCCTATAGGATCGTTGTGGAAATGTACACGGTCTCGTCCCTGACAACCGCGTCGTGTATATGCTGGTCATACGCGCTTTCACATCTGCTGTCGGATTGGGGCTCGGCAATCTTCGGCTTTGTCTCGCTTCAATCACTGGGGGCTGTAGCATTCCTGGTAGTCATCGCATTTGACATGAACTGGCATTTATCGCAAATCTTTCCTTTGAACGGAAAAAAACCGTCCTGATGGCCTCGCGCCTCGGGACGGTTCCGCTTTTAGAGCCAGTCAATCACTTTGCTTTCATGCTTCTCTAGATACTCATTGGTTTTGCTAAAGGGTTTGGAGCCGAAGAAGCCGCTTGCTGCCGAGAACGGTGAGGGGTGGGCGGATTCGAGGACGAGATGTTTGGTGCGATCAATGTGTGCGCCTTTCGCTTTGGCGTAAGCACCCCAGAGGATGAATACTAAATTTTCTCGCTTCTCTGAAAGCGCGCGGATGACCGCGTCGGTAAATCGCTCCCATCCCTTACCCTGGTGCGAGCCAGCGGTGCGTGCGCGCACGGTCAACGTGGCATTCAATAGCAAGACGCCTTGTTTGGCCCAGCGCTCAAGATCACCACTTCGATTCTTGACCGGCCCGACATCACTCTCAAGCTCTTTGAATATGTTTTGCAGCGACGGCGGAAGCGCGACACCTTCAGAGACCGCGAAGCACAGGCCGTTGGCCTGGCCGGGGCCGTGGTATGGGTCTTGCCCGAGGATTACGACCTCTACCGCGTCAAACGCGGTCAGATCAAACGCGCGGAAAATATTTTTGGGCGCTGGGTAGACGATGGCGTGCTGGTATTCTTCTTTAACGAACCGCCGCAGCTCCTTGAAATACTCCTCGCCAAACTCATCCTGCAACACCGCCCTCCACGACGGCTCCATCTTCACCTCCGGCTGCGCGCTCATGCGCACTACTGTATCGCACCTTCTGCTTTCAAAATAGCTTTCTTGCGCAGCGTGCCGCCGCGATTGTAGTTGCCTATCGCGCCACTCGAATAGATGACACGGTGACATGGGATGTCGCGATTGTAATTGCTCCGCATGATGGCGCCCACTGCGCGCGCTGCTCTAGGATTACCCGCCCTCCGCGCGACTTCTGCGTAGGTCATCGTCTTCCCTTTCGAGATCTTACGCACAACATCGCGTACTTTCTCGGAAAACGTTTTTGTCATAGGCCAAGCGTTCCATTACTTTGCTTACCGGGCCTCGCCAGAGCCTGCAATTTCTTCCCCACAAATTCTCGGTAGCGGCAGTAATCGCAGTCGGAATGCGCGTCAGGCAACACACCGCTGTCTAAAGATTTTTTTATAGCCAAAAGCGTCCCCTCGACCCAGCTATCATCTCCTTCATATGGCACAAGTGTGAGCTCGAATTCCAGCACGCCGTCGAATGCTTCCTTGTCTTTTCCGGCATTGGCGTACACGAAGTATCCCGTGTTTGAAACCCTGAATCCGCGCTGGCGGAAGAGCCACTGGTAGATTTCCATCTGCCGCTTGTAGCCGTCGTGCCACTCTTTGTCGAGCGCCTCGATCCTTTCATCCTTGCTTGTGGATTTGTAATCCACGATGATCAATTCCCCATTCGGCCGCACCCATACGTCGTCGATCGCGCCAGAAATACTCATGCCGGTCGGCGCATGATCCACTTGGATGCCCTTGAAATTCTCACGCCACACATCCATCTGCGCATGCGCGAAGGGCACGGCATCGAGCTTGTACGCCTTCATCAAGGGGTGCGCCGTTTTACCGTCGCGGTGGATGTCAAACTCCTTTTTAAGGAGCGCGTCTACGGCGGAGTTGAGATTAAATGGATAGCCTGGCGGCCGAGCGGTGCCAAGCTTGTTGTCTACATAGAAACACCGCGGGCACTCAAGAAACAGACCTATCTTCGAGCGCGAGAGGCGCCAATTTTTGCCGCCATAATTCCACTGCGGATTGCGATCAGGCTTATAATACTGGCTCATTGCCGGGCAGTATATCAGACTGATGATTGGCGTGAATTTCGCGCGATTCAAACCAATGTTTGAAACGTTGTTCTACGTACCACATGCCGGTGAACATAATGAGAGCAAGGACAGTGGTGAATGCTGCGACTGCGTAGAGGCCGAATCCAGTAGCGATACCGAGCGCCGCGGCGATCCAAAGGCCAGCGGCTGTCGTGACGCCGTGCAGCGAGTCGCGGTGGAAGATGATAAGCCCGCCGCCAATAAAGCCGATCCCCGTAATGATTGCAGCTGCTACCTGCATAGGCTCAAAATTGACGACGCCAATGTAATTGGTATCAACGTAGCTTCCTACGATGACGAAGAGACATGCGCCGAGCGAAACCAGCCCAAAGGTGCGAGTGCCGGCCGGCTGCTTGGCGATCACGGAGCGCTCTGTGCCCACGATCGCACCGAGCACCATCGCCACAAGCAGCTTGAGGAGCATAACGCTCTGCGGGTCTATGAATTGCGTAGCACCGTGCATGAGGCTTAGTTTATAGCTTATAGTGCGTAGCGTCCAGATTTTTACTCAAGGTAGTATCCACCGATCGCCAGCACCAGCGTACCTGTTCCGTTTGGGACCGAGCCGCTTACCTGTAGGATTGGCCGCGCAGTTTTCGAAGGCCAAGTCCCTAATACGATATTATGCACCGCAATGGTATCAGTATTTGTCGGGTCATTCGCATTTGTGAATCTCGGTTTATTCCATTGTTCAAGCACCACGTTGGGGTCAGATACCAGCACAGGAAAGGAATCCGACTGAATGGTTTGAAGATAAAATGTCAACTTTGTATAGACGCAATCGACATTGGTGTTCGTTCCAAACAGCACCTGCGTGCCGTCAGGTGAAAAAGCGACAAGATGCATAGCTTCATTATGCCTGCCAATAGTGCCTAATACTTCTCCAGTAACGGGTTCTACTACACGAACTATCATAGGCACTGTGTACGGCCCAAATTCACTGCAGTGGCCAGGGATGCTCTCGACTGCATCGCCAAGCCCGACTTTCCCATCTTCGCTCAGACCATATACTGCATGATCCTCATGCACTTCTTGAGTTCGCAGATCAAAATACCCGCCGTCAGGCCCGGTCTCGCTATAGGTGAGCACATCATAAAATATTATTCCGTCCGCACGTACCTGTTTGAACCAAAAATCGCCACCTATTATTTTATTATCGCCTTTTGCCGCGAGAGTATCTTTGCCCGACGCAACGTCAACGCTGTGAATCAAAAAGTGTGTGGCTGGAGTGCTATTATCCGAAACCCACACGTGAGAACTATCGCTGGAAAAAGCCAGACCAATTATGCCGGTATCGGTCGCAAATACGGTGCGCAATTCCTTCGTGCGTACGTTTAAGAGCTGTAATTTCTTCTCAAGGTTTATGGCGATATATTGATGGTCGGGGCTTAAAATAAATTGTGTGGGATATTCTCCTTCCTTTCCCACCGCAGCGAGCCGCTCCGGAGGGGCGGCGCCTTTCTTTATCCAAATAGAATAGGTCGGCCAGCCACGTTCACGAGCGTTTACCTTAGATTCAAGCAGCACATAGGTGAGTACAAGATTCGACGGATATGCTGGCAGTATCTCTTGAGAGAGATTGAAGGCACTTGCCGTCATCGATGGAACGTCAGCACCCATGTTGGACTCTGTAGTAGCAACAACTTCAGATATCGCACCTTCTTGAGGAGTTGTCGGGAACATGAGAGTCCAGGTCACGCCCATTCCCACTAGGAACAACGATACCAAGCCCGAAATCACCGCCAATGTCTTGGTTTTGGATGGGGGGGCATTTGTTGGACCGATTGTTCTTGGTTTATGTCCACGGATTCAGTGTATCACATCTCGCGACACTTATTGGACACAAAGTATGCAAGTAATTTTTCAAACGACAGGTGTCTGTCACTCGTTATATCCCGCACAAACGCTTTGCCTCTTCGACGACCCTCGGAAGATTGGCTGGTCTTACGCCATATTCTTCGAGAAGATGGGGTGTCTGCACGCTTTTGCACAAGACGATTTTGTTTTCGAGCAGATGACGCTTTTCACTTTCGGAAAGGGTGGTGAGCGCGGTTAGGGGGTGAACGTGCGCCTCCTCTATCATTGTAAGGAGACCGCGCGATCGAGGATAATCCCAGCCAATCAACGTGAGATTGGAGCACTGCGCGTAGCGGATCGCATTGCGAGTGAATCGGGTATTGGTGACGAGCCATCCCTCGTCCACGCGCGAGGCAAGATCAGGCGTTTGTGCAAGATCATGGTAGCGCGCATGCACATAGAGCGCGTCCTTGATATCCGTTTTCCCGCCAGGATCATTGTGGAATTTGGCCTCGATGCCGACGCGCTTTCCATCCTTTTCGGCGAGCACATCCACTTCGTGCGGCGCGCAGCGTCCCATCAATGTGACGTCGGCGCGCACCCGCCAACCTTCTGCCCGCAAAATCTCCGCGAAGAATTGCTCAAAAGGAAATCCCGATGGACCAAGGGCGAAGACAGCCCGCTTCATCGAATAACGCGCCGCTACCGGCGTCTCCTCCTGTTTACGCAGCATTTCAAAAGCGTGACGATAGATCTCTTCTGTCATCATACCCGGCTTTAATTCTTGCATCACGTGGGCGAGCACGCGTGCGCGCATCGTGGACGATGCTCCCGCTCGCTCCAGAGAGTGTTCGAGCTTAGTCGGGTCGAACGGCTCTTGCTCGCCGTCGGCCTTTGTAATGAGAATATGTGATTTTTGCATGAGCTTATGCCTATTGTACCCGCCTCAAGACCTTTTTAGCACCCGCATGGAGAGATACCTGTGCTTTGGTTGCGGATTCTTTCTGAATAATGCCACCGCCGAGGCAAACATAGCCACTATAGATGACCAGTGATTGCCCGGGCGGCGCCACGTGAGCATTCGAAAATGTAGCAGTGATGCCTTGCGCGCTCCGCGTCAAACGTGCAGGCACATTTTTTTGTCTATAACGCGTCTGTACGGCAAACTCACCGTCAAATGATGGCTCGCGGTGGATCCAGTGGATGTCGGATATGAGTGCGGTATGCCTGGCCGCGTCCTCTATGCGCGGCGACACCGTGATCGTATTGTGCGTGGCGTCTACCGTGCCAACATAATGGGGTGTTTTTGCGGCTGCGGAATCGGTGATAGCAAATCCATGTCGCGCGCCAATGGTGTAGAGTGGGGCGCCTTCATGCGTGCCGATAGTGCGCCCCTCGGTGTCAAGGACAGTGCCTTGCTCCACGTCTACGAAACGCCGCAAAAAATCCGGCATCGAGACGTCGCCGACGAAGCAGAGTCCCTGGCTGTCGTGTTTCTCGGCAACAGGCAGCTTGAGTGCGCGCGCCTTCTTGCGTACGTCCGATTTCAACATTCCACCGACGGGAAAGATGGCGCGCGCGAGATCTTGCTGGGTCAGGCGATATAGAAAGTACGACTGATCTTTTTCAGGATCACTTCCGCGCAACAACTCAAGGTGGCCAGCGACCTCCCGCATGCGCGCGTAGTGACCTGTGGCGATGAGCTGCGCCCCCTCTACGCGCGCCCAGCGCGCAAACGCGCCAAACTTTATTTCGCGATTACACAGGATATCCGGGTTGGGCGTCACCCCGCGCGCGTAGTCGCGAAGCATGGCGTCGATCACATTTTTTTTATACTGAGCCGAAAGATCCAGCTCCCGAAAAGCAATTCCGAGCGCCGCGCATACCCGCATCGCATCGAGCCGATCCTCTTTCCACGTGCATTCGATAAATTCGGGCTGCCAGATCTTGATAAAAACGCCAGTCACGTCGAATCCGCGCTCTTTCAGAATCGCCGCCGACACCGCGCTGTCCACGCCACCAGAGAGACCGACGAATACTTTATGCGCCATAAGACAGAAATTGTCTTCGGGTGGATAAAATACTTATCCATATGTTCTCTGCACGCTTCATTGACTTTTCATTTGGTTCGTATACACTCGTCATATTAGTGGCTTCGGCCTCCGAGAGCCCCTCCCCCGTGGAGGGGCTCGATTCGTAAGACGAATTCGGATATTCTTTTTTGAATTTTCGCAAAGTCCTCTTGGGGTATCATACCGATCTTGCGCAAGAGCCGCTTGCTACTGAATGTCTTCACTTGCGTGAGCATTGCCCACGCCACACCTTTCTCATGCGCAATCTTCTCGTAAAACTCCCCTGTTCGCTCCCGCGATGTAAGTGGCACACCCCAAAACATTTCCTTGTTGAACTTCTGCATAACCAAGACAGGTCGTTCGGAATTGAGTTGCTTTCCATCGGCCTCCACACCAACATTCGTACCAATGGCGCACCACCATACCTCTCGTTGATGATAGAAAAAATCGGAGCGTAACTCGTATGCGTTCACTTCTTTCTTTACCGTATTCCACCGATCAAAATCTTTTTCCATCGGCATTATCGTATCATGCAAGCGATGTCCGACATCGGATGTTGGACATTCACATAAAAAAGAGGAACCCCGAGGAGCGCGCTTGCGACTCCTCGGGGCAACGGCCAGTGGCCGTTCACTTTCGTACAACCTGGGTGGTAAAGTGCAAACCCGTCCCAGGAGATGTTCCCTTATGCAGCTACCAGGTCCTAAAGGGAACGCAAACGAACCTGACATCTCCACCGGCGTACGCGGGATAAGCGTGGAGACTACCGATCCCGTAATGCGGCTGCTCGCATTGTGCCAAAAAGCCGCCACATCGCTCATTGACGGTCGCATGATAACAAGCCTATCGCCCGTTGTCAAGAGCGCTTTTAATCGTTCCGAGGGCGGCGTATTCGAGCTCGCTGCTATCTACCTCCCCAAATATTTTCGTTGATTCGCCAGTTGTCCCGCGTAGTTTTTGCTGAAGTGCGTGACTCCTGACGAATCCGCGAGGTAGAAGAGATAGCCTTTATCTATCGGTGTCAGCGCAGCCTCGAGCGATGTGAGCGAGGGCGAGCCGATGGGTGTGGGCGGCAAGCCCCTGTGCAAATACGTGTTGTAGGGCGATTCGGTCGCGAGCACTTTCGGCGTGATGGGCTCTCCCCGCTCGAGTGTATAAATCATCGTCGCGTCGGCTTGGAGCGCCATACCGATCTTCAGGCGGCGCCACAAGACGCCCGCGATCATGCGGCGATCCTCTAGTCCACGTCCTTCCCGCTCCAGTATGGATGCCATGATGACTACGTCCGCGAGGCTATGGCCCGACGAAGCCACGGACATATTGAAGGTCGCTGTTTGTGTATCAAATGCCTGCTGCATAGCTTCAATGACCGTGCCCTCGGTGGCATTGGGCAAAAAGAAGTACGTGTCGGGAAAGAGATATCCTTCCTGGGACGCTGCTTGCTGCAAGAAGCGCGCAGAATCAAACCGCTGCAACACGCGAGCGAAAAGTGAAGCCATTTCTTTCGTTGTTGCACCTTCGTGAATGCGGATGCGGAAGGGTTCGAGCCCATACGCCCCTATCGTGATCGCGCGAGCCACCGCGAACACGTCTTTTGGCTCCTTAAAGAGGTAGTCGCCTGCGTGCAAGTCCCGATCGCGTCCCGAGAGCTTCACGATGACACGAAATGCAAGCGGCGAACGGATCACTCCTGCTTCTTGAAGCTCTTTCGCGATATCTGGCACTTTCTCCCCCTTCGTCACCGTAAAGAGTTGGTCGGTGGGAAAATTTTCGGGCGGCTGAATCGCAAGGATGTACAGTGACGCGATGACAGCGCCTCCGAGAATGAGAGCCACGATGGTGCGACGATTCGTGTGTTCTCTCCAATGCTGCGAGAGCAGCATGATCCTCCTATGTGTGCGCTCAAATTCGCGCTCAAGCAATGCGGACCATTTTTCCATATCGGGATATATCAGAATCTATTTCGGCAAATTCGGCGGCGGTGCGGCCTTGGTAGCCGGAATACGCGCAATGCCCGGAGTTGCGACGGCGGCCGAGACAGGATGCCACAGGGTTGCGATTTCCTCACCGGTCATGACATTGACGGGAATTTTCCATGGGGAATGGTAGAAGAGGCGGCGGCGATAGGCATCGAGTGCTCGACGCGTTGTTACGTTCCATCGAATATCGTGATAATCCTGCCATGGATAGTCGAAGGGATTGTGCCAGCGGCGAGGACGAAGCTGTGTGGTGTGATTGGGATTACCGACCGGGCGCCACATCCAGCGTAGGCCGTTGTAAAATTGGCTCTGCAGTTCGCCCTTGGTCCACCAGATGCCACGCATGCCCACATCGTATGGCCACTTGGTGACGTTGCGGCCCATGGATTCGATGCGCATCTGCTGTTCAAACGTGGCGCGCGGACGCAAGATCCGCTGTTTCTCTTCGGGCACTTCAACGGTACCCGACAGAATACCCGATTCGATACGCAGTTTCTCCATCTCAACGAGCATCATATTGCGCCATCGGCTGTTGTTGTCGGATGTCCAGTAGATACCCTCGAGACCTGTCATGCGCACGACGATCTGCAGCCACATCTCATCGCCCGGCGGGATCGAACCCATGAATTCAACGATATTTGCGAGCGGATCCACGAGGAACTCTTCTTTTGGGTCTTTGTCGAGTTCGAAATCCACGTATGTACGAATCGGATAGGCATTAATCTCGAATGCATCGTTGGTGAATCGCCCGTTGAACGTCTCACGCCGATAGTCGGTAGCGAAAGCTTGGTACACCGATGGGTCATAGCGAAATTTCGAAGCGTAATCCTCGACCTCGTGGAGCTCGACCTCCGGATAATACGAGTACATAGTGGCCTCAACGGTGTTTTTCCAGCTCCTCCATGTCCAGATATAAAAATGCACTTCACCACCGAACGATGCTATCTCCAGCGACCAGAAAGGTCGGAGCGACCCGAGCCAGCCTCGCTGCAAGGGCGTGGTCTCACCGGAGGAGATGTTGAACACGGTGAGCGCGAGCTCCATCGCGCGCGGAGATTTTGTGATCTCACGCGGCATTTTCACTTCGAGGAGCACGGGATCGCGTCCGGCTAGGTAGAGCGATTGTATGTACCATATCCATGTACTCAAGGCTGTGTAGTAGAGGGCGACAAGTAGCCATATCGGAGCGGTGCCTACGAGCCATGTGAGTGTAAAGAGCCAGATGTGCGAAATCTGGAGCGAGAGGATCCAAAATAACCCACAATAAAAAATCCACAGAATGAGGCCACGGGAGATCCCCCAGCGATTTGTAATCCACTCAAGAAAACCCGCCATCTGCAATGGGAATCCGAACGTACCACGGAACCAACTTGAGAGACTTGAGTAAAAGCCTTTTTGCTCCGGCATCGCGCCTGATTATATCACTTATTTTTTTGCCGAGGCGTAGCGATCGTCAGGCGTGCACATAAACCCCGAAGTAGATGCCGCGCAGCACTACGGGTAGGCATTCCTACTTAGCGAGAGAGTATTTTCCGTCTGGCAAACGTTTAAACATTGGATTTTGCAGATTGACCGCGATCGTCGCGTCTTTCACATACCGCTCGCGCTTCACGCGATCGATGATGTCGGTGCGGCTCAAGGGCCCTTCGCGCTGCAAGATGCCGGCGATGACATCGCGCACGACGCCGGGCTGGTAGCCCCATTCCGTAAGCGCGTAGAGGCCGCGGCCGACCAAGACAAAGCGGCTGTCTTTGATGAGTTCGTTGTGGGTCGTCGCCGGATGCGTCGCGCGATTGAAGAGCCGCTCGATGCCTTTGGCGACCTCGGTGAAGTGCATCGGGCTCCCGTGCCGCTTGAGCGTGAGGTAGGCAAAATCACGTGTGTTCTTGATGCGCACGTGCGGGCTGTCGACGCGACCCCATTCGCCGAGCGGATTTTTGCCGACGCGTTTGGAGATGAGGAGCCAGCGCATGGGCACGCCCTCTGCCCTGATCTTCACCCCCTCCTGTTTCAAAAATTTGGCAAAGAGTTCGAGGAATTCCTCTTCCGCGGTGAGCTTGTTTGCCTCAAGTGATTCATGGAGCGCGGAGAGGGCGTCCTCCACCTGCTGCGCAAGCTGCGCGTCGGTGTGCCAGCGCGCGCGGAAATCCGCCGTCTCGCGCCGATCCTCGAAATGATGCCCGACTGTGAGAAGAAAAGCGAGGTGGTTGCGCTCCGACTCACTCTTCGCGAGCTCCTGCAGGATCACCTCTTCTGCTACCACGCCTCCGAGGGCGATAAGCGCCCGCTTGAGGTCATCGAGCGCGCTGCGATGCGTCTCATAGGCGGAAGATTCTCGCACTGCGACGATGCTGTGGTTCTCGATCTGCCGTATGCGCTCGCGGGTGATACCGTATTCACGACCGATCGAATCCAAGGTGCGGCTTTCGCCCTTGCCCTGCAGGCCGAAACGGTCAGAAAGCACGCGGCGCGCGCGATCTGGGAGATCTGCAAGTAGGTCTTTGGTGACGGTTTTAGGGCTAAAAGACAACATATTATGATGAGCGATTGACTACGTATTTGTACGTGGTGTTTGTTATAACAAACCTAGGCCCCATTGTCAAATGCACTTTTTTTCCACACAGAACACACAGAAAAGCAGAATCTGCCGAGGGTTGCAAGAACATGTCTCATGCTAAAGTGACTCGCATGGTAGCGCGAGAGAAAGTAGTGAGGGTCCCTCCACAAGATGTAGAGATGGAGCGCTCACTGCTTGGCGCCCTCATGCTCTCGCCCAATGCCATTTACGAGGTGGCAGATCTTGTGGGCATTGATTCTTTTTACGCCGGAGTGCATCGCACTATTTACGACGCCATGCTCTCCTTGCACGAAAAGGGCGAGCCGATAGATGTGGCCACTGTGTCGAGCAAATTGAAAGAGCGCAAAGTGCTCGCAGAAGTGGGCGGCGCAGCTTATCTCTCGGAGCTTGTCGGATCAGCTGCCTCGCCCGGCAGTGGTCGGCATTATGCGCAGATCGTGCAGAATAAATTTGTACTCCGCTCACTCTTGGACGCGGCGGCAAAGATCGGCGAACTCGGCTTCGAGGAAGACCGCGACATTGAAATCGTACTCGACGAGGCGCAGGCTGCCATCTTTGCCGTGTCTCAAGCGCCAAGTCTGCGCAGTTTCACTGCTATCAAAGAAGAGCTCACTGAGGCGTGGGAGCGCCTGGAACACTTACAGAAACACGAAAATTCGATGCGCGGCATCCCGACTGGTTTCCCCGAATTGGATACGCTGCTTTCCGGACTGCAGAAGTCAGACTTGGTCATCCTCGCGGCACGCCCTAGTATGGGAAAAACAGCGCTCGCGCTCGACATCGCGAGACAAACCGCCACGAAGCACGGTACGGCAGTGGGCCTTTTCTCCCTCGAAATGAGCTCGCAGCAGCTGGTAGATCGGATGCTCGCTGCCCAAGCGGGAGTCAACTCATGGCGCCTTCGCACCGGCAAGATAAAGGATGATGACGACTTCGAGCGCTTGCAGGGAGCTATTGCTGATCTGTCTGAAGCCCCGATCTACATTGATGACAAGCCGTCCTCAACAGTGCTCGCCATGCGAAGCGTGGCGAGGCGGCTCAAGATGGAAAAAGACCTCGGCCTCATTATCGTGGACTACCTCCAGCTCATCACGCCGACCCATTCGCGCGGCAGCGACAATCTCGTGCAGCAGGTGACGGAAATTTCTCGTTCGTTGAAAGCGATGGCGCGCGAATTGGAAGTGCCTGTGCTCGCACTCTCGCAGCTCTCCCGCGCGGTCGAGCAGCGCCGCGGCCGCCCGCGCTTATCCGACCTGCGCGATTCGGGCTCTATCGAGCAGGATGCCGATGTGGTCATGTTTATCCACCGCGAAGACAAGATGAACGAAAATTCAGACAGGCCCGGCATCGCCGAAATCTTGATAGAAAAACACCGCAACGGCCCTGTGGGTAAGATAGAATTGCGATTTGATGAGGAAAAGACCACCTTCCGCTCAATAGACAAGAGCGACTTTGGCGATTTCACTCCGGAGGCGACCGTCGCCGGCAGCGACGAGACGCCGTTTTGACCCATGGATTCCATCGAACGATTAACCGCGCTATTCGAACGCTTCCCCGGCATCGGGCCCCGGCAGGCGGGACGCTTCGTGCAGTATCTACTTCGCTCGTCGCCTGCACTGCGTCGTGAGCTTGTAGACGCGGTGCAGGCACTAGGGAGCGCGGTGAGGCAGTGCGCTATGTGTTTCCTTTTCTTCAGCGGAAGTGCGAGAGTGTGCGACATCTGCGCGAGCGACGAGCGCGACCACACGTATCTTGCTGTCGTAGCAAGCGACGCCGATCTTGCAGCACTTGAGCGTTCAGGAACGTATCGCGGCTTGTATTTCGTCCTCGGCGGCACCATCTCACTGGCATCTGAAAAAGCCAACGGTCTGCGTATCAAGCAATTGCTCGACTCAATTCCAAAACGTGCGGAAAAAGGATTAAAGGAAATCATTGTCGCATTCCCTGCTAATCCAGAGGGTGACGCCACAGCCGAGCGCATCCGCGAAGAGTTCAGAAACCAGCAAGGTTTCACCTTGCTGGTTTCCGCCTTAGGCCGAGGCCTCTCCACGGGCAGCGAACTCGAATACGCCGATCCCGAGACCATCAAAAGCGCCTTCGAGAGCAGGCGCTAAATTCAAGAGGTGTCGCCTCTTGAATTACGGCAAAGCCGTGATTTTGACCTTCGAGAAGGCTTGGCGATGGCCTTTCTTCTTGAAATAGCGGCTTTTTTGGCGGTAGCGGATAACAGATATTTTTTTGCTGCGGCCCTCGCTAACCAATTCGGCTGATACTTTGGCGCCAGGGATGTATGGTGCGCCAACTTCGGTGTTCGAGCCGTCGTCGGTGAGAAGCACCTTATCAAAAACGATCTTGTTGTCTTTTTGAGCAGGCAATTTTTCCACGTTTAAAACAGTCCCGTTCTCAACAACGTACTGCTTCCCGCCCGTTTCGATGACTGCAATTTTAGCCATAAGTCGAAGGAATATAGCCCGATTATTCGTCCAGCGCAAGCGATGGACGCGTTAACTGTTCGGTTTCAAGGCCTGCCGATTCGCCGGTGATGCGTAGCACGTCCTTGTCAATCTTGCCGAGCTCTTTTGAGCCAGCATTGAAGTGGTTGACCGTAGTCGAGAGCGAATTGCCGAGCTTTTTGTAATAGTCCTCGTAAGCCTTGAGGTGCCGACCGAGCGCCTCGACATTCTTTGCAATATCCTTGGCCGTTTCTTCTATCTTGAATGCTTTGAATCCGTAGAGGACGGATTGTAGGTAGGCGGCGAAGGTGGTCGGGCTTACGATAATGACTTTCTTTTCGTTGTAGGCGTAGTCAATGAGGTTGCGCGTGTTGACCTTCACCGAGCCAACTTCATTTATCAAGAGGTCGTAATAAATAGCCTCGGCAGGGATATACATAAAGGCAAACGGGAGCGTACCGTCTTTAGGTCGTACGTACTTCGACGTCTCATCGATGCGAAGTTTGAGATCATTCTTGAATTGTTTTTCTAGATCGGCCCGCTGCGTATCATCGATGGCGTCGACGAGCCGCTGATAGTTGTCGAGTGAAAATTTGGCGTCTATCGGTATCACGCCCTCTTTCGTCTGGATGATCGCGTCCACCGTCTCCCCGCCGGGAAATTGGTACTGCATTTGGTACGATCCGGGCGGCAGGATATTGCTCAAAATAAGTTCGAGCGACGCCTCGCCAAGATTCCCACGCTGCTTCTGATGCTTCAAAACCTTCTCGAGATTTGCCAATTGCTCGGCGATAGACATAAATCGCGTCGTCGCTTCATTGGTCTTCGTCTGTTCCACGCGCACTTCGGTGAGCTGCTTCGCCACCAGATCCCGAATATCGCTCGCAAGCCGCTGCGACTCGCCAAACTGACTTCGCATGCTCTCAAACATGCGACTCGTTCCCTCTCCCAGCTTCGTCTCCATAGCCCGAGACAATTCCTGCATCTGCTGCTGAAGCATGATCATGCCACCTTGATCTTGCACGGGCGCAGCCGGTTTGCGCAGCAAAAGATACGCGAGCAGTGCGAGGATGGCCGCAAGAAGACCTACGATGAGCCATTCCATCCGGCGATTTTAGCATGCGATTGGGCACAATCGCCTACTGGGTGGTATAGTTGGCTTATGTTGAGCCAAGAAATCCGGTCACAGATGACTGCGGCCATGAAGGCGCGGGATCAGTTGCGCCTTGATACGCTGCGAGGATGTTTGGCGGCTTTTACCAATGAATTGATCGCGAAGGGGCGGAAGCCTACGGAAGAGTTGACAGACGTGGAGGCGCTTATCGTCTTGAAACGGCTTGCCAAGCAGCGCAAAGATTCGGTGGAGCAGTACCAGAAGGGCGGCCGCGCCGAACTCGCTGCGAAGGAATCGAGCGAGTTGAAAATCATTAAAGAATTTTTGCCGCAGATGGCTAGACGGGAGGAGATCGAGAAAGTCGTCAAGTCCAAAATGGCGGATGTGGGAGCGTTGGACGCCGCAGGGGCCGGCAAGTTGACCGGTACCGTTATGAAGGAAATGGCGGGCCGCGCTGACGGACAAATGGTAAAAGAGATCGTCGCGGCTTTACTGAAATAGCAGAAGGGCGACTACTATACTAAAGCACAGCGCAAGACGGCCCACACCCATACCCATCTCCTTGAGCGCCGTGTACTCGTCGAGGAACGCGCCGGCCTCGGCATGATCTTCGACCAAGACGCGCCGGTGCGAGGTGCGAAAAAGGAGTATGACGAGGAGCGTGGCGGAGAATGTGGCACCGATCCCGAGTGGCGACCCCGCAAAGACAAAAAGAAGCACCAGTGGCCACACCAGAAAGAGCGCAGCGCCCGATATTCCCCTACCCACCGATATGAGGAGCGCGCACCTATTTTCACGCGCGATGAGATGTGCGAAGGTCTCATAGTATCCCCAAGTGAACGCCTCGTGCACGTTGGGCACAAAGGCGAGGAGCAGGAGCGCTAGGAAACATACGCCCCCGGAAGCAAAGAATAACTGGGCTGTCTCGCCACCTTGCATCAGAAACACCCCCGCGACAAGAGGAACGGCGGCGAGGAGAATTTCCATCGCGAGCCAGGGTATTCCGCTCGGGACGAGCGCAGCGTATTGCGTCGAATACGGCACGCGATAGAAGGCAGGGTACGCCCCGAGCAGGAGGGCGATAATCACTATGCCATCGGAAAAAAGTCCAAGTAATAGCATGCCAAGTAGGGAGAGTGCGGCGCAGAGCAGGAGCGTGCCGTATGCAAGGCCCGATCGCATGCCTCCCCGAAGCCGCATCAGCGCGAGGGGTGTGAGGAGAATCGTTGTGACCTGGCACAGAGCGTACAGGAGAGCGGTGGAGATGAGTGCATGAACGGGGGTCGTAAAAAGCGTAAAATATTCAAAAATAAGCACCCAGAGGAACGCGGCTACCGCGGCCGAAGCGAGGCGAACAAAATAGCGATGTAGCAAAAGCACCGCTCCATTATGTACGACAGATGCCCGCGCCGACATCACAGGGCGTTTTTTTGTGGATAGCCCGACGACTTAAAATTCCAGATGTATATCTGAACTCTCTGTGGTTGTAGCTTCAAACCCTGATAATGTTGCGCTCAATTGCGGCAGAATTTTTTGGAGGTGCGCCTCCGTATCTGCATCTATCTGCGTTTGTACCGCCGTGCGGATCGCCGCGCGGAATGCGCCCGTCGCGCGCGCTGGATCCCCTTCCTCCAAATGTTTTTCTCCTTCATGCACCGACTCTTCTGCAGCAGATGCGTGGCGCGCCACCGCTGCAGCACTTGTGGTACCGAGGTCCTTCTTGGCTGTTTCTACCAACAAACGCACCTTTGCAAGCGCATCCCGCGCATTGCGACGCTCCTTGTTCGCCACCACACTTGCTTCCCCCGGACTCGAGCTCGCTGCGATCAGAGTATCTTCCTGCAACCCTGCCTGCCGAGCATGCGCCGCCCGCGCCACCACGGCCGCAAGAATGGGGGTGAGCGATTCCTCACTTTGTGGCAGCCGCTCTTGCATGAGCGTCAGGGCTCTCGCGTGAGAAGAAAGGGTTACCTCAAGGTTGGATTGCAAATCGGCTGCGGCTGCGGCACCTCCAGGAGTCTGCGCCACCGCGTCCACGCTCGCATCGAAATCCATTTCAGTATCCTGCAAGGCGGCTCGAATATCAGAAGATACGGAGGCGGAGAGTCTCCCTTGGGCTGCGAGCGTTTCCGCTTCTTGTATACGTCGCAGGGTGTGTACCGCAAGTACACCTGCGCGCGAAGATGGGCCCACGGCGAGCGCCGCGGCAACTTTCTCGTTTACGTGAATCTTCACCGCGTAGAGCGCGTCGCCCGGAAGCGATGACTCGGCGGCATACGAGGTACCTGCGCCGACAAATACGAGCGCGAGGCTCAAGGCTCCAGCGAGTTGCATGCGTGGGCGAGCAAACGCGGTCGCTACTGCTTTAGCTGCCACTTCCACTCGATCCAACATGCTGAGCGTGAAAGGCGCGCGCGCCGGATGCTCGCTCATAAAAACGCGCAGATGGCCTTGCATCTGTGCACGTTCAGCGTCTGAAAGATGTTCATTTTCCATACCAAAAGCCTGGCCGATTACTGTACAATGTGGGAGACGTAGAGGCAATGCTCAACTTACCACTGCTCCGCCAAGGCTACGCAGACAGGCATTTCTTAGCTTCCGCGACCTACCCATGTCGCCTCGATTGCTTGGCTTTCTACGCAACAACCCCGCAATCGCGGGGCTGTACGTTTGCGTTTTTTTGAGCAGAACTACCAGTTGCGACCACCTCGATCGCCGCCACCATATCCGCCTCGGTCGCCACCTCCTCGGTAGCCACCACCGCCTCCTCCACCTCCACGAGGTCGCTCCTCCATCGGACGGGCTTCATTGACGGTCAGAGTGCGACCACCAAAGTCTTTTCCGTTCCACATGTCGATAGCACCCTGCGCTTCAGCATCGGACGACATTTCGACGAATCCGAAACCCTTCGAGCGGCCGCTCATTTTGTCCATGATGACGACAGCCGAGGTCACCGTACCCGCCCCCGCGAATGCTTCGCGTAATTCAACGTCAGTGGTCGCGTAGGGCAACCCGCCGACATACAACTTCTTTGCCATGTTCGTTTCTTCTTGTTTTCTCTAAAAAATGTAAACCGACCCTTCCTTGCAATTCTGGGCTCACGACCCCTCGCGCATGGAAACGTACATTATCGGGATGCTCGCATGGGTACGCCTATGAGTCAAGGGGGTGTGGCTAGGGGATTGATTTTGCCCCTGGCTTCATGAGACGGCCGAGACGCTCGATGCCGCGGTGGATGCGCACCGATACGACGTTTTCGGATACGCCGAGGGCCGTCGCGATTTCCCTAGGTGACATGTGTTCGAAGAAGCGCATTCTGATGGCAGTTTGGTAGATCTCATCAAGTGATGTGAGATGCTTGAGCGCTTCGCGCACAGAAGTGCGATCTACCGGATCGGTGAGCGATTCATCCGCTATTTCAAAACCATCATCCTCCATCATTTTCTCCAGCGATGCGGATTTCTTTTTGCGCGAGCCATCTACGATGAGATTGTTCACAACGCGATAGAGGAATGCGCGCGGATATTCTATGTAGTTGCCCTCCGAGAGGTACAGCCACGTCCTGCTGTAAGTCTCTTGTACGATGTCCTTCGCTACCTCCCGATCGCGCACCCGTATGAGACAATGCCGAAAAAGCGCATCGGCGTGCTCACTATACGCAACAAGAAAATCACGTTCTAGCTTGCGCTTCCATTCCTCGCCACGGGTTGTCTTGGTCATAGCAATGCTCAAAAGCCGGCGCATCGCCGCCCTTCCTTACAAGCGTACTAAAACATTCCCAAAACTCAAATGAAGATCGGGTGAGCGCTCATGGTATGGCGCCGTGCTGCAGCACGGCATCCGACGAAACATAGTCGCTGTGCTCCTTGTTTCTGTGGACCAGTGGGGGATCGAACCCCAGACCTCCTCATTGCAAATGAGGCGTTCTACCACTGAACTACTGGCCCTTGCGTATTGCATTATGGTTTTAATCAACGAAATATGCAATTCTTTGCATGAAGTAAGTTTTCCCCACCTGAGGCGCTCATGAGGACTTACGGCGTTTGCTAGGCTGATGAGGTGTCGATCTTGACCGTAAGGTAAAGACCAACCGGGCCCTCCCCGCGGAGGGTTTTTATGTTTTATGTTCTTGTGGGGGGTTTGTGTCATGAGTGCAGTAGCAGTTGCTCTTCTCGAGCGTCGCGAGCCGAAAATGACACCAGGGGTCGTTATCGTTTTCGATAATAGTGTGCGGCGCCCGAACAACGATGTTGAGCCGGAATTCGATTGCGTCGACGACATCCACTCGTACTGTATCGCCAAGCTGTACGAAAGTGGGTGGTAGCGATCTCGGCTCTTGCGTGGCTCCGCGCGATCTATCGACGGAGCCCGCTTGCTGTATAATTGCTATTGCCGTGCTAAATGGATGATATGCTCCAAAAAGTCGCCGACCGATGAGCCTACCGCCTCCAACATGGGTGGAAACGACGCGCCTGGATAGAGGCCAGGAATGGTGTTGACCTCGAGTAGATACGTGTGTCTCGGGGTCACGATAAAATCCGCGCGCGAAAAATGCGCGAGCTCGAGGGCTCGGTGCGCAGCGCGTGCGGCATCCATAAGCGCACGCTTTTCATGTTGCGTGAAATCGCTCGGCACCATGTGGCGTAGGCTCCCCTCCTCATGATGGACTTTTTCGAGCATGCGCGCTCCTTGCGGCAAGACGACCAGCGCGGGCGGCAACGCGTACAGTGTTTGATTACGAAAATTCTCAATGACGCCAACGGAAGCTTCCAGGCCAGGTACCCATTCCTCCACGATCGCATCGCCAAATTCATCGAGTACGTTGCCTATCGTCTCCGGAAGTGCTTGCAGGTGGGGCGCAATGAGTATCCCGTGCGACGCACCCTCCGACGGTGGCTTCACGACATACGGTGGCCCAAATCGGTCAAAGACCATTTTCGCCATCTGTGTCGTGTCGAAGTTATCCTTGAGGGAAAAGATGACAGCGCGCGGCATCCGGATTCCTGCTTTTTGCAATATTTCGCGCGCGAGGATCTTGTTGAGCGCGACAGCCGAAGGTAAGGCGCGAGCGCCTGCAAATGGCACGCCCGAACGCTGCAGCAAGCGGACCACCGTGCCATCCTCGCCGACTCCCCCGTGGAGCGCGTTCAGAGCCACATCTATCTGTGAGAGAGCGCGGGCTGGTGTAACTGGCGTACCTCGCATGTACCAAACTCCGTTTTTATCTATGAGTATGTCTCGGGTCTCGTACCGCTCTTCAGGCAGGGCCGCCATCATCGCAGCACCCGTCTTGAGCGAGAGGTTGTATTCGGAGGATGTCCCGCCGCGCAAAATGCCGACAGTGGTTCGCGCCATCTGAAAAGTATATCAAATAAATGCGCCCTTTCGCCTACGGGTGCGATGCCAGCGAATAGCAAAGCGGTGCGCCTCGCTATTGGCAAGCAGTATGTCGCGCTCGTATGCGGCGAGCGCCCGTGTATCGCCGATCAGCCGCTCGGGCCTGTGCCGCTCATTTTTGACCACACCAACAATCGGAATTTCCACACCGCTGTCTCGCAAGACGCGGCGTGCAGCGTTGAGCTGTGCTGTCGCACCATCCACCACAAAGACACGTGGCAGCGGCCACTCGGTGTGCACAAGCCTTCGCGCAAGTACCTCTTTCAGTGCCGCCACGTCATTATTTTTCGCAGAGTGAATCTTGAATTTGCGATATTGCCCCTTCACCATTTCACCATTGTTGACCACCGTCATCACCGCCACCGTCTCCTGCCCGCTGGTGTGCGCCACATCAAATGCCTCCACGCGAGCACCACCCCCGGGCGACACGCGCAACTCGTCTTTGATAAGCGAAACATCACGGATGTGTTCAAGGGCGGCGACCTGTCGACGCAACACCGCCGCTTTCTCAAATTCTTCCGCCTTTGAGGCTGTTTTCATCTCCTTTGCGAGCGAACGTTTCAAGCCTTGGAAATTACCGGAGAACAAGAGAGTGATGTGCCGTATCGTCTCCGCGTATTCTTTTTTCCCCATCTCACCACTGCAAACGCCCGGACAGAGGCCAAGCTGCCTATTGAAACAAGGTCTACATCTGTCCAAGGGGACCCCTTGGACAACTTTTCCCATCCGCATCCGTTTTGTCCAAGGGGAGTCCTTGGACAAGCAGGGAGCACAGTCGTCTCTGAACGGAAAGATACGGCGAACGATCTTGAGTGCCTCCTTGAGCGACCCTCCCTGCGGAAATGGACCAAAAATATTTCTTGCCTTGTAGCTTACTCCGCCCACGCCAAACAATTCCCTGCCCCGCACTACCAAGATGCGAGGAAAATCTTCCTTTGTAATCACTAAGTAGTTGAAACTCTTGTTGTCTTTCTCGTCCACATTGTACGGCGGCTGGTGTTGCTTGATGAGATTGGCTTCCAAAATGAGCGCCTCGAGCACAGAATCTGTTTCTGTCCATGTGAGCGAACGAGCCTGCTCCACCATCGCCACGATCCGAGGACCACGGCCCGAAACCAAATCGGAAGCAAAATAACTCCGCACCCGGTCGCGCAGCGAAGCAGCCTTCCCGATATATAAAATTTCCTTCCGCGCTCCGCGAAACATGTATATGCCCGGTGAATCTAGAATATTGAACTGTCTCAACTCATCCCGCTTCATTGACAACTAGTTTAACATATTTTATGATCGAGACGTTAGCCAGTGGAGGTTCTTTTGTGGTACACGATCGACGTCATCACCTGGTCGCGGCTTCCAAACCAAAACCACAAGATCGAAAGAAGCACGTCACATCCGATCGATTGCGAGCACGCGGAACTGCTCGATGGTGAAGCTATCCGCCTTGTTGCTGGGCTCCGGCAACAAATCGAAGCCCGCGGGGAGATTTTTATCTCCGCCAACTATTCGTTCTCGGGAAAGGCCCCTCCTTCGTGAGGGGCCACCGATTTTCGTTTTCCACATTTGACTTTTCTGATGAAGAAGAATACAATGCGCTTTTAATGACTCCTCTGATTGGAATCCAACGAACACCCACCCGGGTGTATTTTTATATATGCGCTTAGTTTTCCAAGACGGCACGTTTTTTGAAGGCGAGAGCTTTGGCGCTGATGTGAACGCGGTGGGTGAAGTTGTCTTTTCGACTGGGATGACGGGATATGTGGAATCATTTTCGGATCCGTCGTTTGCCGGGCAGATACTGGTATGCACCTATCCGCTCATCGGCAACTACGGAGTGCCCTCGCCCGACAAGTTCGAGTCAGAAAAAATGCAAATCGCGGGGCTTGTCGTTGCAAATTATTCCGAAACGTATTCACATCATGATGCAGTGCAGTCCCTCGCTGATTGGTGCAAGGCCTCTGGCGTGCCGGCTATCCAAGGAGTGGACACGCGCGTGATTACAAAAAAATTGCGCGAAAAGGGCGCCATGCTCGGTCAACTTACCCGGCACTTTATAAATTCCAAACAAACGTTGGAAAAGCTCAAAACAACCAGTCCGGGTTCCACGGATTTTTTTTCGACTTTGCAAAGTGCCGGGTTTTTTGATCCCAATACTGAAAACCTTGTCGCTAAGGTGTCACCTAAGGAAGTACAGACCTACGGCGACGGCCCGATCCGAATTGTTCTTATCGATTGCGGCGCTAAGGAGAACATAGTGCGCTCTCTCACGCGGCCCGAGACTACTGTAATTCGCGTACCGTGGGATTATGATTTCAACGCTAGTCCGCCAGCTGGCGGATACCGTGCGCTCGCGCTATCCAACGGACCCGGCGATCCTACCATGTGCGGGCCAACTGTTGAACATATAAAAGCGGCGATGGCTGCAGGAAAGCCCATTCTCGGCGTCTGCCTCGGCAATCAGTTGCTGGCCCTCGCTGCTGGGGCCAAGACCTACAAACTTCCCTACGGACATCGCGGTCAAAATGTGCCGTGCATCGACGTCGAAACTGGGAGGTGTTACATCACCTCACAAAACCACGGCTTCGCTGTGGACGACGCATCGCTACCTGCCGATTGGAAGCCGTGGTTCAAAAATGCCAACGACGGCTCGAATGAAGGCATCACGCACGTATCAAAGCCTTGGCGCTCGGTGCAATTCCACCCAGAAGCTTCACCGGGACCCACCGATACTGCTTGGATCTTCGATCGTTTTATTCAAGACCTCAAGAACAACGTCATATGACCGAAAAGCCAAAAAAAATATTACTGCTTGGCTCTGGAGGTCTGCGAATAGGCCAAGCCGGTGAATTCGATTATTCCGGATCACAGGCCATCAAGGCGTTCAAAGAGGAAGGCATTGAGGTCATTTTGATGAATCCGAATATCGCAACGGTGCAAACAGATCAAGGTTTTGCGGACCGTGTCTATTTCCTCCCCCTCACGGAAAAATTTGCCACGAAGGTAATCGAAAAGGAACGACCCGATGCCATCGCGCTTTCTTTCGGCGGACAAACGGCAATCAATCTCGGACTCGCGCTCGAAAAAAGCGGTGTTTTACAAAAGTTCAGTGTGCGAGTACTTGGCACGCCTGTCTCCGTCATTCGCGACACAGAAGACCGCGATCTGTTCATCAAGCGGCTCAATGAGATCGGTGTAAAGACAGCGCGTAGTAAATCTGCACATACGGAAGAGGAGGCGCTCGTTGCCGCAAAAGAAATTGGTTTTCCCGTCATGATTCGTGCTGGCTTTGCGCTCGGTGGCGAAGGATCGGGTGTCGTTTTTAATCAGAAAGAATTACGGGCAAGAATTTCCGGGGCATTTCGTTCCATTCCGCAATTACTTATTGAGGAGTACCTCGCGGGTTGGAAGGAGATCGAGTATGAAGTGGTACGAGACGCAGCTGACAACTGCATCACCGTTTGCAACATGGAAAATGTCGACCCGATGGGCGTGCACACGGGAGAGAGCATTGTCGTCGCTCCTTCACAGACGCTATCAAATGAGGAATATCAGGGCCTTCGAGAGATCGCCATCAAGACGATTCGGCATCTTGGTATCGTCGGAGAATGCAACATTCAGTATGCGCTTGATCCCCGCCCGAACGACCGTTCGGTCGGGCGGGCTAAGACCTTTGACTATCGCGTCATCGAGGTCAATGCGCGACTCTCCCGCTCATCTGCACTAGCATCAAAGGCCACAGGGTATCCGCTTGCATTCGTCGCCGCCAAACTCTCGCTCGGTTACACGCTGCCTGAACTAAAAAATTCTATTACAAAGAAAACCACCGCCTGCTTTGAGCCATCGCTCGACTATCTCGTGCTCAAAATGCCGCGCTGGGATTTGAATAAATTTGACAAGGCGGCAGGCGCTATTGGCAGCGAAATGAAATCGGTGGGCGAGGTGATGGCGATCGGAAGATCGTTTGAAGAGGTGGTGCAGAAGGCGATACGTATGCTAAATGTGGGAGCTGATGGCCTTACTGCCCACCGAAGCGGTAATTTCAAAGTGTCGAATTACATGGACGTGATCAAAGAACCAACGACCGAGCGTATCTTTGCGCTAGCGGAAGCTCTACGCGCCGACGTTTCAGTGGAAAAAATTCACTCTCTCTCTGGTATTGATCCGTGGTTTCTCGAAAAAATGAGAAACATCATTGAAACCGAGCGCGAAATGATGAGGTTAAACCTCATCGAGCCTGCTATTCTCAAGAGAGCGAAAAAACTTGGGTTCTCGGATGTACAAATTGCTGTTGCGACAAATAGCAACGAGGAAGGGGTTCGCTCAAAGCGCAAGGAAATGGGCATAGTGCCGGTCGTAAAACAGATCGATACGCTCGCCGGTGAATTCCCCGCCGAGACAAATTATCTCTACCTCACGTATCACGGAAGTGAGAACGACATCGTTCCCGGAAAAAATCAGGTCGCTGTCCTTGGGAGCGGCCCTTATGCCATAGGGAGTTCCGTGGAATTTGATTGGTCCTGCGTACAGGCGCTGAAAACGCTAAGACAAAAGGGTTTTGGGACGATAATGATCAATTCCAACCCAGAGACGGTTTCTACCGACTATGACATGTCGGATAGACTTTATTTCGACGAACTTTCGCTCGAACGTGTACTCGATATTATCGAGTTTGAAGAGCCGAGTGGCACCATCGTCTCAACTGGCGGCCAAATTCCGAATAATCTCGCGCTCAAACTCGCAGCAAACGGCGTGAAGATACTTGGCACGGATCCTAAAAACATCGATCGCGCCGAAAATCGACATGAGTTCTCGAAGCTCCTCGATACGCTCGGTATCGACCAACCAGAGTGGGCAGAAGTGACTACCTGGAACGGGGCAAAAAAATCGGCAGCAAAACTAGGCTATCCCGTCTTGGTGCGGCCCTCATACGTGCTCTCCGGCGCAGCGATGCGTATCGCGCATGACGAAGTCTCGCTCGAAAGATTCCTCAAAAAAGCCGCTGACGTATCGAAAGATCACCCAGTCGTCATTTCAAAGTTCGTCGAAAACGCGAGAGAGATCGAGATCGATGGTGTAGGAAAGAGCGGTGAACTCGTCATTTTTGCAATCTCCGAGCACGTGGAAAATGCGGGCACGCACTCCGGCGACGCGACCGTCGTCTTGCCACCGCAGCGTACCTATCTTGAAACCATCCGTCGAGCGAAGGATATTACGAAAAAAATCGTCAAGAGTTTGGAGCTCACTGGTCCCTTTAATATTCAATTCCTGGCCAAGGACAATCGAATACAAGTCATTGAGTGCAACGTGAGAGCTTCGCGTTCATTCCCCTTCGTTTCGAAAGTAACGGGGCACAACTTCGTCGATATCGCCGTGCGCGGAATGCTTGGTGAAGATGTAAGTGGGCATTACCGTACCGTCGAACTCGACTACGTGGCGGTAAAGTCGCCCCAATTTTCTTTCAGCCGCATCAAGGGAGCGGACCCTGTGCGATCGGTAGAAATGGCCTCCACTGGCGAGGTGGCGTGCTTTGGCGATAGCTACAGCGAGGCGCTGCTCAAATCGATGATGGCAGCGGATTTCAAATTGCCGAAACAAGCGGTCTTAGTTTCACTCGGCAAAGAGGAAAATAAGATCAAACTGTTTGAGTCGATCAAGCAGTTGGAGGCGATGGGATTAAAGTTATACGCCACGGAAAATACTGCCGACTTTCTCCAAGTAAATGGGGTCGTGTGTGAAAAAGTATTTAAGATCAGTTCCAAAAAATCGCCCAATGTTTCCGAATTGCTTAGGGATGGGGCAGTAGATCTCATCATCAATATTCCAACCAAAAGCGGTAAAGAGGAAAATACGGATGGTTTTATCATCCGCCGCCAGGCAACTGACTTACGCATTCCGCTCATTACGAATCGCCAACTCGCCGAGGGATTCATTCACGCGCTCGCGGAAACGAAGGGCAAAGGACTCGAAGCTAAGGCGTGGGACGAATACCATTTGTAGTTAATAGCCCTTTCCAGTCAGTGCCATTTTCACTCCAAAATATGCACACTTTAGGTGAGAATGTTTAAGTCCATCCCCACAATAATGGATCGGTGCCTTGATGTGGTCGGCACGCAGACGCGCATCGAGTGCTGGGATGTCCGCGCGATTTCCAACAACGTCTACATCATTGGTCGTCCATCCACGCTCGGCTAACCCGCCGACAACTTGCAAATCGAGACCGCGCGTATCTTTTCGAACTTGAGCCAAACGACAAAGCGGGTAGTGATGTCCAAGCAGCGGCATCATGAATTTCTTGCCGAGCATAGTTGAAATTATCTTGCAGGTCCTGCAGTCGGTCATCTGGTTATTGTATCAGCGTTTTTTCTTCAAAACCCGCTTGAGATAGTACCCCGTATGCGAACCGTCGGTTTTTGAGACTTCCTCCGGCGTGCCTTTGGCCACGATCTGCCCGCCACCTTGCCCGCCCTCGGGGCCCATGTCGATGATGTAGTCAGCGCATTTTAATATGTCGAGATTGTGCTCGATGACGACGACACTATTGCCGCGCTCGACAAGCTTTTGCAGAATGTCGATGAGTTTTTGCACATCATCGTAGTGCAAACCGACCGTCGGCTCGTCGAGGAGGTACATCGTCTTCGTCATCATCGGTCGATAGAGCTCCGATGCTATTTTCACGCGCTGCGCTTCGCCGCCAGAGAGCGTGGTGGCGCTTTGGCCGATTTCCAGATACCCGAGACCGACACTGATCAACGTTTCCAGGCGATCGGAAATGGCTGGTATGTCAGTGAAAAACGCGGCCGCGTTTTCTATCGTCATACTCAAAATATCGTGGATGGACTTTTTTTTGTACCTTACTTCAAGCGTCTCTTTCATAAAGCGCTTGCCGTTGCAGACATCGCAGGTCACATACACCGTGGGCAGAAAGTGCATTTCGACGGCGACCAAGCCATTGCCCTGACATGCTTCGCAGCGGCCGCCCTTTACGTTGAAGCTAAATCGCCCCGGTCCCCATCCACGCGCGCGGCTTTCCTCGCTCATCGCAAAAAGATCGCGTATATGCGTCCATGCGCCTGTATAGGTGGCGGGATTCGAGCGAGGCGTGCGACCGATGGGTGATTGATCAATGAGGATCGCGCGGCTCAAGTATTCGGTGCCGCTGAATTCCTTAAGGTTATATATCTTGACAGTGCGGTAGCGTTTGTCGAACTTGGCCTGTAGATTGCGGTGCAGCATTTCATAGAGGAAGGTGGACTTACCAGAGCCTGAAACGCCCGTGATGCAGACTAATTTTTGAAGTGGTACGTCCACATTCACGCCCTTGAGATTAAACTTCGATGCACCGCGAATTTTCAGCTTCCCGCGATCGGCAGTGCGGCGCTTTTCCGGCATTTCAATCGCAGTTTCTTCTCGCAGGTACGCAAGGGTTCGCGAGTCCGACTTATTCGATTTCGCCGTGAGGAGGTCCTCGAGCCAGCCGTCTACAACGATAGTGCCGCCATGGGTGCCGGCACCCGGCCCCATGTCTACTATGTAGTCAGATGCGAATATCGTATCTTCGTCGTGCTCAACGACGATGACCGTATTGCCGAGGTCGCGCAGATGCTTCAGTGTCACGATGAGCTTATCGTTGTCGCGTTGATGGAGCCCGATGGTCGGCTCGTCGAGCACGTAAAGGGCACCCACCAAGCCACTACCGAGCTGTGAAGCAAGCCGTATGCGCTGCGCCTCGCCTCCGGAGAGCGTGTTAGCCTTTCTGTCGAGCGTCAGATATTCGATGCCAACATTGAGCATAAATTGAAGGCGGCTTGTGATCTCCTTGATAACGACGCGTGAAATATCTTGTTCCTTTTTTGAGAGTTTGAGCTTATCGAAGAAATGCATCGCGTCCTCTATCGAAAGTGACGATAAATTAACTATATTGGTACCTGCTGCGGGGCCCGCCCCGTGGCCGCCTGCTGGCGGTTTTACGGGGCCCAAAAAAACGTTTAGCGCTTCCGGCCGCAGGCGAGCACCACCGCACACGTCGCACGGCTCGTCGCCAAAAAAATACTTGCTTCCGAGCCCCTTGCACTCTGGGCACGCCCCATATGGTGAATTGAATGAAAAGAGACGCGGCTCGACCTCGGGAAAAGAGTAGCCGTCGTAGGGGCACATGAATTTGGCCGAAATAATCCTCTCTGTGTCAGAGGACTCCCCTCTTACATTACCGATGGCAACGAGCCCTTCGGATTCGTGTAAGGCGCGTTCGATCGCTTCACTGGCGCGCTCTCGTGCCCCCTTCGGATCGGTTTTGAATTCCGAAATGAATATCTCGTCCACGATCACTGATATCGAATGTTTAAAATGCTTTTTCAATTCGATGCGCTCGCGCAGAGATTTTTCTTCACCATCCACGATGATCCTTTCATACCCCTTATTCAGCAAGTCATACAGCAATTGGTAATACTCGCCCTTACGGCCCACCACTACGGGTGAGGAAATCCGTATCTTTTCTGAAGAGACTCCGGCGGTGAGCTTGTGGGCGCCTGCCTTTCCCGAGGCTTTGTACGCCGCATCCACGATCTCAAGCACTGCTCCCAGGATCTCCTCATTCGACTGTTTGCGCACTTCCCTGCCGCAGGTGGGACAATGCGGATGGCCGATTCGCGCGTAGAGAACGCGCAGATAGTCATAAATTTCGGTAATCGTAGCCACGGTCGAGCGCGGATTGTTGGAACGGCTCTTTTGGTCTATCGAGATCGCTGGAGAGAGCCCCGATATCTCGTCCACATCGGGCTTCTGCATCTGCCGCAGGAATTGCCGAGCGTAGGCCGAGAGTGATTCTACGTACTTGCGCTGCCCTTCGGCAAAAATAGTATCGAAGGCAAGCGACGACTTGCCGCTTCCCGAAATTCCGGTAAAAACGACCATTTTATTGCGCGGAATTTCCACACTCACGTTCTTGAGATTATGCGTCCGCGCGCCTTTTATGATGATTTTTGAATCGTCCATGTAATTAAAAACCGCCCCCGCTTTGCGCTAGGGGTTAGTACGGGCACTATATCACACTCAAATAATTGCTGCCTCTTCGTGCATATCTACGTTGAATTGTTTTTTTACTTCATCCTTGATCTTTGCCGCAAGCGCAAGCACGTCCTTGGCAGTGGCATTGCCCGTATTTACAAGGTAATTAGGGTGCTGATCGCTCGCTATTGCGCCGCCGACGGTCGCGCCTTTGAGACCTGCTTTTTCGATGAGCCATCCGGCAGGTACCCTGCTCTCTCGGGATTTCACCTTTTTCTCTTTCTCAAACAGAGCTACGATGCCCTGCGGCGCGACAGGATTCATAAAGAAGGAGCCTGCCGCTTGCACGTTTTGCAAATGCCTCTTTTCACGCTCTGCTATCGTATCTTCGATGAGCTTTTTGCTCTGCACACGCTCGACCCGCAATAATTCCACTGTCACATTTGTAATGATCCATTCGGGGTTTTGTTTGAATGTACTGTCGCGGTATGCAAATGCCATGTACGGATGTACAAAGCTTCTCGATTCGAGCGTCTCGCGGTGCATCGCTCGCACCACGGTGACCACGTCCTTGATCTCGGTGCCGAAGGCTCCTGCATTGCCACGCACAGCTCCGCCGATAGAGCCGGGGATGCCGGAGAGCTTTTCCCATCCGCCATACTCGAGCGCACTCGCCGCTTTGATGAGTAGTAACAAATTGCATCCGGCATCCGCCCGCAGCGCATTGCCGGTGAACGCGTGCTCGCCTTCTAGAACGTGAATAACGAGCGCGTGCAAACCCTCGTCGGGCACCAAGACATTGCTGCCGCCGGAAAGAACGACAAATGGAAGATCGTGAGCATGTGCGTAGAGTACTGCCTCTTTGATCTCGCTCTGATTCCGTGCCTCGACAAGCCACCGCGCTGGCCCGCCGATCCGGAAGGTGGTGAGGGGTGCGAGCGGGGTGTTTTCCTTAATCTCCATACTCTATGTGTGTTCGATTGTGCGGATCTCGTCCCTGATCAATGCAGCTGTCTCAAAATCGAGTCGGTCGGCGGCATCGTGCATCTGGCGGCGTTTTTCTTTTTTCAATTTCTTTTTATCGCCACCAAATGCATTCGTATCCAATTCCGCCAGCTCTTTTAGCGCGCGGTCGCGCGTACGTTGAATATCGCCCACGATGTCTTTGATCCTTGTCTTTATCGTCGTTGCGGTGATCTTATGCTTCTTATTATACGCGAGCTGAATTTCGCGCCGTCTATTAGTCTCCCCGATCGCACGTTCCATGGAACCTGTTGTGGTATCGGCGTATAGGATCACGCGACCGTTTACATTGCGCGCGGCGCGACCGATCGTCTGTATAAGCGATGTTTCGCTGCGCAAAAACCCTTCCTTGTCTGCATCCAGAATACCGACCAGCTCCACTTCGGGCAAGTCCAGCCCTTCGCGCAGTAGGTTGACGCCCACGAGCACGTCAAATGTGCCCTTACGGAAATCGGTCAGTATCTCTATCCGCTCAATGGTTTTCACGTCGCTGTGAATGTAGTGCGCCCGTACACCGCGCTCCACAAGGAATTGCGCTAAATCTTCCGCCATTTTCTTGGTAAGCACGGTTACGAGCGATCGAGCATTACGTTTTGTCACCATCTCGGCTTCAGCCATAAAATCTTTTACCTGTCCCGGATACCCCCCGAGGTTCAACCTCGGGGGGTTACTTACGATGGGGCGGAGGACAATCTCGGGATCCACCAGCCCTGTGGGACGGATCACTTGCTGTATCGGATCGCCGCTTCGCTCCAGCTCGTATTTGCCCGGTGTTGCACTCGTATAGATCGTCTGTCCCACGCGCGCTTCGAATTCGGCGAAGTTGAGCGGGCGGTTGTCTACCGCGCTTGGCAGACGGAAACCGTGTTCGACAAGCACGTCCTTTCGCGCGCGATCACCCGCGTACATGGCACCGATCTGCGGAATGGTCACATGTGATTCATCAATAATGGTGAGGAATCCTCCAGCTGCGGGGCTGGGGAAATATGAGAGGAGTGTATGCGGCGGCTCGCCGCTTTGCCGACGGTCGAAATGCCGCGAGTAATTCTCGATGCCGTTGCAGTAACCAAACTCGCGGATCATTGAGATATCTTGCCGCGTGCGGCGCTTCAAGCGCTCGGCTTCGAGAATCTTACCTGCGGCGTTGAATTTCTTGAGCTGCTCGGCGAGCTCTATCTCGATGTCGGCGAGCGCAGCTTCCACCACATCTTTGGGTGTCACATACTGCCGCGCTGGAAATATGAAGGCGGCTTCATGCGTGGCGTCAATCTCGCGCGTTATCGCATCTATTTCTTCAATTTTGGCGATCTTTCCACCTGTGAGATCCACGCGATAGATCGCTCGCTCGCTCGCGGGCATGATCTCCACGCCCGCTCCAAGCGCGCGAAATGTGCCGGGCGATAGATCCCCCGCAACCCGCTCAAAGTAAATACTGATAAGTTTGCGCGTAAGTGTGGCGCGCGTCATCTGCTCTCCTTTCGCCAATTTCAGATTCACCTTTTCGTATTCGACTGGTGAGCCGAGTCCATATATACAGGAAACAGACGCGACGACGATTACGTCCTTGCGCGTGAGCAATGCCTGTGTGGCCGCGTGGCGCAGGCGTTCAATGTCCTCGTTGACCATCGCTTCTTTCTCGATATATGTATCAGTGACGGCAACGTACGCTTCCGGCTGGTAATAATCATAGTATGAGACGAAATAGTGTACCGCAGCGTCGGGAAAAAATTCGCGGTACTCCGCGGCGAGCTGCGCGGCGAGCGTTTTGTTGTGGGCGATCACGAGCGTGGGCTTCTGCCACTTTTCAATAATATTGGCCACGGTAAAGGTCTTCCCCGAGCCGGTCACACCGAGAAGTGTCTGGTCGCGTTCCCCTGCTTGTAAGCCCTTCACTAGTTTCGAAATGGCTGTCGGCTGATCTCCGGCAGGTGTGTAGTCAGATTTTATTTCAAATCGCGCCATTGCGACACTCTAACAGATGCTCTATTTCAAAACGAGTACACACACTTTTTGTTTGCCGCGTTTCAGTGTGGCAAGTCCACTATCAAAATCATCCGTGTCGAGTTTATATTCGACATCGGTGAGCACGTTTTCGTTCAAACTAACCGCCTTGGCCCCGAGGAATTGGCGCGCCTCCCTCTTGGAACTAGCAAGCTGTGCGCTCACCAGTGCGTCAATGATACTCATCCCCTTTTGAATTTCGTATGAAGGCGCGGCCGCGCGGAGCTGCTCGCGAGCATCGTCCGATAATTCCGAAAGAGGTGCCGAGCCAAAGAGGGCGTCGGAAACGCTCTCCGCCGTTTTCGTTGCGTCTTCTCCATGTACCAGTGTCGTCACTTCGCGCGCAAGCAACTTTTGGCCATGTCGCTCTTTTTTATCTCGGCGATGCATTTCGAGCGCTGCATCAATCTCGGCTTTTGAAAGCAGCGTCATTTTCAGCAAACATTCTCCGGCCATCTCGTCCTCTAGATTGAGCCAAAATTGGTAGAATTGGAAGACGCTGGTTTTCTTCGAATCAAGCCACACCGCACCTTGCTCGCTTTTGCCGAATTTTTTGCCCGTCGTTTTGTTGACCAAGAGTGGCCAGGTGAGGGCGTAGACCGCTTTTTCCTCCTTACGACGAATGAACTCTACGCCAGCAAGAATATTGCTCCACTGGTCGGAGCCGCCTACCTGTAGATCGCATCCATATTCTTCATGCAAATGCGCAAAGTCATACGCCTGCAGCAGGGAGTAGGAAAACTCGGTGAATGACATGGGAATCTCTTTCTTGAGCCGCTGCGCCACGGTATCCTTTTTGATCATTGCATTCACGGTGAAATATTTACCGACCTCACGCAAAAATTCGAGCAGATTCAACTGCGTCAGCCACTTTGCGTTGTTCTCCTCAATAAAATCATCGCTGCCAAACACTTTCCGTATCTGCGCAGCCACCGCCTCCACGTTGTGCGCGATCGTTTCCTCATCAAGCAAATTACGCTCCTCGCTCTTGCCACCCGGATCCCCTATCATCCCAGTGCCGCCACCGGTGAGAATAATGACTTTGTGCCCATCTTCAAGAAAACGCCGCAACGCCAAGAGCCCCATCAGATTGCCCACATGCAATGAATCGGCAGAAGGATCGATGCCGAGATACACGGTGCGCTTGGGCCCATCGGTGATTTCTTCAAGCTTATCGGCGGAAAATTGGTGCACATACCCACGCTCTTTCAGGGTTTCAGAAAGCTTAGTCATAGCAAAAACTATACCATATCGCGCTCATCCTCTCGGTGCCTAACTTCGTACTCATCCATCCCAAAATGATGCGCAAACTCGTGCCAGATCGTTTCTGCAACCACTTTTTTAACTGCCTCCTCAAATGTAGGGGTTTCGTAAACCCCTAATATTTCGGAAGCTTCTTCCTCTATGGGTCGTTGGTAGAGCGTGATGGTATCGGGCAACGTCATGCCTACGCCGTAATTCTCCCCACGCGCGGCGAGCGGAATGCCGTGGTAGAGACCAAGCAATGTTTCATCATCTCCCAACTCCTCCTGTCTCCGCACTTCATACGATGGCTCATCCTCGATCAAAACTGCCACATTCCGTATCTTCTCCCGCACCCACTCCGGCAGCCGCTCAAAGCCTTCTTCGACAAGTTTTTCAAACTCATTGCGGTGCATGTGGATATGATACAATACCTGCTATGAAAGAGCCCCGGAAAGTGACGTTCAAAAGCCTGGACGCAAAGCTGGATACATTTGTTACGCTGATGGTTGAAGGTTTTGAAGCGGTGCGTGGAGATATCGCCGCTCTGCAGACTGATATGACCGAAATGAAAAGCAACCACGTGGAGGTACAAGGGACGCAGGAGGCTCATGGCAAGGCAATAGACAAAGACGCTGTCACGCTCATTAATCACGAGAGTCGTATAAAAAAACTGGAGGTCGTAGGCTAATACAAATCGAAAAGGCGAGACACAGCATTGCTGCGCTCGCCCCGTTGGAAACCAGATCCGTGCCTCCGATTTCAGGTTAAAGATCTATTGCCGCTGCACGGGAGCGGATCGCTTAGAAGTCGCCGAAATCGTTGCAGGCCGAATGAGCCAACAGCGTCTCGATGCCGAGGAACCGGCTGGGTGCCCCGGTAGCCGAATCCCATTCGACGCGGAGGGACATCACTGTCGGTTTAAAGAAAGAAACGGGAGGCTGGAATTAGTGCGCATCTTTGAGTAATTGCGAGATAACTTTGTAGCGGCGGTCGCGCCTCAGGCCGTGGTGAGCAGCGAGTTTTTTCTTGAGCGCGGAGAACGAACCATCGAGG
>DATDWX010000009.1:0-35705 GCA_036517335.1 Minisyncoccota bacterium | reverse complement strand
CCCTGCACAACTCGGCACTCTTAGGCTATCCGAATTCCGCAGTAACCTTCCAGTGTTCTGCAACCTCCGCAGCCTCGTCGGATCCATACGCCAGCCTCGCGAGCGTACTCGCCGCCATCCAGGCGATCCTGGAGAAGATGCGGGGGCAGTAGATCGCTACGCGACTACATTTGGATTTTCTATAGTGGAATACCGCTAAGTAAATCTCGGCGGTAGGGAATGGGATTCTTGCAGGATTTGAGACTTTGTGAATGTCCACAGCTCTCCCTCGTGGACCCTGCAGTCAGTGCTACCCTGAACTCACCATCATGACCAAGCAACTCACCTCCGCCGCAGCCGCACTCATCCTATTGGCATCGCCTGTTTTCTCCCTCGCCGCTATCCAATCATCTCCCACTGCCTGCCCGGTACTGGCACGCACCCTCGCACGCGGTGCCCGCGGAGCAGATGTAACGGCACTCCAACAGTTCCTCATAGCACAGGGACTTCTCAGCAGCGACTCCGCCACTGGATACTTCGGTCCCCGCACACAGACAGCAGTACAAAAGTTCCAAGCGTCACAGGCAGTAGTCTCCTCCGGCACTCCCTCTACCACTGGCTACGGCTTGGTGGGCAAAAAGACACGCGCTGCAATCGGCCTTGCATGTACGCATACCAATTACTCCATGAACTCTGCCTCCAGCTCTGCACCCAAAGCCGCTCCTCCATCATCGCTGCAACCAGAGTGTCCTCTCATTGCACTCCCGATCGGCAAGTCATGCAGCGGCTCATGGAAAGAAGTGAAAGACACCAAAGGCTGTACTGCCTCGTGGCAGTGTGCGGGGCAATGACGCTATGACGACACAAAAACGCTCCTCACTCGCATTGTCCCTCGCCGGGATGATCCTTGGTGCCAGTGCCACACTTGTTCCGATGGTTGCTTTGGCGCAAACAGCTCCCCCCACCATCACCCTCACTGCCAATGGAGTGAGCGCCCTCACCATCACCACCGGGGATTCGTACACACTTGAGTGGAACTCCACCAATGCCAGCAGTTGTACTATTCTCTACACGGGAAGCGCAAGCGGAAGTTTTTCGCTCATACCGAACACCAAAGGCGCCGGGATAACTGGTCTCGCTGGCTCCATCACCATCACCTGCATCGGCACCGATGGCACGAGTGTATCGAAAACTGTAACGATTACGGCAGTCGCACCACCAAACTACCCCCGCGGCTACATCGAATCCTCAACCTACGCGACTATCACCGGCTGGGCGCAGGACAAAGACATCCCCGACTCTCCGATCGATGTCCACATCTATATCGACAAGCCACCCACAGCCACCGACTTCTCTGGCTACGTGGGAATGGTGAGCGCCAAAGACTACCGAAGCGACCTCTGCACCTCGATCAGCTCCTGCAACCACGCCTACTCATTTACTCCTCCCACAAAATACCAAGACGGTATTCTGCACACCGTCTACGCCTACGGCATTGATGAAGACGGTGTCGGCGCACATAACCTAGCACTCATACCATACGCAAGCACCTCGAACACATTCCAATACAGTGCCCCTGTCACACCTATTCCCACCATATCAGAGCCGAATGTCGGCACAAACTCATTTGGCTTGGCTTTGCAATATCTCGGGCGCGCTGCCCTCGGGGGTGACGGATCGGAGAAGTATCTCACCGTGACCGCCGCGATGGCGAAGAAAGCGATTATTGATGCACGGACAACTGGCGCGACATTCATGCGCGTTGCGATTACGGGATATTCAGCCGCCGATATGGCACTATGGCGCTCGGACCCGGAGGATTACTGGACGCTCATGGACAAAATGTTCTCCGATCTCCGCGGGAGCAATATGAAGATCGTCCCCGTCTTTACCTGGAACTGGGTGCAGTTTCCCGCGATAGCGGGTGGGACTGTGAAAGATATGTACACCGACCCCCAATCCGCTTCGTACCTCTTGCTCACGAAGTATGTGCGGGAGTTCGTCACGCGCTACAAGGATGATAAATCCGTTCTTTTCTATGAGCTTACCAACGAGCTCAACTTGGTGGTTGACCTCGACCAGAAAACGCGATGCATTGCGGCGTGGGGCGCAAGCAACTGCACCACGACTGCAAACGTCTCGACCACCGATATGATCGCCTTCACGAGCTCGCTCGCAGCATATATCCGTACGCTTGATTCCACTCGCCTCATTTCATCGGGCTTTTCAATGCCGCGTCCCGCAGCTGAGCATTTGCGAATTCAGCCGGAGTGGTCTGCAGCAGGCCCCGACTGGACGCTTGATTCGCAAACGCAATTTGCGAAAAATATCACCGACATCCATAAAGGAATCGATATTGTTTCCGTCCATCTCTACGATCCGGATAATAAGCGCTTCGGCACTACTGCCGCGACGCTGTCTGTCATAAAAAAAACGGCTGATGGCATCCGGAAAAACCTCTATATAGGAGAATTCGGTGACCTTCAAAGCGCCGTTCTTTCAAAGGATATATTGAAGAGCATCGTGACGCTCGGTATACCATACGCATCGCCCTGGGCGTGGGAGTTCTACCAATTCTACACATACACACCCAACGCATGGAACATAGAGCCCGGCTACACGGATGATCTTATAGATGCGATCCGGCAGACGAATGTGCAACTGGGGAATACGCCCACAACATCTTCTGTACCGCAAGTTCTCATCACATGGCCGCTCGACGGCTCTTCAATTGCCGATAGCCAATTGGTGTACGCGGTTGCAAGCGACGGGAATGGCAAGAAGGTCGCTCGTGTCGATTTCCTTCTCGACGACACCGTGAAGTCGAGCGTGGCGACGCCACCGTATCAATACACGCTGCCGAAAACGCTCGTGCAGCAAGGTAGGCATGTGATTATCGCGCGAGTGTACGATGCGACAGGTACTAGCGCAGATAGTTCGATCGTAATTCAAGACGGGGTCGTGGACAACTCTCTTCCACCACTTCCCACCACCCCCGAAATTCCAACTCCAACTCCCATTCCTACCCCCATCACCACCACAAAACCATCCAACGACTTCAACGGCGACCTCAAGTCCGACATCTTGTGGGAGAAGGATACTAGTACCGGTACCGAGACCTACATCTGGTTGATGAACGGTACCACCCAGCTTAGCAACGCTTCAGCAGGACAGGCTGATTCTGTCTGGTACATTGCGGGCAACGGAGACTTCAACGGCGGCGGCAAGTCAGATATCTTGTGGGAGAACTCCAGCACTGGTGGCACGTATATTTGGTTCATGGATGGCACCAAGCAGACCAGCAGCGCTCCGGCAGGAACGGGAGGTGCAGGCTGGCACATTGCAGGCACGGGTGACTTCAACGGCGACGGCAAGTCAGACATCCTCTGGCAGAAGGATACTAGTACCGGTACCGAGACCTACATCTGGCTGATGGACGGTACGAAGCAAATCAGCAGCGCTTCTGCGGGATCGGGAGGCTCTGGATGGCACATCATCTCGGCACCGACTGGCACCTAAAGTAAAGCAAAACAGCTTCCGCTCTCAACCCGTACGCCAACCTCGCAAGCGTCCTTTCAGCTCTCGCAGCGATTCTTGAGAAGATGTGGGGGCAATAGCAAGCGGCGACGTATTATCCCCAATTCAGCCATCCCAAGGCTCCACGGCGCATGAAGCGGTGCCATACCTGATGCATTATCGTCAAACAGCTATCGCATGAATAAAATAACTGCCTTCGTAATTGCCGCTGTTTTTGTGCTCTTTGTCTCCTCCACTGCCTGGATCACACACGAGATGAAGGACAGGTCGGCGCAATTGGCCGCGGTGGCTGCAGCCGAGCAAACCCCGGAGGGCATGCCCCAGCCTCAAATAGACAAGTACGCACAGATTGATGGATACGATGCGAGCGGCATCGCCAATGCAGTGAATCAGAAGATCAAAGATACCGGTTCTGCCGATGTTATCATCACGTTGAAGCTGCCATTCGAGCGCTTCTTCGATTCCAGCGACACCGCAGCGGCTCGCGCAAACAAAAAGGCGCAATTTGATGCTGCCAAGAACGCCGTGGCAGCAGCCGCAGGACAAGGCAAAGGCATCAAAGAAGATCTCCAAATCATCAACGGCATTTCTCTTACCGTCAACCAAAACGCGCTCAAAGGTCTCGCGCGTAATCCCAATATAGAAAAGATAGATCTGGACACGGTCGCGTATATTGTACTCGACACATCCCCTGCGTACATCAATGCTCCTTCAGCGTGGATCAAGACGGACGACAAGGGAAGCGTCTTGACCGGTATCGGCATGCGCATCGCCATCATTGATACTGGAGTAGACTACACCAAGTCAGACCTCGGTGGATGTTTTGGCAAGGGTTGCAAGGTGGAGGGTGGCTGGGATTTCGTCAATAAAGATGGTGATCCAATGGACGATCAGGGCCACGGCACACACGTCGCTGCGACCGCCGCAGGCATCGGCGTGGTGGGTACGACCTCTCTAAAAGGGGTGGCACCCGGCGCAAATATTCTGGCATACAAGGTGTGCGAGCCCGTGTTTGGCATTTGTTATGCTTCGGGCATCATCGCCGCTATCAATCGCGCCGTTGATCCCAATAAAGATGGCAATTCTGTCGATCACGCGGATGTCATTTCTATGTCTCTCGGCGGTACATGCTACACCTACTCGACTTCTTGCGGCCCCGACGATACCACGTCTGTGGCCGTGAACAACGCTGCGGCTGCAGGAGTGGTTTCGGCTATCGCCGCCGGAAATAAGGGCTCCTCATTGTCCACCGTAAACTCTCCTGGTACAGCCGCGACTGCTGTCACTGTTGCCGCAGCATGCGCTCCTCACGGATCGCTTTCCACGAGCTACTGTGGCACCACTGGCACAAACCCCATCGCCTCCTTCTCGTCCCGCGGCCCCGTAGTCTACAATGGCACCGACTACCAGAAGCCCGACATCACGGCGCCAGGCGTTATGATCTGTGCCGCTCGCTGGAAGACCGCATTTTCGACCGGCCCTACGTGTTTTGATACAAGCCACGTCCGTATCTCCGGCACTTCCATGGCGGCACCCCACATAGCCGGAGCTCTCGCCATCCTCAAGCAAGCGCACCCCACCTACACCCCGGAGCAGCTCAAAAAGCTTCTCAAAGCGTCGGCGACGGATCTCGGCTCTGGGATGACATACAACGACCAGGGGGCAGGAATAGTGAATATGAAGAAGGCTATAGCTTGCGGTATTCTTGCCACAGGCGCCTCGCTCACTCCCGGCCAATCAATAACCTCCTGCAATAGTCTTTTTACCCTTACATTTCAGACTGATAGTGATGTCGTCCTCTACGACAACGCTACGGGGATCGCTCTTTGGAGTACCAAGACCGCAGGCAAAGCGGCTACGCGCCTCATGATGCAGTTCAATTGTAATCTCGTGCTGTCTGATGCCAAGGGTAGTGTGCTTTGGTCCTCCGTATTGAGTGGCGGGCTGTCAGGGTTTCGTATGTGCACCCTTGGTGTGAAAGATGATGGAAATCTGATCATCCGCGCGGGCGTGGGGACTATAATGTGGAACTCAAATACGGCGTCTTCCACCCACACTGCCACCCTTACCCAAAGTGCTTACCAAACTGCAGTGGGGCAATCCTTCGACATCACGTGGAGCTCGACCAACGCGACTTCCTGCAGCCTAGAGAAGAAGAATCCCGATGGCACTATTACCAGTCCCTGGGCCACGGGCACCTCAAGCACGAAAGCCACAGCGCCGAACGAGATCGGTGAACACCATTGGTCAATTGATTGCACGGGGGTCAACGGCACGGCACATGCCGATCTCGAACACATCGTAGTAGCCGCCCCTGACAACACACCCCCATCAGTTTCCATCACGGCGCCTATTGCTGGCTCTACGGTCTCCGGCAACATCACTATCACAGCCTCTAGCTCCGACAACGTCGGCATAAAGAAAGTCGAATTCTACGACGACTGGTCGCAGAATTACCCCTTCACGACAGATACGGCGAGTCCTTATACGTATAGTTACGATACATATAGACTCGCAAACGGCACCCACACCTTTTGGGCCAAAGCATATGATGCCGCAGATAATGTCGCCTCTTCCGCTCTCATCAGCGTGACGGTGAACAATATCCTACGTACCGCCACCTTCACCATCAATGGCAGCAGAGATGTGACACTCAAAGTCGGCGACCCGCTGGCCTATGCCTGGTCTTCGACGGGCGGTGTATGGGCCAAGACGACCCTCCGGTACTATGATGGTTTCGGCAAGGGCTTGCCTTCATCACCAGGTACGTATACCTGGATGGGGGAGGACGGCGTAGCCCTCGGAGTCACCGCCTCGGGGACTCCTCCCGCTTCAGCGGGCACCCCGAACTTTATCCAACAGGCTAATGAGGCCGGCCGAAGTGTTACTTTCCTTTACGATGTCTATGACTCTGCGGGAAAGATAGTGGCCTCCACTTTCGCAAAGAAGCATGTCTCTTCGCCAGTCGTCGCCGACTCCCGCCCCCGTGGCTACGTCTCCGCGAACTGCTCGACCATCTACGGCTGGGCGCAAGACCAAGACATCCCCGATTCAGCGATCGGGGTCCACATCTACATCGACTCCGGTTTCGCGGGACGGCCGGTCGCCAACCTATACCGCAGTGATCTCTGCACCTCGATCGGCTCCTGCGACCACAGCTTCTCGTTCACCACTCCCGCGACATTCAAAGATGGGAAGACACACACCGTCTACGCATACGGTATTGATCAAGACGGTATCGGCACGCACAATATGCTACTTATCCCTTATCCCGGCCCCACAACAACCTTCATGTGCTCCTCATCTACTACCTCCACCGCCTCACTCTCTGCGTCCGCTATCTCCACTTCTGACACAACGTCATCTTCCCTCGGCATCGACTCCCGTGTCATCACCAGCTCCAAGCTCAATGTGCGTAGCAAGGCCGACACAACGCTGGGCAAGATCCTCTGCACCCAAGCCTCTGGCGCGGAGGGCACTATCACGGCTGGCCCTTCATCTGCGCAGAGTTCCAGCTGGTGGAGCGTCAATTTCGACAAGAGCTGTGATGGCTGGGTAGTGCAAGACTACCTTTCATCCATCTAAAATCGCACCCGCGCGGCACGCCGGGCAGTAATACGCTGCTCCATCGAGCGTCAGTTTGGTATACTCCATATCTATGTCCATGAGACGCCTTTTTCTCGCAATGCTATTAGGATGTGCCACGCTTGCTCCCGTGTATGCAAGCGCCGCGACGAAGTTCGAAGTGTCGGGTTGGATGCCGTACTGGCGCGGGGCTACAAGTACTGCCGACGTCTTGCCGCACCTTGATCTGCTCACGGAGGTTAATCCATTCGTCTACACGCTCCGCTCCGACGGCACTATTTTGGACAATGCAGATATGAATGAAGACCCATGGAAGAGCTTCGTCGCCGAGGCGAGGCGACAAAAAGTGCGCGTGGTTCCTACCATCATGACGAGCAACGGTGAGATGCTGCACGACCTCCTTTCCAATAAGAAGAAACGCATAGCACTCGAAGATTACATCACCGCGTTCGTGAAAGACAATGGCTTCGACGGCATCGAGATTGATTTTGAGGGTAAGAAGGCTGCCGACAAAGCCTACTTCGCGACCTTTCTCAAGGGTCTCTACCAGCGTATGGGCAAAAAATGGGTGATGTGCGACATTGAAGCGCGCACGCCGCTCGATGCGCGCTACTATGGCACCGAAATACCGCCCGACGCCGAAATATACGCCAACGACTTTGTAGCGATCAATAAATACTGCGACCGCGTGCGTATCATGGCTTATGACCAGCAGGGGATAGATCTGCGGCTTGCGGCCGCCGCGGCCTCTTCCTCGCAGCTCTACGCTCCCGTTGCCGATCCTGCATGGGTGGAGAAGGTGGTGAAACTCGTCAGCAAGACGATCAAGAAAAGCAAAATACAGATCGGTATCCCTACGTACGGATACGAGTACGTCGTCACCGCCTATGCCGACAATCAGTATATCTACGACATCATGTGGACCTTCAACCCGCTCTATGCCACGCAAGTGGCGGCGCAATACGGCGTCGCCCCAGCGCGCGCGCCATGGGGTGAAATGAATCTCACGTATATCAACAACCCGAGCGCGACCACGAGCACTCCAGTGTCAGGGGGCCCCTATGTGGCGCATGCCGCCGCAGTCGCTGCATCCACCTATGCGACCGGTGGAAATACCCACACCGAATTTCGCTACCTCGTATGGCCCGACGCGCAATCTGTGGCGGATAAAATAGCGCTGGCGAAGAAGCTTGGCGTACGCGGCGTTGCGATATTCAAGCTCGATGGCGGGCAAGACCCCGGGATCTGGAATGTCTTGCGAGGGGTGAAGCAGTAGGAGCAACGAGACACGCGCGGCGCGCGGGCGAGTTGCAATGATGCTACAAATGTAGTATAATTTCAGCTGTTCTTTGAAATAGTTTGCCATGGCGAAAAGGCCTTGAAATAAGGGTTTTTCGCTGTGGCAAAGTCAGTCGACAATGCCTTAAATGTCATCCCGACGGCAGCATCGAAAAGGGGCTGTCTTATGACGGTACAAGTGGCTGTCGCCGACGGCGACATCAATGCGAAACTCGACTCCAAGTTCGGGGATTTGAAGCGCCGCATTCGGGAGGGAACTCTCCCGCTCGACCCGATTGCCCGCGTCGTGCAGGAGATGATCGAAGGGGATTTCATCCTCGGCGGCCTCCTCAAGTTCGTCGGCGCTGTCGAACTCAAGCCGAACAAGCGCTTCGTCGTCGCCGACAACTTCAAAGTTGGCAATGTCGTTGGCGGCCGCACGATCGCCTGGATCGGCAACAATTTCCATCACCACTTCGACGACGTGGTCGAGGAAGACGTTCCGGCCCGAACGATCAACATCTGGGAACTCGTCAAGGGTTCCCGTGATCCGGTGATCATCATCGCGCTCGGCGGCGAAGACAAGCCCAATACCCAGACGCATCTCGCCCACACGTTCCAGATGATGAAGCTCGGCGAGAAGGGCAAGAGTCGCCTCGATGGCTATGCCAACCTCGGCTACAAGCTCTCCCCGAAGGACGGGAAGCTGTGGGTCCCGCGCTGGAACGTCAACGGCGGCAAGCTCAGCGTCGAGGCGAATTCGTCCTCCCGTCCGGATGAGTGGTACGACGGCGGTCGGGTCTCCGGCGGCTGATCCTCCAGCCCTTTGACCCCGTAAACTCGGACCCTCTGAATCTTTGCGCTTGTGCGCAGGGAAACGGAGGGTTCTTTTGTTTTGATACAATCGGAAGCGAGGATGTTGGGCGCGGCGGCTACGGCTTTCGCGCAACGCCTCGAACAAACCCATCTCCGGAATTGTCTCGGGTACGCTTGAGACGAGTGTGAGTGCGTGAGTTCAAAAAAGAATAGGATCGGTGCGTCGCATCAGAGAGCTTTGGGGCTCCGAATAAGATACAGCGATGAGAGTATTCAAATCGCGGTGGTGTGGACGGCGCGACGCACGAATGTCTGTGGGTCCCGAACTGGAACGTCAACGGCGGCAAGCTCAACGTCGAGGCGAATTCGTCCTCCAATCCGAATGAGTGGAACGACGGCAATCGGGTCTCCGGCGGCTATGCTCTTCTTTCTCCCGCACGAGGTGCGGGAGTTTTCGTCTGCAACCCCTTCTTCCATCCGCCGACCATTCGGCCGATCTCGTGGAGCTGTTCCGACAAGTCGGCATATTTTTTGGTGTCCAATACGCGCATTTCCCACGCAACGCGCAGGAGGAATTTCAACGCGTCGATGCCCGTCAACGCACGTGCGATCGTTGGAAGTTTTTCCTCACGACTTTGGTAACTTGCAGCGAACAACAATTCCAATATCTGTATGAAGCGCGCATCTATTCTATCGCCGAGCGTGTAGCGGGATTTTCTCGGAAAGTTATCGCGATATTCAAACCACAGCTTGTATACTGCCAGCACATGCTCTATCACTGGCAGAATGCGTTGGGGGGGGGGGTCGCCCTCAAAGAATCCAGTTCGACCATGACTATGACAGTATCATCTCCGTCGAAAATCTCCTCGCAGCATGGAAAGAGTTCGTGCGAGGCAAGCGGGAGAAGCGCGACGTGCAGGAATTTCAACATCGCCTGATGGACAACATCCTTGATCTGCATCGCGAGCTTGCTGCGGGAACGTACAAGCACGGCCCCTACCACGCCTTTAAGATTTCCGACCCGAAACCGCGCGATATACACAAGGCGACCGTGCGCGATCGGTTGGTGCACCATGCTATCTATCGCCAACTCTACCCATTTTTCAACCGCACCTTCATTGCCGATTCGTATTCATGCCGGAGAGGGAAGGGCACACACCGCGCGATGAACCGCTTACGACAGTTCGCATACAAGGTCTCCAAGAACCACACGAGGACTGCATGGGTCCTGAAATGCGACATCAAAAAGTTCTTTGCCTCGACTGATCAGCAAATCCTACTCAACATCGTCGCAACATACATTCCCGACAAACAAATCGTCGATCTCATCGCCGAAGTGGTCGGTAGTTTCCCCTCGTTTCCACGTATGACGCTAGCTGATGCGGCCGCATCAGCTAGCGTCATACACAAAGGCCTGCCACTCGGCAACCTTACGTCACAACTCTTAGTCAACGTGTACATGAACGAGTTCGACCAGTTTGTTAAACACAAGCTGAAAACAAAATATTACATCCGCTACGCCGATGATTTCGCCATCCTCGAATCATCAAGGCGACGCCCTGATGATTTACTGCCGCTCATCGAAGATTTCTTGAGAATGAGGTTAAACCTCATTCTCCATCCCGACAAAGTCTCCATCTCCACCCTCGCCTCCGGCGTCGATTTCCTCGGCTGGGTGCACTTCACCGATCACCGCGTCCTGCGGACGAACACGAAGCGGCGAATGCTGAAGCGCGTCGTGGGTTTGGAAGCAGAGAGTCCGACGGTGCAGTCGTATCTTGGGATGCTGGGGCATGGGAATACAGGGAAGCTCCAGGCGATCATTCTCAACAACGGTTAGTTGCACTTTCTATACATCGTGTACAATAGCGCCATGCCTCCCGAAGATGAAACATTTCTTGATGTGGAGCCAGCACCCGAGCGTCTTAGAGCGCGAAGTCTCTCGGAGCGCGTTGCGAAAAATCCACTTCTTGTTCCTGGAGCGATTCTCGTCGGTGCCCTCATCATTGGTGTCTCTCTCATTATTGGTTTTTCACAGATGGGCGCGGGCTCCGGCTCACCAGGCACTCCTTCGGCCGCCGAGGTCAACATTGAGGACGTAAAAATAAGTGGCGAGCCGTATATTGGGAAGGAGAATGCACCGGTGGTGATGGCCTACTGGTCAGATTACCAGTGCCCTTTCTGCAAGGCATTTGAGGTGGGCGGTGTGCAGGGGATCAATGCCCCCGCTGTCCTCCCAGTCCTTATAAAAAATTACGTTGACAAAGGCACGCTCAAGATCGTGTTCAAGGATTTCGCATTCTTGAGCGAAGACTCTGACACTGCCGCACTGTGGGGCAGGGCGATATGGGATTTGTACCCAGGCAAGTATTGGGAATGGCGTGAGGCGATGTATCATGCGCAAGACGAAGAGCATGGAGGATTTGGCGATGCGGCCTCCATCCTTGCTCTTACAAGAAAGATTTCCGGTGTCGACGCGAATGCCGTGAAGGCGCGGGTCGTCGCACAAAAGGACGCATACACGAAGCTGATAGAAGCCGACAAACAGGAAGGCCAAGACTTTGGCGTGAGCGGCACACCCGGCTTCATCACGGGCACCCAGTTCATCGGCGGTTTTCAATCACTCGCCACCTTCACCGCCGCGATCGATGCGCAAATCAAATAGTTTCGTTTGACGAAATACCCTAAATAAGCTACAGTTGAGCCACGGGATGCCCCGGTTTGGGGCTTTTTCATTTATATGGAGATTAGAAATATAGCTATTATCGCCCACGTAGATCATGGTAAAACTACGTTGACTGACGCCTTGCTCAAACAGACGGGTGTGGGGGAGGAAGGAGTTTCCATGGATTCCAACGCACTCGAGCTTGAGCGTGGGATCACGATCTATTCCAAAAATGCTGCGATCCAATATAGGGGTACAAAGATCAATATTGTAGACACGCCCGGCCACGCCGATTTCGGCTCCGAAGTCGAGCGTGTGCTCCGCTCGATCGATTCGGTATTGCTCGTCGTGGATGCTCAGGAAGGTCCGATGCCGCAGACGCGCTTCGTCTTGAAGAAATCGCTTGAGCTCGGTTTGAGGCCGATCGTCATCATCAACAAGATAGACAAGCCAGCGGCCGATCCGGCAAAGACCGAAGAGCAAGTACTTGAGCTTTTTCTCGAACTCGGCGCCTCGAATGAGCAGGCGGATTTTCCAGTAGTCTACGCGATCGGCAAGCAGGGAATAGCGAAATTGAAATTGGAAGACGAATCAAAGGACCTGACTCCGCTGCTTGAAACAATACTAAAATTCGTTCCCGTTGCTTCTTCGGGCAAGTCAGAATTGCCAACGAGGGCGCAGCCATTTAATTTGGGCTACGATAATTTTCTCGGTCGACTTGCGATCGTGCGAGTGTATGAGGGCATTTTGAAGACGGGTGACAACGTCTTCGTCAAAAAGCCTGACGGCGAAACGCGCGCTGGTAAAATTACCAAAATGTATACTTTCAGCGGTCTGCAGAAGGTAGAAACGAGTGAAGTGCCTGCTGGAGACATTGCAATGATTGCTGGCCTCCCCGATATTTTCATTGGCGAAACGATCACGACTGACGAAAATGCAGAGCCTTTGCCGGCGATTGCGATTGACGAGCCCACCATCACCCTCAATTTTCTCGTCAATAATTCTCCCTTTGCCGGACGTGAAGGCAAATTCGTCACCTCGCGCCAGATACGCGAGCGCTTGGAGCGCGAGCTTGAGGTCAACGTGGGGCTTAAGGTGGATTTCGATGGTGACACTATGAAAGTATCCGGCCGTGGCGAGTTGCATGTCGCTATTCTCCTCGAGAACATGCGGCGGGAAGGGTACGAGATGCAAGTGTCGCAGCCGCAAGTTATCGTGCGAGAAGAGAATGGCAAGAAGCTGGAACCCTTCGAAGAGGTCATCGTGGATACGCCAGACACGTATCAGGGTGCCATCATAGAACGGCTCGGTACTCGGAAGTTTGTTATGAAGGATCTAAAGGTACACGAGAGTCAGGTGGGCGCTTCCCGCTCTAGCGTGCGGCTGATCTTCGAGGGTCCGACGCGCGGATTGCTCGGTTACCGCAATCAATTCGTACTGGATACCAAGGGCGAGGGCATCATGTCGTCGCGAGTAGTCGGCTTCGAGCCCTACGCTGGCGAAATAAAGAAACGCGCCGTTGGCTCGATGATCTCCATGGCGAGCGGGAAGGCGCTCGGCTTTTCGCTCTGGAATTTGCAAGATCGCGGAGTACTCTACATCGGCCCGGCGGTGGAAGTGTATGAGGGGCAGGTGATCGGCAACACCAGCAAAGGCGAGGAAATGTCGGTCAATCCCACCAAGGGTAAACAACTCACCAACATGCGCTCCAAGGGCACCGACGAAGCGCTCAATCTCGTGCCACCCTTCGAGTTATCCATAGAGCGCGGACTTGAAGTGATGGCCGAAGACGAGTATCTGGAGATCACGCCCACCAGCGTACGCCTACGCAAGCAGCAATTGACGGAAATAGATCGCTCGCGCGCGAAACGACAATAAAAAAGCCGCCGCCAGGACCAGGCCGGGCGGCAGCGAAACTTGTTTGCGCGCGAAGCATCTGGTGTGCTTCTTGCGCGCGTGGCTAGGCCGCAGCGGCGTCGGGCGTCGCTTCAGGGCCAGCGTCGAATTTGTCGCAGATGACATCATAGAGATCGCCGACGTTGGCGGCGTCGGTCACCCACTCATCTTCGATTTTTAGCGCATCTTTGCCGAGACCGAAGCGGACGCCGAGCTTTTCCTCGAGCCTCATGACGAGCTCGACAACGTCGAGCGAATCGAGCTTGCGGTTCGAGATGTCCGCCTTGAGGCCGTATTCGCGACCTTTCTCATTGAGGCCTTCAAGGATTGCGTCCTTGTTGTCCTCCTCTCCGATCTCTTCCAGAATCACCCGGAAGTCGTCCCAGGACAGCAGATGTTTCGGCATCATTCACTCCTCACGTTTATCAGGGATCACAGACCCCAGAGCTTTATAACATTTTTCCCGCTTCTGAGTAGCATAGAAAGTGATATCATTTGTCATATGAAAAAACCGACCCACCCGAATGACCGCAATCATTCGGTCGGGCGGGTGCCCGAGAATGAGGACGAGTGGAAGCAGATGCTCACACCGGAACAATACGCGGTGTTGCGCGAGAAGGGGACGGAGGCGGCTTTTACTGGTGAATATGTGCATGAGAAGGCCGACGGCACTTATTCGTGCGCTGCTTGCGGCAATCCACTTTTTAGCTCCGACGCCAAATTTGATTCTGGCACCGGCTGGCCATCCTTCGACCAAGCGCTTCCAGGCGCGGTGGAAACGCACCAAGACAACGATCATGGCATGATAAGAACGGAAATCACGTGCGGTCGTTGCGGCAGCCACCTCGGCCACATTTTCGACGATGGTCCGACAGAATCTGGAAAGCGTTACTGCATTAACTCAGTATGTTTAGATTTGGAAGAGAGATGATATATTAGGCGTATGCTCCGCGCGCCGTTCTACGATCCACTGAAAAGCTACTACGAAAATTGGGAACAGGGACCCTTCAATGCTTTCACCGATGGCGTGGTTCTTAAGCCCGAACAAGAGCAACGATTTAATTTTCTCGGCTACAAAATAAATTATCCGCTCGGTATTCCCGCCGGGCCACTTCTCAACAGCCGCTTTATGAAAGCGGCTATGGAGAAAGGGTTTGATGTGCCGGTATATAAGACCGTACGCACGCAAATAAAAGAGGCCAACGATTGGCCCAATGTCCTGCCGGTTGCCGTCGAAGGAGATCTCACGCTCCAAAAAGCAAAAGCGGGACTCACCGTAAAAGACGATTATACTGAACCACTTGCGATCACGAATTCTTTTGGCAATCCATCATACCCGGTAGAGGTCTGGCAAAAAGATATCGTGGAGACGGTTGCGTTTGCCAAGACGCGTCCCGGGCAGATCGTTGTCGGGATGGTCGAAGGAACGAGATGGAAACCAGAGAGTACCGACAAAGATTTTATTAATGACTGGGTTCTTGCGGCACAGCTCATGCAAGAAACGGGCGCGCATGCAATCGAAGCCAACTTCAGCTGTCCCAATGAAGGCGATCGCGTGAGTCGTTTGCTCTGTTTTGACGCAGAGATGTCACAGAAGATCGCTCACGCGATGAAGCAAAAGATCGGCGACATGCCGCTTGTAATCAAGATCTCGTACTTTGAAGATGAAAAAGAACTGCGTTCTTTGGTCGAAAATGTGGCGTCTATCGTCAATGGTATCTCTGCGATCAACACTATCCCAGCGCCGGTGTATAAAAAAGACGGCTCGCAGGCCCTCCCCGGCGGCCCGTGGCGTCTCAAGAGCGGCATTTGCGGCGCTCCGATAAAATGGGCGGGGCTCGACATGGTGCGCCGCCTCAAAAATTTGCGAGAAGAACTTGGCGCAAAGTACGCGATTGTGGGCGTAGGAGGCGTGACAACACCCAAGGATTTCAGAGAATACCGCGATGCTGGAGCAGATGTGGTGATGAGCGCCACAGGGGCGATGTGGAATCCGTATTTGGCCAAAGAGATCAAAGAAATGTATCCGGATGGATGAGAGAATTGTCGGCGAGATAAAGCTGCGCGCGCAGCGAGCGATAAAGGAGAAGGTATTTTCGGGCTGCGTTATAGGACTTATTCGCCCGAATAAGACCATAGTTATTTCGGTCGGAACCACAGACGGATCAGTTCCGGTGGTAGAAAACACTGTCTATGATGTCGCTTCGATTACCAAATCAATCCCCACCGCTTCACTTGCGTTGATGTTTATCGATCAAGGGAAGTTGTCGCTCGGTGATTTGGTCCGCAATCATATACCTGAACTACAGAACGATTACGACGCAACGGTTGAAGATTTGCTGATGTATCGGGTACGTGGGCCGCGCATGTCGCAACTCGCAGACAAAACTTCCGATGAAATCATTGAATATGTCTTTGCACACGGATTCGATGTTGTAGAAGGGGAGCCGCACTACGCAAACCTCCCAGCATTTTTGCTCGGGCTCATCCTCGAGCGTGTCGGTGGCGCGACACTTTCCGAACTGGCGCAGCGATATTTCTTTGACCCACTCAAAATGACCGACACAACATTTTTTCCCGCTCCTCTAACATCTTCCAAGACCCGCTCAAATCCCATCAAACCGATGCGACCGCATCGTTTTGATGGGATCCTAAGTCGCATTGCACCGACGGAAATTGTTGATGGTAGGGAAATCCGAGGCATCGTCCACGACGAAAGCGCCCGCGTCTTCGCCCGCTCTCGCAGGGCCGTCGGGCATGCCGGACTTTTCTCCACCGTTCCAGATTTGCTGAAATTTCTCGAGGCACCCCTGTTGAACAAAAAGGGGTTTACGAAACCCCTTTCAGATGGCGCACTGGATAACGAAAAGGGGTTTCGTAAACCCCTTTTTTCGGCTTTGGTTGAAGGAGCGCAGAAGGGTTTGGGATGGGAGGTGAATAGGGAATGGATGGGCAGGTATCGCAATGAAAAAACCTTCGGCAAGACTGGCTTCACCGGCACGAGTGTAGTTGTTGATATCGAGCGAGGAATCGGCTTCGTAATCCTCTCCAACCGCACCTACCCCCACCGCCCCGCCGACAATTCGGACATCAATCTATTCCGCATAGACATTGCCGATATTGTCTTTGGATAAACTCCTTTTTTACTGTATACAGATACATAGACTATGTGGAGGAATTGACCCATGGCGTATAGTGGTCGAATGAGGCATGAAGATCAGAAGGAACTTTGGGAACAGGAACATCGAACGCCAACTGCCTTAAAGCAGATGGATTCGAGCGACGCATCAAATAGCGTGCAAAAATTCTGGCAATTTCTGGTGGATGGTGAATTTCCACATGCGTCCGGGATTGAAATGGGGTGCGGCAAGGGGCGAAACCTCATCTGGCTCGCAGAACGAGGCGTGAGCATGAGCGGTTTCGACTTTTCTGATGTTGCGATTACTGAAGCCAAACGTCGCGCGGCGAAAGTGGAGGGAGCGTCCTTCCAAGTGGCGGATGCGACAGTACGGTGGCCATTCGATAAAGACTATTTCGATTTTGGCATCGATTGCTTTGCGTCGACCGACATTGAATCACCAGAAGGGCGAGCGTTCGCCATCGCTGAAATGCGCCGCGTTTTAAAGCCGGGTGGTTTGCTCATGACGTATGTATCGTCTACGGATGACGAATACCATAAGCAAATGATTCAAAAGTTTCCTTCGGGTGAGCGGAATACATTTCTGCAACCAACCGGCAAATTTGAGAAGGTGTATGATGAAGAGGAACTTGCACATCTCTTCACCGATTGGGAGATCGTCCGTAAAGAACGCATTGCCAAAACGACCGATTTTTTCGGCAAAGGATATGATTGCAACCACTTTTGGCTTGTCTTGAAAAAGCCGGTCTCGTGATTGAGCCCCTAGCGAAAGCCACTATAAGGCCGACGCAGGGGCTTTCGTTATTTTACAGTTACGCTCTTGGCGATGTTGCGGGGCTTGTCGACGTTGTGGCCGAGGGAGACGGCCATGTGGTAGGCGAGGAGCTGGAGGGGGATAATGGTCGTGATGGCGCTCGTTTCCTTTGTGTCGGGGACGTGGAGGTATTCTTCGAAGGCTTCGTGACGCTCGGGTGCGAGACCGATGACGGAGGCGCCGCGAGCGGAGACCTCATGCACAGCATTCAAGACGCTGGTCTTTACGTCATCGTTGGAAATGGCCACTATGACCGGCACGCCTTTTTCCATGAGCGTAATTGCGTAGTGCTTCAAGTCGCCGGCAGCAATCGCATGCGCATGGACGTATGCACCCTCGATTATTTTCACCATGCCCTCTTTGATTATTTGCAGGTTTTGGCCTTTACCGAGCAAGAAGATATGTTCTTTCTTCGAGAGTTTTTTGGCGAGCGTACGAATTTCGCCGATGTACTTTTTGTCCCCAATCATCTTTTCGATCACCCGCGCTGTCTTGAGTAAGTTCCTTTTTCCTTCCGCGAGCTTGCCCTCGACAGCTTTCGCGACGAGATAACCCCACGATATTTGTGAGATGAAAATCTTGGTTGACATCACGCAAATTTCCGGCCCGGCATTTGCCATAAAGGGATAGTCCGACATGCGCGTCATCATGCTGCCGGGCATATTTACCTGCGAGGCTATCGAGGCGCCTTTTTTCTTGGCATGTTCGAGTACGTCCAAGACATCCGCCGTCTCGCCGCTTTGTGATGGCGCGATGATGAGATCGCCTTTGCCGATCAACTTTTTGTATTCATTTGCCTCGGCACCTATAAGCTCCTTCGCTTTCAGCCCCGCTATCGAGCGAAGATAGTAAGCGGTTTGCGCCGCCGCCGCGCCTGCCGTTCCCGAACCAATGCAGTATATAACTCTAGCTTTACCGGCCGCGCGAGCTAGCGTTATATATCGTTTGTCGGATTCTGCGACTACCTGCCGGATGACAAAGGGAGCCTCCCCGACCTCCTTTTCCATAAAGTGCGGATGACCTTGTTTATCTACCGAGACGTCTTTGAGGAGGTTCTTTTCGAATACAGGTTTGAGTTTCTTGCCGCTCTCAATATTGAACATGGTGAATTTTCTCTCACGACACACGGCCATCTCGCCATTGTTGAGGACGAGAATTTTTGCCACATGAGGCGCAAAAGAGAATACATCTGAAGAAAAGTACAGTTCTTTTTCATTTTTTGAGATGCCGAGCACGAGGGGAGAGCCATTGCGCGCCGCGATCACATCACCATTCTGATCGAGCACGATAACTGTGTTGCGGCCATCTAATTCTTTGAATGCAACGCGAACTGCCTCTTCAAGCGACTTCGCCCGCTTGCGCTTATCTTCAACCAACCGCACGATAGACTCCGTATCCGTTTCCGAAACAAATTTGTACCTTTTTTTCGTTAATACTCTTTTTAATTGTTCGACGTTCTCAACGATGCCGTTGTGCGCCAGGACAAACGAGCGATCTGATGCGTAATGCGGATGCGCGTTGGGGACCGATACTTTGCCATGCGTGGCCCAGCGGGTATGTCCGATACCCACCGTCGCCTCCGGAAGCGACGGGCGCTCCTTCGCTACGATACCCACTTGTTTTTCTACTTTTATCTCATTTTCGTCGAGCACGGCAACGCCCCAGCTGTCGTATCCGCGATAATCCAGCCGGCGCAGGCCTTCCATCACGGCTTCAGCGGCATCGCGTTTTTCACCGACGTATCCAAAAATTCCACACATATGTAATTGTTTATCACTCCTAATATCCGAGCACAGCTCGATGGCACATTCGGCTTGCTAGCCTCAGTGTTTCCTCGCTCGGCGCTCGGTCAAAAGCGAACTCATTCGCTGAACATTTGGCCGTAGCGTTGCCACTACGTTTTTCCGTTCAGCGTCCCGGTAGAGAGTGCTACCGAAGGGTATCCGCAGATGTTATCGCGTTTGACGCGATGATCGATAATCCCTTTCCTCGTATCCGCAGCCGTTTCCTACAAGCCTAGAAATAGCTGGGCCACACGCTATTTACTACTAAATCGCTTTCCCATGAGAACGATACAACAAACGGGAGGGTAGAGCAAATGAAGAAAACAAAGCGGGCTCCTCTCTCCGGAGGAGCCCGCTGAAAGAACGCTAGCGTGCAATCCCTGGTGGTAGTACCCAACCGCCAGCCCCAACCCACCCAAGCATCGTAGAGCGTAGTTGAGGTGGTGCGTCTTTTCGTCCCACCAAGACTACGCAGGATTCGAAGATCGTCGCTCCAACGACTTCTTTTAAACCGTTTACGGCGAGTGTTGTTCCCGTTTCGACCAATGCGACACCGTAGAGATATTGCGGTTCCGCACAAAGAATTGTTTCGGCGGACTTGCAATCTACGATACGACGCCAAAGACCATATGTGTTGAAGAAGGCATGCGTTTGCCGCGGATATTCACTCACGATTATGGGTGGGAACTCACCCTCGCGCATATTACTTTGAGCCCGGAACTCCTCCCATGTAGAAACAGGATTATCACGTCGTGTGAACAATACGCCGCGCGTCTGCGTCGAAGCGAACTCACCCAATATTTCTATGTGATCCGACCCCTCTTCGAGCACAGTGTCTTTTCCCATGATTCCAAAAATGGCAGATCCGCCGTGAAGAAATTGCATGACCTGTTCACGTTTACAGAATATGGCATGCGAAACATCGCCAAGACCGTCAACCTTGCAGCGTATTTCACGAGGATCTTCTCGAATTACCTTGACTCCGCTTTTGGCGAGGATTTCGAGTACCTCTTGTTCTATGTGGCTCCCTTTAGGAAGGGCGATGGTGTATGACATTTTGTTTCCTCAAAGAGCTAGCTGTTTCCGGAACATCCGAGGCACAGCGAAAAACCCCCTCGCGGGAGGGGGCTGGGTTGATTATTCAAATCTATCAACGCAATCCTCTCCCGCGAGAGTGGGATGCGTGATGATGCAAGCGGCTTATGATAAGGCGGTAGCCGCCGAGTTCGCCCTGCAGCCATTTGGAGACGCGGGCGATGGTGGTGGAGCTCAAGCCCGTTTTCTTTTGTATCTGCGAGTAGGGGACATTGGCGGAGAGCAATTCGGCTGTCTGGAAGCGTTTGGCGAACTCCGCAATCTCTTCTTCTGTGAGAAGGTCGCGCAAAAATCGCTGCGCCTCGTCCACTGACTTTAGTGCCAGCACGGCGTCGATAAGAGCCTTATTTTCAGGTCTTTTCCAATTCATGCAGGCACTTTAGCAAAGTACAGTACTTTAGTCAAGTGGAGTAGTGTGTATATTTTGAATCATGCATTTCCAATAGGCTTATTCGTACGAATTAGCCTATCAATGGATTATGCGCGGTACTGTCCTTGCACGCTGGAAGATTTCTGCTAAAATAATCTCGTGAATTCAATACCGTCATATTTCTACATCCGAACTCGAGCCGCGTCTCTGATTGAGGCCGCTTAGAGCGTTGGTGATTTCCACAGAATCTTCCAAACGGCCTCGAAGGCCGTTTTGTGTTTATCAACTATTGCATCCGTAAGCACAGGTGATACTGTCCAAGATTATGAAAAAGGTACGGGTCGGAGTTGTCGGAGCCACCGGATATACGGGCGAAGAACTCGTGCGCATTCTGGTTGCTCATCCGAATGTCGAAGTCACGTATGTGTCCGGCAAAGAAGATAGGAGCGAAACGATACAGGATATTTTCCCGTACCTGCGCGGTAAGCTCGATCTCCCGTGCAACGCTTTTTCTGCGGATGAGGCGATAGCAAAAACAGAACTCGTCTTCCTCTGCCTCCCTCATACGGCCTCGATGGAAGTTGCTCCTCTCTTTCTCAAGGCCGGCAAGAAGGTGATAGACGTGAGCGCGGATTATCGCCTGCAGGATGTGCAGCAGTATGAAAAATTCTACAAAACAGCTCATACCGACGAAGCGAATCTCAAGGAGGCTATCTACGGCCTTCCCGAAATGAACAGGGAAAAGATCAAGTCCGCACAACTCGTCGCCAATCCCGGCTGCTATCCCACTGGCTCGATTCTCGGCATCCTGCCCGGGCTCAAGGCGGGTGTATTTGCGGCAGATTCGATCCAGATAGACGCTAAGAGCGGCGTGACGGGAGCAGGTAGAAAAGCCTCCAAAGAACTGCTTTTTTCGGAGGTCAACGAGTCGGTCAAGGCCTATAAACTTTTTGAGCACCAACATGTGCCGGAGATCGATCAGGCGTTTGCCACTGTTGCAGGGAAAAACGTCAATGTCATATTCGTCCCGCATCTCGTCCCGATAAATCGCGGTATTTTGAGCACGATCTACATAAAGCTCGCAAAGAAAGTAAGCACAGACGAGCTTCTCAAAATCTATCAGGACTTTTACGCCAATGAACCGTTCGTGAAAATCTACGAAGGCGGTCGCTTGCCGGAGATCAAGCACGTGGCACACACTAATTTTTGCGACATCGGCTTGCGCGTGCATGAGGAGAAAAAGCTTGCGGTTATAGTGACCGCGATCGACAATCTGGGCAAGGGAGCAGCGGGCCAGGCGGTGCAGAACATGAACATCATGTGCGGATTTGAAGAAACAAGTGGCCTATGAAAACAAAAGTAATTACCGGCGGCATTGCCGCACCCATCGGGTTTACCGCGAGCGGCATGCACTGCGGGATCAAAAAGAGAAAGTATGACCTCTCGCTCATCTATTCGGAAAGTCCCTGTGTCGCCGCGGGCGTTTTCACGACCAACAATGTCAAAGCCTCATGTGTGGTCGTAAACGCAAAACACCTTGCGGATGGCAAGGCACAGGCGATCATCGCTAATTCCGGCAATGCCAATTGCATGACGGGCCTGCGGGGGTTCGTGGATTCCGAAAAAATGGCCAAGGTTGCAGGGCGCGCGCTCGGCATTGCAGCGGGCGATGTGTGCGTCGCTTCGACCGGCCTCATCGGTAAAGCATTACCGATACAAAATATCGAGAAAGCGATCCCAGAACTTGTCAGTGCGCTCGACAAGAAGGGGAGCGCGGATGCAGCGATGGGGATCATGACGACCGACCACGTGCGCAAAGAGGTGGCCGTGGAATTTCTCATAGGCGGGAAGAAAGCACGCATCGGCGTTATCGCAAAAGGCGCGGGAATGATCCATCCACAGATGGCACTTCCTCATGCCACGATGTTGTGTTTCGTTTCGACCGATGTGTCCATCGCGCTCCCTGCTTTGCACGCGGCACTCGATGCGGCTACGCAGAACTCGTTCAACATGATCACTATCGATGGTGATATGTCGACCAACGATATGGTCCTTGTGCTGGCAAATGGCATGGCCGGTAATAAAAAGATCGTGAAAGGTTCTAAGGACCTTAAGGTGTTTACCGAAACGCTCGAACACGTGTTCCAAACGATCGCGCAAAGAATTGTCAGCGATGCGGAAGGCGCCACCAAATTCGTTGAGGTTGCAGTGAGAGGCGCCCGCAGCTTACAGGATGCTCGCAAGGCGGCACGTGGCATCGCCTCATCCAACCTCGTCAAAAGTGCGCTCTATGGGTCGGACCCCAACTGGGGCAGGATCGCCGCCGCTGTCGGCTCCTCGGGCGCGAGGGTAGACCAGTCAAAAATGATGATATATCTAGGCAAAGAACTCGCGGTGCAAAAGGGCGGTCCGGTCAAAAAAGCGCGCGGCATACTCGACCGCGTCTTCGCGAAGAAAGAGATACGCATTACGGTGGATCTCGGTCTTGGTCGCCACGCGGCTTCGGCATACACATGCGATCTTTCCAAGGCTTACGTTGAGCTTAATTCGGCTTATCATACTTAGCCTATTTTCTATGAACGAGATCATCCAAAAAGCAGAGGTGCTCATAGAGGCACTTCCCTACATCCAAAGTTTTTACGACAAGACGATCGTCATCAAGTACGGCGGTGCGGCGATGACCGACAATGCCATCCGCCGCAGCGTCCTGCAAGATATCGTATTCATGAATTACGTGGGCATGCGGCCGATTCTCGTGCACGGTGGTGGGCCTCATATCAGCAAAAAAATAGAGGAGCGTGGCGGCGAAGTAAAGTTCGTGCGCGGTTACCGGGTCACCGATGAGGCAGCGATGGAGGTGGTGGAAGACGAGCTCACAAAGATCAATCGCGAGATCGTGCAAGAGATCATTTCGCTCGGCGGCAGTGCGATCTCGCTATCCGGCAAGGACGACCGTCTCATCGAGGTGAAAAAACATGCCGACATAGATGGCGAAGACATTGGGTTCGTCGGCGAGATCACCAAAGTCAACAACGACGTCATCCAGAAAATGATCACGAGCGACATCATTCCGGTCATTGCTCCCATCGGCATCGGAGCAAAAGACGGTCAGAGTTACAATATCAACGCTGATCAGGTGTCGGCCGAAGTAGCGCGCAGCTTGGGCGCCCAGAAGCTCGTACTCCTCACGAACGTGCGCGGTATCTTGAAGGATATGAAAGACCCGGCCTCGCTCATGCCACATGTCACGGTCGCGGAGGTAGAAGAACTCCTCCGATCCGGCGTTGTTGCCGGAGGCATGATCCCCAAGGTGAATGCCTGTATCCGCGCGCTGGACCGTGGCGTGAAAAAGACGCACATTATCGACGCGCGGATAGAGCACGCCATTCTGCTGGAAATATTTACTGACACTGGCATCGGCACGGAAATTGTTAAGAAATGAAAGTCATGAACAACAAACAAGTTATCGGGCTGTACAACAGATACGTCATGCCGACGTACGCTAAAATTCCACTCCAGATCGTGCGCGGCAAGGGCACTTACGTCTGGGACGAGAAAGGGAAAAAATATCTGGATTTTTTCCCCGGCTGGGGAGTCTCCGGGCTCGGGCATTGTCCGCCGCGCGTTGTGAGAGCCATTCAGAAGCAAGCAGCGACACTCATCCATCTCGCCAACAATTATTACCACGCCCCACAGGCACTCCTCGCCGAGATGCTCATAAAACACACGTTCGCCGGCAAAGTATTCTTTTGCAACTCTGGCGCAGAGGCCAACGAAGGCGCGATAAAGCTAGCGCGCAAATTCGGCAAGAGGAAGCGCTATGAGATCATCACGATCGAAGGATCGTTCCATGGTCGCACCCTCGGCGCGCTCACGGCAACAGGCCAGAAAAAAATACAGGACGGATTCGCGCCCCTTCCCAAAGGTTTCGTGCACGTGCCGTTCAACGACCTCGCAGCGCTCAAGCGGGCTCTCTCTCGCCGCACAGTCGCTATCATGCTCGAACCAATTCAAGGTGAAGGAGGTATACGCGTTGCCGACAAAAAATATCTCGCGGCGGTGCGCAAGCTCTGCGATAGCAAGAACATGCTCCTCATATTCGATGAAGTGCAGAGTGGCATGGGGCGTACAGGAAAAATGTTCTGTTTCAAGAATCTCGGTGTCGTCCCCGACATTCTCACGACCTCCAAAGCGCTGGGGAGCGGTGTGCCCATCGGCGCCTTTATCGCGCGCAAAAAAATCGCCGACACCTTGCAGCCCGGCACCCACGGGACGACATTTGGTGGGAGCCCGCTTGTCGCTGTGGCGGCACTCGCCACTTTTGAGACCATCGAAAAAGATGGGCTTCTGAAGAATGCCGAGCGGATGGGAGTGTACCTCATTGCGCAGCTCCATGCCCTCAAGAAAAAGCACACCGTCATCAAGGAAGTGCGCGGCATCGGTCTCATGACCGGCATCGAACTCTCTATCCCTAGCAAGCCCGTGTATGAGGCATGCCTCAAAAAAGGGTTGCTCATCAACTACACGCAGAACACCGTGCTGCGCATCATGCCGCCACTCATCGTCACCAAAAAAGAAATCGACCAGGCCATGAAAACACTAGACGGAGCGTTGACGATTATTCACCGATGAAAATGTTGGATCCACAGCTTTTTGAAAAAGGGAAGCGAGATCGTGGAGAGCGCGAAGCCGATGACGGGGACGAAGGCGCTAATCCATGGATTGGGCACGTGAATGATGGTGAGAAAAATACCGACGATGATGTAGGTGAAGAGGGCAATGAACTCGCTTCGCGTCCAAGAGGTTTCCCATGCCTTATCCGCCTCGACGTTTTTGTTGCGAGCTTCTATCTCTGCAACGCGTTCTTCTAAAGTGTCCATAAAAGTTATATAACAAAATAAAACCCCGGTGGCTAATGTAAGCCGTTACCCCACAAAAATACCACCGGGTTCGCGAGTCCGAAGACCAGCTACTTATAGGCCCCGTCCACTGCGGTAAACCTTTCCCCGAGGTCGCAACCCCGGGCGCATGCGGGATTAGCCAGGAAAGGGATTTGAAATCCCCGGCTGGTTATCCCCCACAGCAAACTGAGTCCGCCCCCGCCTCATTTCTTACAGCGAGAGTCGATCCTCACAGGCATCGGCTAGTAGACCCTCCTTCAACGAGTTAGATCTAGCAGCGTTTCCTGCTTCGGTTCCTACCGAAGCGAACGATACAGGAGGGTGTTTTTATTGCAAGCTTATATTTTGATGATCTTCTCCCACGACCGGCCCGCCACGCCGAAGTGACCGTACGCGGCTGTGGCGCGGTAGATGGGCCGGCGCAGATCGAGGCGTTCAATGATGGCGGCGGGGCGGAAATCGAAATGTTTGTTGACGATGCTGGTGAGATTTTTTCCCTTATCATCGAAGGCTTCCACCATCACTGGCTCCGCGCGGCCGATAGCGTAGGCGACCGACACCAGCACTTTTTTGCCGTAGCCGCCCGCCACCAAATTTTTTGCAACAAAGCGGCACATGTAGGCTGCGGAGCGGTCCACCTTGGTCGCGTCTTTGCCGGAGAAGCAGCCGCCACCGTGCGGCACGAGACCGCCGTAGGTGTCGACTTGTATCTTGCGACCGGTGAGACCGGCGTCGGCCATGAAGCCTCCTTGGATGAACTGTCCAGTGGGATTGACGAGTATCTCGACATCCTTCAGCGAACCGAGTACGGGACGGAAAAGGTGTTTGATGAGCATTGCACGTATCTCATCTTGGCCGACCTTCGCGTCGTGCTGGGTCGAGCAGAGTGCATTGATCACAGTACCTCTCTTGCCGGGCTTGCCGTTGCCCACGACGACCTGCGTTTTGCCGTCGGGGCGGAGCCACTTCAGCACTCCCTCACGGCGCAGCTTTTCGAGCCGTCGCGCGAGGGCATGCGAAAGGACGACGCCGAGGGGGAGCATTTCTTTGGTCTCGTTGGTGGCATAGCCGTACATGATGCCCTGGTCTCCCGCGCCGCCCACGTCGACGCCCATCGCGATATCGGGGGACTGCTGCGCCACGCGCACGATGACCTCAATCTTCTCTTTGTAGCCGATCTCGCGGTAGACCCTGCGCGCGATCTTTTCAAAATCTACTTTCGCCTTCGTCTTCACTTCGCCGCCTATCATGAGGGTGCCGTGGCTGCCGAAGGTCTCCACTCCCGAGCGACTAAATGGGTCTTGCTCGATCATTGCGTCGAGGATCGCGTCGGATATTTGGTCACAGACTTTGTCGGGATGACCCGAGGTGACGCTTTCTACGGTGTACCTTTCTAATAGATGAAACATAGGATAGGTTTTAGGGATTAGGTGATAGGGGTTAGTAAAATGCGAATACTTATTACGAAAACGCTCCCCATACGGGGAGACATCTTCGTGTATCTTCCCAAAAGGGACCGGAGAGCACCTTACACCACTATGGGCAGGTTGCTGGCGGATCCAACGGGACGGAGCCCTCACCGCACTCTTGATACTTTTCACTTGCCTTCGGGCATGCTACCAATTGTGTTTTTGCAGCGCAAGTGGATAATGCACTCATGCGACAAATAATACTGGCGTCAAGTTCCAGGTGGCGGCCCATTATTCTGCGCAAATCTGGCATTCCATTCACCATTGAAGGCAGTGGCTACGAAGAGGACATGTCTCTCAAGCTCTCGCCAGAGCGGCTGGTCAAGAAGTTTGCGCTGGCAAAAGCGATGGCGGCCGCCAAGCGGCATCCCGGAGCGATCGTCATCGGCGCCGACACGGTGCTCATATGCGGTGGCAAAGTCCTTGGTAAACCATGGACGAAAAAGCAGGCGACGGCGATGTTGAGACAATGGAGTGGCAGACAAGGCCGCGCGCTCACTGGGCTTGCGATCGTTGACCAAGGTGGGAAGCGGCACGTCGTCCGTGTCGCGCAAACGCGGATATTTTTCCGTAAACTTTCCGCATCTAATATCGCAAACTACGTGGCGACGGGGGAGCCGATGAGCGGCGCGGGCGCCTTCACCATCATGGCAGGTGGCGCCTCTTTTATCCGCCGCATCGAAGGTGATTTTTACAATATTGCGGGTTTGCCGCTCGCGCTGCTCGTGGAAGAACTCAAAAAATTCGGCATTGGTACATGAAGCAGCGCGTTGCGGATACTCCAAGAAAGGTATACAGTTTGCGGAATTATGCGATCCGGTAGCCTTAAAAAGGTGGTCCGCATTGGCGGCGGCAGTGGTGGCTTTACGCTCTTGCGCGGTCTCAAGGAATTTCCGCTCGACATCACCGCGGTCTTCACCTCCTTCGATTCAGGAGGTTCTGCCGGTATTCTCCGAGACGAGCTCGGGGTGTTGCCGCCCGGCGATGTGCGCCGCGGCCTTCTCGCGCTTGCGGATGAGAAACAAGCCGAGATTTTACGCGAGCTCTTGAATTTCCGCTTTGAGAACGGTAACAGTTCGTTGCATGGGCATAGCTTCGGCAATCTCTTTCTCGTCGCACTCTCCTCCATCTATGGCGGTGAGATCGAAGGCATCCGCAAAGCATCCGAGCTCCTCAATATCAAGGGCAAAATTTTCCCCGTCTCGCTCGACCAATCACAAGTGCACGCCACTCTTGAAGACGGTACCGAGATTGTGGGGGAGACTAATGTGGACATTCCCAAGCACGATGGCAACCTCAAGATCAAAAAAGTGTTTCTCGATCCGGCGGCGCGCATCTATGAGGGTACTGACAGGGCGATCCGAGAGGCAGACCTCATTGTGATTGGGCCGGGCGATCTCTATTCGTCGCTCGTCCCCACCCTGCTCACGACTGGCATGAAGGAAGCACTAGCTGCTTGCCAGGGTAAGACGGTGGTAGTGTGCAATTTGATGACCAAATGGGGGGAGACCAACGACTTCAAGGCCTCGGACATGGTACACGAGCTTCTAAGCTACAGCGGGCTGCAAAAATTTGACTACGCAATTTGCAACACGAAGGAGATAGATGCCAAACTAGCCAGAAACTACGCAAAAGAAAAGCAGTACCCAATGGTGTGCGACGAAGCACTTTCACGCTATGCTACCAAGGTGATCACGGGCGATTTTTTCCTTGCGGCCGACATTGCACGGCATGATTCAGAAAAATTGGCCCGTGTAATTTCCGAGCTTTGAAATCGTCTATGCACCGATGCTTAGGGTCATGATGAATACGCGCACATGGTGGTGGATCATTGTCGCTCTGTTTGCCGTCATCGTAGGTATGATGGTACTCCTTTTCGTGATGCCCGCGCCGAGGCGCGCGGCCGAAGTGCCGGTCGCAACGACAACGCCCAACGTTCCAGTAGTTGTTGCGGAGCCTGATATCAGCGGGACCGAGCCACTCTCCGCCAAAGTTGCGGTCATGACGCCAAAGCCAGATGCCCATGTCGGTCACACCTTTGATATCGAGGGAAAAGCGCCCGGCGGGTGGTTTAATGAAGCGCAATTCCCGATGCAAGTGCGTGACAAAGATGAAAACGTCATTGGCCGAGCCCGTGGGGGAGCGCAGGGGGAATGGATGACAGAAAAATTGGTAGTGTTCAAGGCGACGATGCACATCGAGGAGACGTACCATGGCCCCGCCACACTGATTTTACTGAAAGACAATCCGTCCGGCCTGCCAGAGAATGATGACTCGATCTCCATCTCGATTGTAGTGGATTAGTGCTACGATGGCCGCATGATGTTGGCAAAGTTCGCAGGTCGTCGAGAACGGGCTCGGAAAATAGTCGTGTATTTAAAAAAATATTACCCCAAGCCAAAGAGTGAACTGAAATATCACACACCAATCCAATTTGTGGTTGCAGTGATGCTTTCTGCCCAGTGCACTGACAAGGTGGTGAATCGGGTGACCGAGACGCTCTTCAGAAAATACAAAACGGCCCTCGACTTTGCAGAAGCAAAACCGCAAAGGTTTGAGAGAGAAATTTCGTCAATTCCTTTTTTTCGCAACAAAACGAAAGCGATCATAGGTGCCGCGAAAATCATTGCAAATGATTTTCGCGGCGGAGTCCCGCGTACAGCACACGAGCTCCAGAAATTGCCAGGTGTGGGGTACAAAACCGCGCACGTGATTCTAGGCGAATTGTTTGACACATGGGAGGGGATACCCACCGATACCCATGTGCGTCGCTTCGCGATGAGGTTTAACCTCACTGATAGCGAGGATCTCAACAAGATCTCGAAGGAGCTTGAAGCACTCATACCGAAAAAAGACTGGAAGTACGTCAACAACGGCCTTGTGCTCTACGGCCGCTACATCTGCCCGGCGCGCAAGCATGATTGCGCACAGCATGGATTGACCAAGCTTTGGAGAGAGGCGGCGAATCGTTGGCCTAAATCAAAATAACGTATGAAAACGATCGTCAATAATCTCGCAGTGGAATATCTCGATGAGGGGAGTGGCCCGCCCATTCTGATGCTACATGGCTGGGGCAACACGATGCGGTATCTCGATACCCTTTGCAATGAGCTCAAAGACTGTCGAGTCGTACGGCTCGACCTTCCCGGATTTGGTGATTCAGAAAAAGCGCCTGCGCCATGGAATGTAGAAGACTACGCACGATTCATAGAAAAGTTTTGTGAGAAATTGCAGATCAAACCACGCGCCATGTTTGGCCATAGCTTTGGCGGACGGATCTTGACCAAAGGCGTGGGTGAAGGCATTTTGCATCCGGAAAAGATCATTCTGGCTGCTTCAGCGGGCGTTGCGGATCGCAAGACCAAGCGCAACATGCTCTACGCGAGTATCGCAAAAATTGGCAGGTATGTGCTTGCGCCCTTCTCGGAGAAACTGTACCAGCGCGCGCGGCATGCGCTCTACAACATGACCGGAAGCGACTACCTCACGACCGGCAAAATGTCGGAGACGTTTCTCAAGGTGATCCGAGAGGATTTAAGTCCGTGCGCCACAAAAATCGCAACCCCAACGCTGCTCATATGGGGGGCCGATGACGCAGTCACGCCTCTTTCAGAGGGGAAAAAGCTCAATGAGCTCATCCGTAATTCAGTGCTTCACGTCATCGCGGGTGCGGCACATTTCGTGTATCGAGATAATCCAAAAGAAGTTGCGCGTCTTATTCGGGAATTCGTATGAAACGGTTCATCTCTCGTTTTTCACTGGAATACGACCGTTCGCTTCTCTACATGTTGCAGGCGAGCGAGTATAATCTGCGCGATTATTTTGCGTGGTATCGACGAGTGCAAGATTTTCGCGCCGTCCAGAAACGGAAAAAATTGGTCTGGACAATTAAGGTGAAGGCACTGTTAGCGATGGAATGGGCCTGTATTGCGGCCGTGATTATTGTCGGTATATATGCCGTGAACGACTATCCGCTCCTGCTTGGACTTGCTGTCGTCCTTGTCTTCGTGGGATGTTTGACCTTTGCGCTGCCCTACCTCCTAGCGCTCTTTGTTTTTGTGGGGCAGTTAGTGCAGGAGCCAGTGGAGATGACTCTGATTAATAGAGCAAAGGCTACACTAGCGAAGCACAAAGGGTTCAAGATTGCGATCGCGGGCTCCTATGGCAAGACCAGCATGCGTGAGATTTTGCGGACAGTTTTGTCTGAAGGCAAAAAAGTAGCAGCACCCGGAGGGAGCGAGAACACGCCGATTGGGATTGCACGATTCATCGCGCAACTAAAAGGCGACGAGGATGTGCTCATTTTTGAGCTTGGCGAATACTATCCGGGCGATGTGAGAAAGCTTGCACGCATGGTGCAACCCGATCTTGGTGTCATCACGGGCGTGAATGAGGCACACCTTTCGAAATTCAAAACAATTGAGGCAGCTGCGAGTACGGTATTTGAATTGGCTGATGTACTCGGTAATGCGCCGCTTTATGTAAACGGGGAAAATGAATGTGCAAAAAAGGAACAAAGAGGAGGCATGCTTTTTTCTCGTGAAGGACTAGATGGGTGGAAAGTAGTTGCGCCGCAGACGAGCCTCGACGGCACTTCATTTACACTTGAGCGCGGCAATGTGCGCATCAACGCGCGCTCGAAATTGCTCGGTCTGCACCAGATCGGGCCGCTCACGGCTGCTGCGCACATCGCGATGCACCTCGGCTTGACGGTGGCGCAGACTGAAGCGGGCATCGCGAATACCAAGCCATTCGAACATCGACTGGAGCCGAAAGAAGAGGGGGGCGTCGTCACGCTCGACGACAGCTACAACGGCAATCCCGATGGTGTGAAAGCTGTGATTGAATTTCTCGCTTCGCTCAAGGATCGACGCCGCTGGTATGTCACGCCGGGCTTGGTAGAAATGGGAAATCGGAGCGAAGAAGTTCACCGAGACATCGGCAAGCAGCTTGCCGAAGCAGGCATCGAAAAAGTAGTCCTAATAAAAAATTCCGTTACGCCGTGCATAGAAACGGGCCTCAAAGAAGCGAATTACAAGGGCGAGATCACTTGGTTCGACGACGCTCTCAAATGCTACGAAAGCTTGCCGCACATGACGGCAGCTGGCGATGTTGTACTATTACAAAACGACTGGCCGGATCAGTATGCATAAGATATGAAATCCATCGCGGTCATATTTGGAGGCAAGAGCGCGGAACATGACGTTTCTATCATTACGGCTCATACGCCGATTATTGATACTTTGGAGGCTAGCGGCAAGTTCGACGTCTGGCCAATTTATATCACGAAAGAGGGGAAGTGGTACTGCGACAAACGGATGAACGACCTTTCATTCTTCAAAAATCCAGCATACGAGGATGAGTTGAAGAGTTGGAAGACGGTAGATATTTCAGTAAACGATGGCTTCACGATCATCTGGCCGGGGCTGATGCGCAAAACGCAAAAAATTGACATCGTATTTCCCTCGATGCACGGCACATACGGCGAGGACGGATCGCTCATGGGATTGCTGCGCATGGCAAATGTGCCGTTCGTCGGATGCGATATGTTTGCCTCGGCGGTGGCGATGGATAAGGTTTTGACCAAACAGGTAGTAGCCGCGGAAGGAATGCCCATTGTCCCCTACGTCTGGTTTACGAAAAGCCAATGGAATAAAGAAAAAGAGGTGCTGATGAGGGAAATAAAAAAATTAGCATTTCCGCTTTTCGTCAAGCCAGTCCACCTCGGCTCATCCATTGGCATGGCCAAGGTAAAGGCTGAAAAAGAGTTGGAACAAGCCATCGACGTGGCTTTGCATTACGACAATAAAGTTCTGGTCGAAGAGGGCATTGACCCGCTGATCGAAATCACATTGCCAATCATGGGCAACGATGAGATTCGCTGCGCGCTTCCCGAGCGTCCGCTCAACAAAACGGATTTTTTCGATTTTAATGATAAATACCTTTCGGGCGGCAAAAAAGGTGGCGGGAGCGTCAACAGCGAATATAGTGAGATTCCTGCCAAGATCGAGGAAGACCTAACGAAGCAGATATTAGACCTAGGGACGCGTGTCTATCGCGCGCTTGATTGTGGTGGCATCGCACGCGTCGATTTTCTCATTCATGCGGAGACAAAGACGGTGTACGTGAACGAAGTCAACACATTGCCCGGGAGCTTGTATGCTCACAATTGGAAAAAGGCGGGAGTGTCCAACATGGACCTCGTACTTGAGCTTGTAAAGCTCGCGGAAGAGCGTTTTGCCGCGCAAAAAGACATCACCCACGCCTTCCAATCCGACATTTTGAAGAAAGTAGGCGGGCCAAAGGTTCAAACCTAGCGATCCTTACTTGTTAATTCAATTGAATAAGCAAATAAGGATTCGGTACTTGCATACCATCTGACTTGAGCGCACCATGGGGGTCATGGTAGAGAAGCAGAAACAACGGGTAGCAGTGTTTGACGTAGATGGAACCATTTTTCGCTCGAGCCTCCTTATAGAGCTCGTCAACGCGCTTATTCAGAACGGAGCGTTCCCGGCCAGCGCACGGAAACTCTTTGAACATGAACAAGAGCTCTGGCTCGATCGAGAGGGCGACTACCAGGCGTACATAGACGCGGTCGTGAAGGCATTTCGCAAACACCTCAAGGGCGTGCACTACGGGACGCTCGCCGATTGCGCCAAGGGGGTGGTGGATGCACACTGGAAACACACGTACCGCTATACGCGCGACTTGCTAAAAGAATTAAAATCGAAGGACTACTTTTTGCTCGCGGTCTCGCACTCACCCAAAACCGTGCTCGACAAATTCTGCCCGCGGCTTGGTTTCGATAAAACGTATGGGGTAATCTACGAAACGGGCCCGCAAGACCTCTTTACCGGCGAAGTGATTGAGGAGCATCTCATCGCCAATAAAGCCAACATCGTGAAGCGCGCAGTAGAAAAGGAGCATTTGACGCTTGCTCACTCGATCGGGGTAGGTGACACGGAGAGCGACGTGCCATTCCTCGAAATGGTCGCCAAGCCCATCTGTTTCAATCCCAATCAGAAATTGTATCGGCAGGCGAAACGACTGGGCTGGAAAGTGGTCGTCGAACGCAAAGATGTTGTTTATGAGCTATAAGTGAGAAGTTAAAAGTGTTAAGCAAAAAGTACAAGGTAAAAGTGAAAAGTTTTCGGCAAACGGTTTGGGATCATTACAAAAAACATGGCCGGTATGATTTGCCGTGGCGCAAAACCACCGACCCATACAAAATTCTTGTATCAGAAGTAATGCTGCAGCAGACGCAAGTGCAGCGGGTGATTGAAAAATACAAAGAGTTCTTGAAAGTATTTCCAAATGTACGTCGCCTCGCGCGAGTGCCGCTGTCCGAAGTTCTCAAAGTGTGGAGCGGGATGGGGTACAACAGACGGGCCAAGTTCTTGCGCGATGCGGCGAGAGTAATCGTGGCAAAACACAAAGGCAAAGTGCCGCTTCTTTACAGTGACCTTGTCGAACTGCCGGGCATCGGCCCCTACACTGCCTCCGCAGTACGCGCCTTCGCCTTCAACGAGCCCGATATTCTCGTTGAAACCAACATCCGCGCCGCCTTTATTCATCACTTTTTCGCTCATACACCGAAAGTACGCGACCGCGTAATCTTAGTGTATGCCGAAAAAGCAGCACCGAATGGCAGTCCGCCAGCTGGCGGACCGCGGGAATGGCACTGGGCGCTCATGGATTATGGAGCGCATTTAAAACGTTCGGGTGTGCGTAACAACCATCGCAGTGCGCACTACACGCGGCAGTCGAAATTCGAGGGAAGTTTGCGGCAGGTGAGGGGAGAAGTTATTCGTGTGCTTACACACGAACGAATGACAGAGCGGCAGTTGATGAAGAGGATGAAAGGGGAGAAATGGGAAGCGGTGCTGGAGGGATTGGCGCGGGATGGGTTGATTGTCCGCCGTGCCGGACCCGCCTCTGGCGGAAAAAAGATGAAGTGGAGGATTGCGTGATATGACACTCTAACACGCGGTCGCGTATTAGAGTGTCATACGTTCGAGGTTGCATAAAAAGATGAATCCCGACCACTTACATCGCGTTAGCGAATGGGTCGGGATCGCAAGTCGGAAAGCCAGGTCAGTCCTCTTTCTTTATCTGGCGCGCTAAACGAGTTTTCCGCCGGGCTTCGACACGTCGGCGCAATTCATCGAGCGGCAGCGCTAGGGCTTCCTCCGTGAGGCGTTCAATCTCGCGCTCGTGCCTCTCTCTGCGGACTTGAGTTAAAGAAACTTTCGGGAGGCTGTTTTTGATGTATGGTGGCTCAACTACAAGCTAAAAGTCAGAATATTTACTATGCGAATTAAAAAAAGGCGAAAATATGCCCATTTTGCGTTAGTCACTACACCAAGAAAAACGG
>DATDWX010000008.1:0-19461 GCA_036517335.1 Minisyncoccota bacterium | reverse complement strand
CCTCGATGGTTCGTTCTCCGCGCTCAAGAAAAAACTCGCTGCTCACCACGGCCTGAGGCGCGACCGCCGCTACAAAGTTATCTCGCAATTACTCAAAGATGCGCACTAATTCCAGCCTCCCGTTTCTTTCTTTAAACCGGAGATTCATCCAGCACTAAACCCAGCACCTTTTCGAGACCGCAAGGCGTTAAAAGGTGCTGGGTGAATTTTACTGCTGGAAAATTTATCAATGTATGTGTTGTAAATCCCCGCGGGGCTATAGGTCGTTCGATGATCGGAGAAAATGCAGTGCGAGTAAGATCGTCCAGCATTAAGCTTTTTCAAAGTTTGGTGCTGGATAAAAATCTCTCTCCTCTAAACACTGCGTGTTGTCCAACAATTCATCGTGTTGGCCTGTAGCCCTGTGGGGATTTTTTGTTTATGCACATACCCGCTTCCTTCATTTGTTTTTCAGCGCGGGGGGGTGTATAGTACAAGCACAGTTGGCTTCGGCCTCGCCCCCGCAAGGGGGAGAATGTAAGAAAAGACGCTAGAGTAATCCTCTGGCGGCTTTTCGTATGCTCTTAAAAATCTCTTTTTCTAGAAAACCGATCTTTCGTTCCAGCCGCCGCGTATCGACAACCCGCACCTGGGACAGATTAGCTCGCGCCGATCGGCCTTCAACCATGCCGACCGACACGCGAAGCGGATGATCGCGGGTCGATGTGGTAAGGGGAGCGACGAGGCATGCATCTTGCCCGAACCCCCTTAAGATGACACAGGGACGGACATACCACTCGCCCCTTCCGTCTTGCTCGGTGCCGATATTGACGCCGAGGCGGCACCACCACATTTCGCGCACCGTATACAGGCGCGGCTCTTCCGCGTTGGTTTTTTTCTTTACCTTGTTCCACCGGTCAAAGTCTTTGTCCATCTCCTCCATCATATACCTGATTTTTGCTACGTTCGCTCGCAAAAAAGTGCTCACGCGTGATAAAATGAGTCCATGAAAATCGTGCTCCTCGGTGGAGGAACGGGTGGGGATTTTTACCCGCTCATTGCTGTTGCCACGGCGGTGGAGGACCTTTGCGCCAAGCGAGTACTTCTCTAACCGATGCATCTTGTCCAACAAAGTCATCGTCTTGGCCTGTAGCCCCGTGGGGATTTCTGTTTGAATCAAATTGCTTCGACGGTGAGACCGGGCACGCGCTTGAAGTCGCGCACGTTGCGGGTGACGAGCGAAGAGCCAGTGAGGAGCGCGGTCGCGGCGATCATGGCATCGCCGAGTTTGAGGCCGAATCTGGCCCGAAGTTCGGCGGACTGTCGTGCGATCGGCATATCGACCGGCACGAATATGAGGCCGCGTAATATGCCTTCAATAGCACCGCGCTCGCTGGCCGGGAGCAGCTTTGGACTGAATGCTTCGGTAACGCTTGCCGCGGAGACGTAGATAGGCAGACTGGTCGCGAATAACTGGTCTATTTGAGCGACTGAGTACGCTTCATTCTGCGCGTAGTAGAGAATCGCATTGGTATCGAGCGTGTACACGGTTTACTTCTTCCTGATGATGACGCGATCCCACGATTTGCGAGCACGCACCATCTCTTTGAGAAGCACCTTCGCACGTTCCGGAGTTATAGCCCCTTTGAATTGCTGCATATAGCGCAGTCGCTCTTGCCCGCGCAACAGAGAAGGATGAAGGGGCGCGCGAAGGCGCTTTGTTTGCGCACTGGTCTTGGTCGCACCGTTTGCCATGCTGCAATCATATCACAGTACGGATTTTCCTCCATCCATTTGAAGCGAAATACACCTGTCATCAGACCTTCATCAACATCGCCGCCATGCTCGGCGTAGCGCCCTTGACCGGCATACCCCTCACCTTCGTCTCCCAAGGCGGCACCGCCATGCTCGTCTCCCTCGCCAGCGCCGGAATTCTGCTCAACATTTCGCGGCATCATAAAAAATAACCTCGCATCGAAATGTGTGTTATCATGGGTCTTTGTCGAGATTATCGGCCCTAAACACTTTCCATGATTGCATTTCCCGCATTGGTCGCGCTCGTCGTCGCTCTGATGTCCCTAAGGGACATGTCAAGGCCTCGCAGTCTGATAATAATTAATGTGCTCATTATCGCCCTTCTTGTTTATTTTATCGCAATTACTTTAGGCCCACCTATTGCAGATACCATAAATGATTCCCGGGTCGCGCAGTGTCCTCCGGCAAAGGTCGTTCCTGATGAAACATTCGGTATTAATTTTGGCAAGAGGTGTGATGATCCAAGTGTAAATCCCGTAGGTGCAAAGGTAGTTACGCTTCTATCTTCTCTCATGCCAGATAGGGAGCAACAATTTGGTGACCTTGGCAGATTCGTTCTCGCGATTCTAGGCCTGCTTGTTCTTTCCATCATTGGCTTCATCATGGAATTGAGTCACAGGAAAAAAAGCGGTCAATCTATGTGGCGTGCTTTGTGGTCGCCCTCATTTCCAGCTTTGCTGTCAATGATTCTTCCCTTCCTTGTTTTCTTCACGTTTACTAGTAGTTAGTCGTTCCAATACCGGCTGAAGAATCTGTACACTACACGGACCGAATTTTAGTGTTTGAGATTACACCGCGCAGCGATACAATACGCTGACGAAAATCGTTTTGCTCGGTGGGACGGGTGGGCATTTTTATCCGCTCATTGCTGTTGCAGAAGCGGTGGAGGATCTGTGCGCCGAGAGGGTACTACTCGAGCCGGAGCTCATTTTGTAGCCCAGCGGAGATTTTTGTTTTGATCAGATTGCTTCGACGACGAGGCTGGGCACGCGTTTGAAATCGCGCACATTACGGGTGACGAGCGAAGAGCCAGTAAAAAGTGCAGTCGCTGCGATGACCGCATCGGCAAGATCGATATTGTACGTGCGGCCTATCGAACCGGCGTTCTCCGCGATCTGCAGATCGAGCGGGATGATCGAGAATGCGGGCAGAAGAGCGTAGATGTCTGCTTCCTCTTGCGGAGGAAGTTTGCTAAATCGCAGGAGTTCTGTAACAGTGATGGTTGAAATTATAGAGAGGCATCAGGTGCGCCATCGGAGAGTTCATCACGCCACGCGCTCTTTCATCGTCGTGGAGGTGGTAGAGGATAACGTTGGTATCGAGCGTGTACATTTCTAGCCTATCTTGCGATTCCAGCTGCGACGGATCGTGGAGAGTGTGCGAACATCGCCCTTGAGTGAACGGTGCTTCCACGCGCCGCGAGCGCGACGTAAAATCGCCGCGCGATCTGCGGCCGTAAGGAGCGCGTTGCCATGATGTATTACTCGCGCGATTGTTGCTTTACTCATGTGCACAGCATACCACACGAAACGGTGAAGTAGAAATGAACGCAGGGCCGGATGTCTGCTCGCGAAGGAAGGCCCACACGTGATAAAATGAACTGATGAAGATAGTTTTGCTAGGCGGGGGGACGGGTGGGCATTTTTACCCGCTCATTGCGGTCGCTGAAGCGGTGGAGGATTTGTGCGCCGAGCGGGTACTCCTCGAGCCGGAATTTTTCTACCTGGGGCCGCCGCCTTTTGATCCGCCCACCTTGCTCGAGCACGGCATTACCTACCGTGCAGCGCCTGCTGGCCGGGTGCGACGCTTCGCGAGCTTGTGGAATGTGTTTGATGTATTTAAAACGGGGATAGGCATCATCCGCGCCATCCCGCAGATTTTCGGTCTTTATCCAGACGTTATTTTCTCCACCGGTGGATTCGCGGCGTTCCCCAGCCTCGTGGCGGCGCGTATTTTGCGCATTCCGGTCGTTATCTATGATGCTGACGCGGATCCAGGCAGGGTGTCGCTCTGGTCGTCAAAGTTTGCGCGCGCCATCGCGGTCGCGCATCCGGAAGCTGCGTCCAAATTTCCCACGCGCGTAAGGCACAACATAGCTCGTGTTGGCCACCCGATTCGCAAGGAAATTCTGGGGGTAGCCAAGGAAGGCGGGTTCGAATTCTTAAAACTCGACACATCGGTGCCCGCCGTTCTCATTATGGGCGGCTCACAGGGCGCGCGTGCCATCAATGAGACCGTACTCGACGCCCTGTCTAACCTCGTCACTCGCTACAATATCATTCACCAGACAGGCTCGGCCAACATAGACGAGACCACCAAGATCGCATCCGTAGTATTGAAGGATTCTCCTCATGCCGCGCGCTACCGCCCCTTTGGCCTTCTCGACACGCTCGCACTGCGTATGGCGGCGGGGGCGGCGAGCGTCATCGTCGCGCGCGCGGGAAGCGGCACGATATTTGAGATCGCCTCATGGGCCATTCCAGCTATCCTAATTCCCATCCCACCAGATGTCTCACACGATCAGACGGAGAATGCATTTTCATATGCGCGAGCGGGAGGCGCAAGCGTGATAGAGCAACACAATCTAAAGCCGCACGTACTTGCTGCAGAGATAGACAGGCTTATGCAGGACGCGTCCCAGAAAGCTGCGATGCAAGCGGCCGGCAGGGCCTTCGCTCAGCCGGAAGCTGCTCGCAAGATCGCGCGCATGCTGCTTGATATTGGACTGGAACACCAATCTGTATAGCTATATGATTGCAGACACAGAGATAAAATCGCCACGCGTACGTTTCCCACCTTCGCCGACGGGCTACTGCCACGTCGGTACAGCGCGTATGGCGCTTCTCAATTATCTGTTTGCAAAGAAAAACCACGGCGCGATAATAATGCGCATTGAAGACACCGACCGAGAGCGAAGCACCAAGGAATACGAAGAGGACATCATCGAAAGCCTCCATTGGCTCGGGCTCTCGTGGGACGAATTCTTTCGCCAATCCGAACGCACGGAGGCCCATGCACTGGCCATCTCGAAACTCCTCGATGCCAATATGGCTTACATTTCTCGCGAGCCGAGCAAGAAAGAGCCGAGGAAGAGCGTAGAGGTTGTACGCCTGCGCAACCCAGGGACTACCATCACATTTCACGATTTCGTCCGTGGCGATATTACGGTGGACACGAGCGACTTGGGGGACTTCGTGATTGCGCGCTCAGTGCGTGATCCCCTCTATCACTTAGCGGTCGTCGTGGATGATGCAGATATGCGCATTTCGCACATCATCCGAGGGGAGGATCATATTTCAAATACACCGCGTCAGATACTTATCCAAGAAGCCCTTGGCTATGCGCGCCCGGTGTATGCGCACTATCCACTCAGCGTGGCTACCGACCGCTCCAAACTCTCGAAACGCAGAGGCGACGTAGCTGTCCGTGATTTTCGCGCAAAAGGTTTTTTGCCTGCCGCCATATTGAATTACCTCGCCATTTTGGGATGGACGCCGCCATCGCAGAGCGAATTTCTCTCGTTTGACCAGATGATCACCGAATTCGATCTCTCGGGCATACACAAAAGTGCGGCAGCGTTCGACACCGAAAAATTGCGCTGGTACAACCGCCACTACCTCCATGAGATGAAGGCGGACGATTTTGCGAGTGGCGCTCTGCAGGTACTCGAAAAAGCGATAGGGGAGCGCTCTCTCTCCTGGAACGGAGCCGTTGGAAAGGCACTCGTGCCACTTATTCACGAACGCATCTATGTCTGGGATGATCTCCGAGAGCTGGTGTCTTCTGGAGAACTTGATCTCTTCTTCGCCGATCCCTCACTCCAGCCGACGCTCATTCCAGATAAAAAATCCACACCGGCGGAGGCAGTGCGCCATCTGCAGCATACGTTTGCAGTATGTAAAGCTGTTGACGCTGTGAAATGGACAGAGGAGGGCATCAAGAGTGCTCTCTGGGAGTACGCAACGGCAGAGGGCCGTGGAGCCGTTCTGTGGCCCCTACGCTACGCTCTCTCGGGGCGCGATAAGAGTCCGGATCCTTTCGCCATCTCCGCTATCATAGGCAAAGAGGCGACGCTCAGGCGCGTCACAAGCGCGATTACGGCACTGAAAAGCGTATGAGCGAGCGGGCGCGACATATCAGCGCTACCGTTGTGCTCCTGCTGTGCGCGCCGTCCTTCGCGCAGGCACAGAGCGCAGCAGAATTGCAGCAACAGATCGATCAGCACAGTGCCCAGATCACGCAGCTGGATAAAGAAATTGCGGAATACCAGAAACAATTACAGGCTACGTCGGCAAAAAAGCAGACGCTTCAAACACAGCTTGCTCAACTCGCCTTGTCTATCAAAAAAACGACCGCTTCTATCGATCGTACCAAGAATCAGATCGGCTCTACTGAATTGCAGATCCAGCAACTTTCTTCGGGTATTTCAAAGACCGAGGGCGCGATCGCAGGACAGGAGCGGGGACTCGCGGAGTCTCTTAGAGCGCTCAACGAGGCAGAGACGCAGCCCCTGGTCATCAAAATGGCCTCCGAGGGGGCTCTCACCGAAGTATGGAATGATCTGGCGGCAGCTGAATCGCTACAGATCGCCCTTGGGGAGCACATCGAGAGTCTCCGATCTGCAAAACAAGTATTGACCGACACCAAGGCGGCAACGGAAGAAAAGCGCGCACAATTGGTCAAGCAAAGAAATACGCTGCTCACGCAGCAGGGTTCACTCAATGCTACCAAGCAAGCGCAGAGCGAGCTTCTTGCACAAACGAAATCGAAAGAATCTAATTATCAGGCGATCATAGCGCAAAAGAAAGCGCAGGAAGCACAGTTCGAACAAGCTTTGAACGATCTCCAGGAGAAACTTCGCTATACGGTCAATCCCTCGCAAATTACGCCGGCCGGAAAGGGCGTCCTATCATGGCCACTCGATGGTGTGCGCATGACGCAGTATTTCGGCAATACACCCTTTGCCTCCGGCGGTGCCTACGGGGGCAAGGGACACAACGGTATAGACCTAGCAGCGCAGATCGGCACGCCTATAAAAGCAGCTCTCTCGGGCACCGTGATCGGTGCGGGCAATACCGATGCAGTGAGAGGCTGTTATTCCTTCGGCAAATGGGTCTTTATCAAACACGGCAATGGACTCGGCTCCATCTATGCGCACCTCTCCCAGATCGCAGTCATGGAGGGGCAGCAGGTGAGTACCGGTCAACTTCTCGGTTACAGCGGGGAGACGGGTTATGCGACCGGCCCGCACCTGCACTTCGGCGTTTACGTCGCGTCCGCTGTGCAGATCATTCCACTGAGCAGCGCCACACAAACCAAAACGCCGTGCGCGAGCGCTGTCATGCCGGTTGCGCCGCTTACGGGATACCTGAATCCGCTCAACTACCTACCGACGATCTAGCAGCTTTGCACGCCGCGGTTTCCTGCCGGGTAACCATTCTTCTTGCCAGGCCAGTTTGTCTACCTCGAAGGGAAGCGCGCGGCGCATACGTCGCATCGCTTTTTCTGGCGCGATAGGGAAGTGCTTGGAGTCATCGAGTGCGTCCACAATGGGTACCAAATCCTCCTCTCTCGTTATCCACTCGTCCGGCGGATATCGTGAGAGACTAAACGGCGCCGAATACGAGCGCATGGATTTGCGTCCGTCGTCCATAATGTATTCATTGACAAACGACATCGCGAGCTCACGCACAGAGAGGTAGATCGGGTCGCGATACCGCAGAATCGCATGATTGGTCTTACTGATAGCGCCCCAACGGCCTGCCTCCTTGAAGGGCGCGACGACGTGGTCTTGATCCGCATCAATGCTCTTGAGATCAAGGAGCAGTGGCTTTTTACCATGGTAGGCAAGTGCAGCAGCCGCAAAAAGCGCTCCCTCAAAACAATGCGCCGTCCGCTCCCGCAAAACCCGTCGCGGCGACATGTAGGTCTCCCCCAACAGCTCAAAATTAATCGGAAGATCGTCCAAGAAATCTTGTATTTTCTGCGGTGTAGAAAGTTTTTGGAACGCGCGACGCTCGGGGGGAGTCAATAATTGTTTGAGTCGAGCTGAATAGGGCATATAACCGCAGTATGAACGAGTATGTCGCAAAGAGCCATTGTGCGATGACGCGTCGTCGCACAATGGCGATAACATTGTTCCGACATCACTAAGTATAGTAATGTCGGAAAATGTTTATTGTGCGCGCTTCAAATCTGGGCTCCCCCAGACCGTCTTCATGTATTACACCACATGCGGGTCAAGTCCAAAGACTCGCCGGTCACCTCCCTTTGCAATGGCTGGACTTATTTTTCGAGAGGCGCTAACAAAGCCCTTCGTTTCAAACTCCTTTTCCGCACCCTATCCCCTATTTTATGCCAGGGGAGTCTTTCTTTGGAAGAGAAGAACTGAAATATTTTTTACCAGCGCGCTTGTTCGCCTCTCACGCCCGAACGATATGCTTCGATGCGGCGGCGGTTGGCGGGGGAAATTTCGTCTGGAAGGTGATCTATGTCGAACCAGCTTCTCGCCATGATCTCGAGATTGGGTTTGAGGGCGAGAGAGCCTTCAAAATCTCCGGTGTAGTAGACGCGCTGTGTGTCCCACTTCCCCCACTGCCCCGTGTAGGTGCCGATCTCACCAGCTATCGATTTGACAATGAATCCTGTTTCTTCGCGCACTTCGCGAATCGCAGCATCTTCTGGTGCTTCGTTTTTTTCCACGCCACCGCCCGGCAATGTCCATACCCAGGGGGCGTACCAGTGTGCCACAAGGACTATCCCCCTCTCGTCTACTACAATAATGCGCACACCTTGTACATCGCCCCGCTCTTGCTGTATTCTCGAAATAAGATAGCGCACTGCGTGAACAGTGCCGATGATCGAAAGCGAAAGGTATATTCCTATCTTTCGCACGATCTGCAACATGATGATGTACTATGTCTTCCACGGGATGTCAAATTGTGTGAACTCCGGCAGGAGTTTACGACCGTAGAGTAGACGGCTGATGATTTCAGCGTGCGAGAGCGCGCCAGTAAGCGCATTGTGCGGCTCTGGCTCTTCGGGAATGCCACAGTAGTTGAGTACTGCATCGAGGTTCAACGCAGAGCGACGATGCTTCACCGGCGGCTGCAGACCGCGATTCACCATGTGCATGTAGCAGAGTGTATGCGTATCTATGGTGCGATGTGCGAATGGCCAGTCGGTGTGCCCAGCGCGCTCCGCGGCGGCCTTCAAAAAATCGCGATCAAATGAGACATTCTGTCCTGCAAGCGTGCGTTCATCGAGGGCATCGCTCCAATGCAGGAATGCGTGGACAAGATCAGCCTCCGATTGTTTCTTGGAGTCCGTTATTTGTGCGCGCGTGAATCCATTTACCGTAAGAGCTTCGTCCATGATGTGCGCACCGTCCCATACGCGGCATTCTTCATAGAAACGATTGGACGGATTCGAGAGATCCAAAGCACCCACGCTCACGATCGAGTGCTTGGTAGGCTCTGTGCCGGAGGCTTCCACGTCTACTATCAACATAGCGGCATTGTATACCGAATCATTGACCTCCCAAACCTTTACAGGTTTTAGCCGCAGTGTAGCCCGCTTGCTGCGCCGCTTCCTCGCTCGCAAACCACACCTGGTTTTGCGGACTGATCTTCAAGGCCGCTGAACACCACGGAAAGTAGTACACGCTACCCGCTCTGGAGGCCACGATAAGTCCGCCCACGTACATGCCGCGAGGCGAAGCTTCTGCCCCCGCTCGTCGTATTAAAACAGGTGGCCGCACATCCTGGAGGGCGGAGAGACGACCGAGGCCGAAGGCACTGATACCTGTGAGAATGATCAGGGCAAACAAGCCCCACTCCCCGATCCCGACATCAAGGTGGCCCTTGATTTTCGTCCAATAATCCCTTATAGTCTTCATGCAGTAATTGTATTAAACTATTGCCTAAAACCTAGTCCCCCGCCCGAACGTACCGTTCGGTACGGGCGGGCTAAAATCATCATTTATGGCCCATACAAAAGCAGGAGGAACAGCACACAATCTCCGCGATTCCAATCCGAAATACCTCGGGGTAAAGCGTGCCGACGGGCAAAAGGTCGGTATCGGCGAGATCATCGTCCGCCAGAGGGGCACCGCGATCATGGCAGGCAAAAATATTGGTATCGGCAAAGATCACACTCTTTTCGCTAAGACCCCCGGTCAAGTACATTTTCGCACCGCGCGCAAGACCAATTACGATGGCCGACGGGTGTCGCGCCACTTGGTAGAAATCCTCTAAATCGGCCCGGCCGTCACGCCGCTTCCACTGCAAGCGTAAAGGCGGCCTCTGCGCTCGCTACCGCCACGTGTACGACATACTCCCCCACGTTTTTTATTGGGCTTGCAAGATCAGTGATCATTGAAGGGTCAACAAGGCCTACGTATTGCGCCAGTTGATCTGCGATATCCTCGCGGCGTACGCCCTTGAATAGATGCCCGTCTTTGTTGGCCCGTACGCGTATAACGACCCTTTTTCCTTCCAAATCGCGAACGCGAGCCGCCACCTGGCTATCATGCGAAGCTTGCGACTCCTTCTCAAGCTGCTGCTTCTTTTCCACTTCAGCCACCTTTTCCGGCGTCGCTTGCACCGCCATTCCCTGCGGTATAAGAAAATTAAGAGCATACCCGTCAGCGATGTCCTTCACCGCACCTCGCTGCCCCACCCCACGCACGTCCTTGAGAAATATAACTTTCATACTTGTCCTACGGCTTGGTGGACGTGGCGATTGCTGCTGGCTTGCCGCCCAGCATTTCTAGCGCTTTATCAAGCTGCGGATCGCGTCCATCAGAGTGACCCTCTTCCGTAAGCTCCACCTGCACGTCGGGAGCTATCCCCTCTCGCGGGATCTGGATGCCATCTGGGCCGAGCCACCTGGCGACCGTCAATTTCAGCGACGTGTCGCTTGTGATCGGCACCAACTCCTGTACGGAACCTTTCCCGAAGGTGTTGGTGCCAACTAGCTTGGCAACGCCATAATGCCGCAGCGCGGCTGCGAGTATCTCCGATGCAGAGGCAGAGCCTTTATCCACCAGCACGATCATTTGCAGATTTTTATTAAATACGTTATATCCAGCCGATCGATGAATCACGTTGCCCATATGCCCAGCGTAATCCTCGGTAACGATGACTGCGCCAGAAGGTAAGAACCAACTTCCGATATTGACGGCCGCATCAAGATAGCCGCCCGGGTTGCCCCGCAGATCAAGGATCAGCTTTGTGCGACCCGACTCCACGAATTCGCGCAGCGCCGTGCGAAATAAATCTGGAGAGTTTGCGGTGAAGGTCATCAGCTGGATCTCGAATATGCCGTCGGGCAGGGCGGTTGCGATCACGGTCGGTACGCTGATAACATCGCGTGTCACCTTGATGTCACGCGGTGCAGACCACCCTTCTCGCGCCATCGTGAGTACCACTTTCGTCCCCTTAGGGCCACGGATCTTGCCCACGGCGGTACTCGTGTCCATGCCCTCGGTGGAGATGCCGTCTATTTTAAGTATTTGATCGCCGCTCTTGATACCAGAAAGGAAGGCGGGCGTGCCTTTCAGTGGGGACACCACGGTGAGGATCTCATTTTTGACCTCGATCTCCATACCGACCCCTTCGAACGCTCCGCTCATATCCGAGGTAAATTGTTTACTCTCGACCGGTGGTAAGAAAAATGTATAAGGGTCGTGCAAGGATGCGGCCAGACCTGAGACCATACCGTATACTTTGCGTTGATTTTCCGCCGCAGTCGTGGTAGCGATCGGGCTCGACGTGGCGACGGATGCCGGCACGAATTTCTCATTAATCTCGCTCCAAGCCTTCCACACTGGCGAGAAATCCACGTCCACTGGTTGCGAGGCAGAAAGCAGCACCATCCCCTGCCCGGGACTGCGTGCCGCAAAAAGGTACCCGGCAGCAAATCCCCCCATGATGAGAATGATCACACCGAAGACGGTCGCCGCGACCGAAAGAATTATTTGGCGCTCTGCTTTCTGCACTCTGCGATTATCGCACGCGCTGCATCACTTCGCAAAATACTGATGCGGTTCAGAACATCTGCTCGCGCACTGCTCGTCGTGAGGATACGTACGCGAGAGAAATAAACGCGAGTCCGATGGTGGCGATGGCGACTTCGGGGATGTGCACGATAAGTCCGACTAGCATGGCGAGCGCGAGTCCGAATACCGCCCAATGCGCACCATGTTCTAGGTACGGAAGCCCGGCAAGTGTTTTCTTGCGCACGAGATATACGGTCATGGAACGTACGAAGTACGCTCCAATACCGAGACCGACCACGATGATCGGCAGCGCTGTGGTGATAGCAAACGCGCCGATCACCCCATCGAGCGAAAACGCAGAGTCCAGTACGTTGAGATAGATAAAAAGGATCAGTCCGGGGCGTACGATGCTTGTGGATTCCACATTGAGCGCGTGCGCCACCCCTTCAGTGAGCGTGAAAATAATTATGCCGATGAGGCCCGCGGTCAGAATCGTTGCGGCAGGATCGGGTGAAAGATACGAAATAGCAAGGAGTGTAGAGAGTGCGAGCGCTATCTCTATCGCCTCTACCCTTCCCCATCGCACCAGGTGCCGCTCAATCGGTGCAAACCAATGCACTTTTTTCCCCACATTGAAAAAATATTTCAGAGACACCATGAGAAGGAATGCCCCACCAAATGCCTTGATGGTAGTTTCCGCCTCGGCGAGCATTCCTGAATACGTTGCCGGATCCGAGAACGCGAGCGCCGTGATAACGAACGGGGAGACAAGCGCCACAGCACTCACGATCAGGATCGGCAACACCAATCGCGTGCCGAAAACCGATAGCAAAATACCCCACGTAAGAAACCGGCGTTGCCACTGTGGCGTCATTTCCTCAAGGACCTTGGCATTCACCACTGCATTGTCGAAAGAGAGTGTAACCTCTAAGATCACGAGCGTCACAGCGATAAAAAAGGCACCAAAACCTCCCCACCACCACACAGCTGAAAGGGCGGCGACCGAGATGATGGCGGGCGCGATGAACAGGGTCATGGCGGTGCAGTATATCATGCAGGCATTGTCTGCACTCACGTTCGGCCTGCTGGCCTCAGTACTTCCTCGCTCAACGCTCGGTTGCTAGGTTATAATGACTGCATGCAGACGAGGCTTGAGTATAGTGGCATCACGTGGGTAGATCTCGAATCCCCAAGTCCGCTTGAAGTGCGAAAGGTCGCGGAGGAGTTCGGTATTGATCCCGCTATTTCCGAGGAGCTGCTTCTTCCCGCCTCAAAGCCGCGCGCCGAGTTTTATGGCACCTACGCCTATGTGATTATGCACTTCCCCGCCTTGAAGCGCTCACACACAGCCCGCGAGCAGGAGATAGATTTTATTATCGGTCACAATTTTCTTATCACTGCTCATTACGAAATGATCGAGCCTCTCCACAAGTTCTCAAAAGTATTTGAAGTCAATGCTACTCTGGAAGCGCCGCCGCTTGGTGATCATGCCGGTTTTCTCTTTTTTTACACAGTGAAAAAGTTGTATAAGGCAGTCGAATATGAGTTGGAATTTCTCCGCAAGGAACTCGCGCTTATTGAAGAACACATTTTCTCCGAGCGAGAATTTCAAATGGTTTCGGCGATTTCGCGCAGCGCACGCGCGCTACTCAATCTCCGCCAAACCATCGAGCCACATCGGGAAGTTTTGCATACGCTTGAGGAAGGTGGTAGCGGATTTTTTGGCGAGACATTTAATCCGTATTTGCGTGCCATGTCCAATGAATACTATCGCGTCCATAATCACATTATGCGAGCGACAGACTCACTCCACGAACTGCGCGAGACCAACAACTCACTCCTCTCTACCAAGCAGAACGAAACGATAAAAGTCCTGACGGTCATTGCCCTCTTTATGCTGCCGCTTTCGTTCGTTGCGGAGGTCTTTGCAATGGACACTAAGAATATGCCGATCATAGGACTGCCCCATGATTTCTGGATAATCGTGGGCCTTATGGTCGCACTCGGCGCTGCCATGCTCGCTTTCTTCAAACATAAAAAATGGCTCTAAATATGGGGTTTTTAGGCTACATACGGCAACGCATGGGCGCCCGTGTGCCGCTGCGTCTTTACAACACGCTGACAAAACATGACGATGTTTTTCAACTGCCTGCTGGAGTAGGATCGGTACGTATGTACCACTGTGGTCCGACCGTATATGACACATCGCACATCGGCAACCTACGTTCCTACGTTTTTGCCGATCTGCTACGTCGCACGCTCATCTACAACGGTTTCGAAGTGAAGCAGGTCATCAACATCACTGACTTTGGGCACCTCAGCTCCGATGCCGACAGCGGCAACGACAAAATGAGCAAAGCGCTCAAGCGCGAGAAGCTCCCTCTCACTCTAGAAAACATGCGCGCGCTTGCCGAGCGCTATACCGCGCAGTTTATTCACGACCTCGAGCAGCTTGGTATTGATACGAGTACCATCAAATTTCCCCGCGCATCTGATTATATACCCGCTGAGATCGCGATGGTGCAAGCCCTTGAGGAGAAGGGCTACACGTACGCAGGTACGGAGGGTGTCTACTTCGACACGTCGAGGTACCCAAAATACGGGCAACTCGGGAATATCGACACCCAGGGACTTCGGGAGGGTGCGCGGGTAGCGGCTTCTGAAGAGAAACGTCGTCCCACGGATTTTCTGCTTTGGAAATCCGACAAAAAAATAGGGTGGGATTCGCCTTGGGGCAAAGGTTTTCCCGGGTGGCATATCGAGTGCTCCGCCATGATCAATGCGACACTTGGAAAACAAATTGACATCCATACCGGCGGAGTTGATCTGATGCCGACCCATCACAACAATGAGATCGCACAATCCGAAACCGCAACGGGAAAGGCGCCGCTCTCGCGTTTCTGGATGCATCATGCGTTTTTGAATCTCAATAAGGAGAAGATATCGAAATCTCTCGGCAACGTGATTAATCTTCATAGGCTCATCGAAAAAGGATTTCACCCACTCTCGTATCGGTATTACTTGCTTGGCGCGCATTACCGCACGGCTATTGATTTCAGCTGGGAAGCATTGGGGGCGGCGCAGACCGCTTTTGGAAAACTCATCGCACTGCGCCTTTCATCTGGGGAATCAGTCGGTACTGTTCCCGCAGAGTGGAAGAAACTTTTCCTCGCGCGTATCAATGACGATCTAGATACACCGGGGAGCCTCGCCGTATTGTGGGAAATGCTCAAGGACAAGCACGTCGAACCAAGGGACAAGCTTGCGGGCCTACTCGATTTCGACAACGTACTCGGACTCCATCTGGCCGAGCCCGATACAAATGCCAAGTCTCTCGCGCGAGCAGAATTGCGCGACGATGACATTCCTCCCAGTGTGCGAGATTTAATACGAGAGCGAGCCACGGCTCGCGAACAGAAAGATTGGGAGCTGGCCGACTCTTTGCGACAGCGCATCAACGACAGCGGATACCATATCGACGATGCCGAAGACGAGACTCGCGTAAGTGCTATTCCTCTACGACAAAATTGACGAGGCGGCCCGGCACGACGATAGTTCGTAGTATCTTTTTACTTCCGAGACGGGCGGCTACAGCGTCGAGAGCCGCTTTTTCTACTGTTGCCTTGTCCTCGTCAGTCGGAATCCGTACCTCACCACGCGTTTTGCCGTTGATTTGGATCGCGATTGTTACCTCATTCTCTACAAGGAGACCGGGATCAAATTGCGGCCAAGCTTCAGTGTGGACTGACTGTATCTCCCCTGTCCAAGGGGAGTCCTTGGACAAGTTGCCCTTGCCCTTGTTGTCCAAGGGGAGTCCTTGGACAACTCCCTGCCAGAGCTCCTCGGCCATATGCGGCGCGAACGGTGCAAGTAATTTTAGTAAGGTTTGCCATTGCCCCTTCCCCACCGTTTTCTCCTTCTCGACAGCATTGAGGAATATCATCAGGGCACTGATCGCAGTATTGAATTTGAGTGCTACGCAATCATCTCCGACTTTCTTTATTGTCTTGTGCAAAACACTCTGCAGCGATAAAACATCGACATCTTGGACCAATTCTTGCGCTCGCCAGACGCGTTCCAGAAATCTTCTCACGCCGACTACGCCATCGGGATTCCATGGGTAGCTGCCCACCTCGTTATACGGACCGACGAATGCCAGGTACATGCGCACCGTGTCAGCGCCTAGTCGCTTCACGATCTCGTCAGGGTCTACAACATTGCCACGCGACTTGCTCATTTTTTGGTTGTCGGGGCCCAGTATGACGGAGCGGTTCATACGCCGCTTGTACGGCTCGGCATCGGCCACCAAACCAAGATCAAAAAGTGCTTTGTGCCAGAAGCGAGAGTAAAGCAAGTGCATCGTGGTGTGCTCGGCACCGCCGGAGTAGAGATCTACGGGCATCCAGTGGTCCTGTTTTTTTCTAGCGGCAAACTCTTTTTTATTTTTGGGATCGGTATATCGTAAGAAGTACCAAGAAGAGTCCACGAAGGTATCGAGCGTGTCCGTCTCCCGCTCCGCCTTCCCACCGCAAGAGGGGCATTTTGTATTAACGAACGATTTGACCTTTGCTAGCGGCGACTTGCCATCACCTGTGGGCAAATAGTCTTTTACATCGGGCAACAGTACGGGCAATTGTTGCTCCGGCACTGGCACCGCGTCACATTTCGGGCAGTGAACGATAGGGATCGGCACGCCCCAATATCGCTGCCGCGAGACGATCCAATCGCGTAGTCGGTATTGTTTGACCATACGCCCGTATTTAGCTCCAATCTTCGGTATCGCCTCGTCGCTCGTAAGTTCTGAAAATTCGCCAGAGTCGTATAGGATGCCTCTCCCTGAAAAACAAACTTCGAGCGCATAGATCTTTGAATCGTTGCTTCCATCAGCTGGTTTTAAGGTCGTCTTTAAAGGAATGTTAAACTTCTTAGCAAATTCGAAATCGCGCTCATCATGCGCATCCGCAAAAACCGCGCCCGTGCCATAGGTGCCGATAACGAAGTCCGCGGTCCAAAGTGGAATGTGTTCGCCCGTTGCTGGATTGATAGCTTTGACACCTTTCAATTCAACACCCGTTTTTTCTCTGTTTTCTTGCCGCTCGAGCTCGGTTTTTTTGTTCGATGTAGCGATATATCGCTCTATTTCCCCTTCGTTCTCCAGCAATCCGCGGTGTCTGAGAGCGGCGGCAACCCACTGGTGCTCCGGCGCAAGGACAAGGTAGGTTGCGCCAAAAAGCGTATCAGCGCGGGTTGTAAATACGCGTATCGTCGGGCGCAGCCACATCAGGATGTCGGGCTCGGTATCGCCCGTGAAATGCGGTCCATTGGTCCGACAGAGTTGTGCCTTCACGCCGAGCAATTCTTCAAGGCGCGCTAGCTGACCTTCGGAAACGGCGTAGTCCCTCGGGTCGTGCAAAATTTGGATGGTTTTGACATTGGCTCGTATTTTGTTGCCATCGAATTTCCAAGAAAATTGTTTGTCGAAATTTCGTGGCTTATCTTTGAAGTTGCGGTCTGCAAATCCACCAGAAAGCACGAGGCGCGCGATGGGTTTGTGCAGTTTTTCTGCGACTTTCATCGCAACGACGCATCCCAAGCTACTGCCGAGCAAAACGGTGTTCTCATCGTACGAAGTCGCGGCGAGAGCGGCCGCGACCTGCTCATCTTCTGATGGTTCGTCGGGGTTCGGGAGAGCGGGGATGATGACCTGATGCCCCATTTTTTCCAATTCGCCCTTGAGCCAAAGCCATTTTGGTTTGTCAGGCCGACTTTTAAAGCCGTGCAGAATCACATACTTGTATTTCTTGTCATCGTCAAACACAAGTGGAAAATCAATCTCAATGCCTTCCGAGCGGCCGATCCAGTTGCGCTGAGACTGCTTGATCTCTTCAGGCCAGTCGAGCGTCTCGAGGTCGTCTATCAGGCGGTCGGCGTAGTCGGTAATTTTGAGATTCCACTGGAGCATCTGCTTCTGGTCGACGAGCGAATCACAGCGTTCACATTTTCCATCGATCACCTGCTCGTTGGCGAGTACCGTTTTGTCCTTTGGGCACCAATTGACCGCCGTTTCCTTGCGGTACGCAAGCTTTGCTTTAAAAAGCTGCAAAAACATCCATTGCGTCCATTTGTAATAGGCGGGATCGATGGTCTGCACCTCGCGCGAGAGGTCGAAGGACGTCCCCATCGAAGCGATCTGCTTCTTCATGTAAGCAATGTTGTCCTCTGTCCACTTGCGCGGATTCAATTTGTTTTTTATCGCCGCGTTCTCCGCGGGAAGCCCGAAAGCATCAAAACCAATTGGGTACAGGACATTCTTTCCCTTCATTCGCAAATGCCGCGCAAGGATGTCTGGTACGGCAAATGCGTACCAATGCCCCACGTGTAAATTGCCAGAGGGGTACGGAAACTCTACCAGAAGATAGAAATTGTCCTTCCCTGCTTTGGAATCCGGTGTTTGGTACAGTTTGGCTGTTTTCCAAACTTTCTGCCACTTGCCCTCTATGGCTGAATGATCGTACTTTTTCATGTACGCCTAGACTACCATATTACATGGCCTGCCCCGTAGCTAGCTTCGCTCTGCTACGGGGTTTTTGGGTTGAGTGGCGGGTAGAATTCCGGGTCGATCGTACGGTCAAAACACACGTGTCCGGCAGCATGCAGCCAGCTGTCTTGCTGCGGCATCCCCTTCACACCCACTGGCATCGGAGCAACAGCTCGGGTCGTTTCCATGGCCGTACCTTGCATCGGTGCATTGAACTCCGCACAGAGCTCAAACGAGAGCGGCCCCTTCACGGTGTAATCATACGGCGCGCCGGACTGCGCATCCACTGGAATGGAGAAGCCGCTTATCGGATCGGAAAGCTCGGAGAGCGACTTCGGCAACTTTCGCTTCGCCTGCCAGTAGGTGACCACTTGCGACTGGATACTTTGTAGGTCATTTACTTTTTGATTATCGAATCGGTAGAGCCTCGCCGAAGTCGGGGTGCCGACAATAAAGAAGCCGGCGACAATGGTGATCACGACCAGGGCGCCCGTCGCGTATGCAACCATCCGATTCCGCGCTGGAAATTTTTCCCAGTAGCCCCAGAGATCTGCGATAAAGTGCATAAATCCTACCGCGGCAACAAACAAGACCACGAGCGCTTTGAGTAGAAACCGCTCGGTGATGTCGAGGCCGTTCAAGAATGCATAGAGCACCCAAATGAGGTCTACGGCGATCGTAACTGCGGCCGCAAAGAGGGTGAGAAAGAGCGCCCAGCGCCTGATCCATATGGTGGCTCGCGTGGGATCGCGCTTGATCTCGCGATGGATGAACCACATGAGTGCGAGAAAGATCGGCGAGACGACGATCAGGGTGGCCATTTGCCAGCTGATACCGGATTGATACGGATCTACGTAGTATTGGAGCGGATCAGGAAACGTGTAGTCAATGTAGCCCCACACGAGTGCGATGTAATTGAATACACCCACGTACAGTGCGACCATCGTCCCGACCCAGAGGAAAAAATCTTTAGGCGTTACTTTGTGTTTGGGCGCGCGGTCTTTGAAATTTGAACGGTACGCATATAGTGCGTCGATGAAAAAACAAAAAGTGGGTACGGATTAACAACGCAGATCGAAGCGAAATTGAGATCCTGCGCAGGCGGAAGTATTCGATACGTGAGATCGCA
>DATDWX010000007.1:0-16129 GCA_036517335.1 Minisyncoccota bacterium | reverse complement strand
CCGCCTTTACCCATTCGAGAACATTCTCTCCAACCAGCAAGGCGTCGCCTTGCTGGTTTTGCTGATAGCGAAAAATGTTGGCTTTATCCGCAAAATAAGCCTCCATGTCAGGGTAATAATTAAGATGATCCGGCATGAGATTGGTAAAAACAGCGATGTTTGGACTGATTTGCAAGTCCCTAAACCCCTGCAGCTGCCACGAATCAAGCTCAAGCACAACAATCTTTGTCCAAGGGGAACCCTTGGACAACTCTGGCAACATCGCAAGCGTAGAAACGCCACGAATATTCCCTCCGAGTACTATAGGCTTATTCGCGCGCTTGTCCGCCGGAGCTTTAGCGGCGGCGGAAATAAGACAATGAGCAATCATCTGGGTCACTGTTGACTTGCCGCGTGTCCCGGTCACGCCGACAACCTTGGCTCCGACATCCATCGCAAACTTTGCTAAGAGCGCGGTCGACATAGCCACTTGCACCCCTGCTTGTTTTGTCGCAGCGATGTAGGGCGAATCAAGCGGCACGCCGGCTGCTTTGATCACCATGTCTGCGTTAACGAAGTCTGCATCACAATGTCCGCCGAGGTGAAAAGTGATATTTGGGTACCGTTTGAGCTTCGCCACCGACTCCGCAAGCTCCGCCTCCGTTTTCTTGTCAGTCACGGTCAATATTGCCCCACACTCAGCCAAAAACGCCGTGTCTCCCACCCCCCGGCCAAGAAGTCCCAATCCCATCAAGGTGATCTTTTTACCCTTGAAATATCCCCGATAATCCTGCATTAAAGCCACTATAGCACTTGCACTATGAAATTTGCATTTTGTAATCCCTTATCCACATTGCTCCGACTCCGTATAGGAATACAATGTACGTTCACCTTTGATTGTGGAAGTGAGGTTCCCTGCTTCGCGCAAGGCTAGCAGGGCAAGAAATTCCTCCACTGTGCCGCAACGGTAAAGTCCCGAGAGAAATCGAGGGAACAAGTCCGGTCTTCGATCAAATGGTAATCCCGAGCAGGAGGCCGTGACGCAGTTGCGCGCGATAAAAACCTCCGCTCTGGGCGGAGATTTTTAGTATTAATCGAACGCGCATTCGTATGAAAAAGTATGCCTATGTTCTCGTTTTATCCGCTCTCATTTTGTTGCCAGCTCATTTAGCATTAGCTGACGAGGCAACTTCGACCCCGGACATCATCGATACAGGTACCGCATCCTCCACGGATGAGACTGCATCTTCTACACCGCCAGCGGATTCGACAGGCTCACCACAAGTCGCTAGTTCCACACCTTTAGTTATAGACGGACACGTCGACGTCCCAGCTGCTTGCACAGTCATCGACACTGATGGCGGGTCCCATGACTACCTGGCAGCCTCTAGCACTGCTTACATAGGCATTTGCGCCCTTGCTGCGGCAAAGGACGATGGTCTGATCTCCGATTTCCAAGCGACCAGCTTCAGTTTTGGGCTCTTCATTACGAGCGTCGGCGGAATCGATGCAGATCCATCGAGCCAGTACTGGGCACTCTTCCTCAACAGTGATTTTCCGAGCGTAGGCCTTACTGACCTTCCTATTGCAATGGACGACACCATCGAGCTGCAGCTCCATGATTTTTCTGACAATGCGACCGGCGATCACCTCACGCTTCATATCGATTCGCTGATAAGTACCTCATCGGCGACAACAACTCCTGAGGCAACGTCAACACCGCCCGAGGGCGATTCTTCAAGCACGACGTCAACGTCTTCAAGCGGTGGCGGAGGAGGCGGTGGCGGTGGTATTTCTCATTCGCAATTAAATGTTGCGACCGCGCTCTCGTTTCTCTCATCAAAACAAAACACCGACGGCTCATTCGACTCGTCCGGATCGCTCCTCACAGATTGGGCGGCAATAGCATTCGCTTCGACGAATGATAGTCAGGAGAAAACCAAACTCCGCAATTATCTCCTCGTCGCATCCCCGTTGTTCACGAGTGTCACCGATTATGAACGACACGCAATGGCGCTCGAAGCTCTGGGAATCAATCCGTATTCGGGGACAGCAACAAATTTCATCACACCGATCGTCGCCGCTTTCGACGGCACGCAGATCGGCGATCCGCACCTCGATAACGACGACATCTTCGCCATTTTCCCGCTTCTCCATGCAGGCTACAGCGTTAATGACCCGATCATCCAAAAAACAGTTCAGTTTATCTTGTCAGCGCAAACACCAGGGGGCTCATGGGACAACAGCGTGGATATGACAGCCGCGGCAGTGCAGGCGCTCTCGCAAGTGGCATCGCTCCCCGACGTGGGCACGGCGCTGTCGAAAGCAGAAAGCTACTTGCACACGAAACAAGAAACTAACGGTGGTTTCGGCAACAGTTTTTCAACAAGCTGGATGCTTCAAGCGATCGCGGCCCTCCACGAATCTCCATCAAATTGGGCGCCTGCCATCTACACACCGCAAGATTACCTCGCCCTATTGCAGCAGCCGGACGGCGGCGTGGACACCACGAGTACGGCCGAAGCGATGCGTATCTGGGCCACCAGCTATGCGATTCCCGCCGCGCTAAATAAGACATGGGATTCATTACTCACCACATTCTCCAAACCCACGGGGAGCACGACAACGGGCTCGAGCGCGAATGCCGCGTCGATCTCAGGGCAAATGGCCACCAAGTCCGTTGGCACAACAACAGTAACCACGGCAAACATCGAGTCAGACGCGACCGAGTACGACTCGGCGACGACCACAACCCCATTGGTACTTGGCGCCGCGACATCAACCCTCACCGTTGCGGCAGCACCAACATCTACGCCAGTCATTCACCCAAAACCGAAAGCGGTAATAGCAAAAAAACTAACTCCTAAAATCGCGGTGGTACCCACAACACAAGCTACTTCTAGTATCGCAACAAATTCTCAGCCGCAAACGGCGGCAGCGGGAACGACCCAGGCAGCGCAAAACATCTTCGTCCGCATCTGGAACTTCTTAAAGCACTTATTCAGCTTATAATGACTTTATGAAAAAAATGTCTATCTGGGTCCCGATTGCCATTGTGTTTGCTCTCGCGCTCGCACGCCTCCTTCCGCACATGCCCAATTTCGCCCCGATTACTGCGATGGCGCTTTTTGGCGCCGTGTATCTCACCGGACGCTATGCATTCATCCTTCCGCTCGTCGCAATGCTTATCTCCGACTACCTGCTCCTCTACGTGAGTCCATTTAGTTCGCCCATGTTCAACTTCTCGCATCTCCTCCCACCGCAAGCGCTCTTCCACTCAGCACTTCCATTAGTCTACGTATCCTTCCTCATCTCTGGCCTCATCGGCCTCTGGCTCAAAAATCACAAAACGCCCGTCTATGTCGTGCTTGCCGCCGCCCTGTGCAGCGTCCAATTCTTCCTCCTCACCAACGCCGCCGCGTGGATGAGCGGCATGTACGACCGCTCCATCCTAGGGCTATGGGAGGCCTACCTAGCCGGCATCCCATTCTTCCAAGGCACGCTCCTCGGCGATTTCTTCTACACCACCATCCTCTTCGGCGCGTACGAACTGGCGCTCAAGTGGCGCACGCGACGATTAAGGCATGTTTCAGTTTAACCCTTCTCAACGTTCTTATCATGACCGACTCCTCCCCAACCCATCATGACCATAAACATGGCTGTTCGTGTTCCTATATCTGGATGCCCGTAAAGTTGGAGCATATCTTTATCTTTCTGCTGCAATAAATATACTGCTTTTGTTGATGGCTCGAATGCCACGACTTTGATATGGCCACCGCAATTGTGAGGAAGACAACCCGAAATGATGAGAATCGAGGATCTCTCGTCCTTCTTGTAGATACTACTCGCAATAGAAACGCCCATGCTTTCCGGATCAAAATTTGGATCAAGCATCTTTACGTAACCAATGAGCTCCGGGTGTTTCTCGAATGCGTAAAAGGTGCGCGTACCATATTCTTCTAAAATGCGCTCCGATGAATGATTTACGCCGTCAATTGTTTGGATGATGCCGTAGTCGACGTTCGTCTGGCCTCCATAGGTCGCGACACTTTGTTGCATTTCCCGCATCGTTACTTCCTCTATGGACACGTCCAAGGGTTCCCCTTGGACAATGAGTGTTGTCCGAGCGAGCACCTGATTGTTGCCGCCAACGAACACAACGGGATAGGTTCCTGGTGCTAACGGTCCCATAGCAAGTGAATCGATTTTGACTGACCAGCGACCGTTGTGCGCTTCCGCGGGGTAATCGCGCAACGCTTCCCCCGACCCCACTAAGACATAGCCGCTCGTGATGCCATTCATGGTGCCTGATATCGTTAGATTTCCGGTCGAACTAGTAAGAGAATCTGTGTCGAATGTGATGCGTGGGGTAGGTGCTTCGCTCGAATTATCGATAGTGTCTATATACACTGTGCTCAGCGAGGAGGGTGCAAGTCGGTTTGCATATTTATCGGACTCAGCGAAGATAATAGCTCCGACCAAAACGGCAAGGCCGAGGCCGAGGTAGACAAGAAGGCGGGGGTGGTTCATGTACAAAGAATTAGTTTGCTTTGATGATAGCAAATATCTTATCCACGGTCTTTTGCGCCGCGGTCATGTCATTGGCTTGAACTTCCGCCGTAAGCTCGTCAAACAGTTTTTCTACCTCGGGCACCTGCGACTTATGCTTCGGCCCCCATACTTGGAACTCACGCTGGGCCCGCTGAATTTTGTCTGCAGTCGTTTCGCCTCCTATAGATCCCGCCTCCACGAGCGTCTCGCCCTCCAAAAACTTTTTGTAGGCCGCAATCGCCTCCACGCTTTCGGTCGAGGTGGTGTAGCCGTCGGCTGCCTGCGGAAGGAACCCCGCGAAGATATTTGCGAGAACGCCTCCATGATTGAATATGTGTCCGAGGTATGTCTCCCAAGTGATAGGCGAGGGTTTTCCAGTTATCATCGTATTAGTGCCCTCGACCTCGGCCCATGGCGCATTCTGTTTCTTCGCTTGCGCCCAGACACTGTCAAATTCACGCGACGAATTCATGTATATGCTGAAGCCAGCCCTGCTGTACGAATTGAACGCCTCCCACCATATCGAGCCGGAGTCGTTATGCCACTGTGCGACGCCTGATATATGCGTGTAAATGTTCTCTTTCGGAACGCCAGCATCGGCGAGCCCCTTAGCCCAACGCTCCAGGTAGTCATGGAGTATCTGCTGCTGCGCCCGATTGAGATCGGCGTGTGATGTCGTCGGACCCTTCCCTTTAAGAGAGAGCGAATGGTAAGCGAGTGTACTCATCGACCCGGCTTCCCAACCTACAATGAAGCCTGCGAAGAGATCCTGCTTACCCGCTGCCTGCAGGCGGCTGATGCCCGCTTTGATGGCAGGCGCAATGACGTCCCGCGTCTTCTGGTCAACCATCGCTTTGACTGCCACGCACTCAAAGCACATTGAGGGCATGAGCGTGCCGATAGAATCCCATGGGTCGCCGTCTGCAATGGTGCCCTTCCAGTCCTTCCATTCGCGCACGTCGTTCGCACCGGTGCCCTTGGAGAGGAGCGACCCGTCAGCACCTTTTGCAAACCGCCAGTAGTGGCTGATATCAAGATGGAGACCGACTGCCACGTTCTTCTCGAGCGCGACGTCGAAGCCAGTCTTGATGCTATCTGCAAGATCTTGGTCGCTCTGCTCTATCGTTAGCGGCCCGGTAGAGAAGCCGTAGCGTTTATTGGGGGCGAGGGTGAGGCTCGCTACCCCGAGCTTATTTTGCATCTTGCTGACATAGCTCTCAAGATTCGCCTTGAGCTTCGCCTGGTTCCAGGGAGTAGGTGCCGCGAGACCGCTCACGTCGGATGTGAGCCCGACCGGAGCGCCCGCATAATTTGCGCCATAAAAACTTTGGAAGAGAAGATACTGCAGATCCGCGGGAGAACCTGTGAACGAGCCATGAGTAATTTCGGGCGTTGTTGTTACCTCTGGTTCAGGATTGGGACCTCCGACGGGTTCGGGACCTCCGGCACGGGTAAGCATAAAAACAACGGCGATGAGCAACACAACAATGCCGCCCACAATGATCGGCCACTTCTTTTTTCGCGGTGGTGGGGGCGTAGCGGGAAATGGCGGTAAAATCGGCGCAGGAGCGACCGGAGGTGGAGGGACGATAGTATTATTTGGTGGCATGGCAGTTAGATTGAATCATCCCATACACTCATCCCTGCCGCAAGTTCTCTTGAAACCTTACTCCTGCAACTGCGCACCTGAGAGGAACTTCTGATACGCCGCGACGGATGCCGAAGACCATATGCTTTTACCGATACCTTGGCCGCCGGCGCTTCCATCCGCCGCATTCATGACGATGAGGTTGGCGCCGTGGTTGTAGTGCCAGGCAAGAAATGTTTCTGGCTTGACTGACGTTCCAGTTATGTTGGTCGGACTCGATTCAGTCGATCCCCATGTCGGATTACCATTGTCTGCAAGAGCTTTGTAGAGGACGTCAAGGCCGTTTGCAAGGGGCCCTGCAAGATAGGTGGTCCATCCCGGATTCGAGTATTCATTAAACGCTGTGTCGGTGGGTGCATTAGTGTACTGCAAGTATGCCGCGTCGAGAGCGGGTGCCACATGCGTATAAAGCTTAGCTTTCGGAATGCCCGCCTGCACCAGCTGCTTCCCCCAATAGGTAGCATAGTCTTGATTCACCTTTGCCAAGGCAGCCGGATAATCTGCCGGTGGCTTGTCTTTGGAATACCCAAGATTGGTAAGCGCACAGTAACCGAGACGTGTCTTCAGTGCGCCGTCTGTTGTCATCATGGCTCCTAATGTGGGGTTCAGTTTGTCTATGCCGGAGTAGTCGTCGAGGGATAACTCCTCCGAAAGCGTAATGCCCCCAAAGAGATCTTCTTTGCCAGCACTCTTCAAATCAGCAGTGCCGCGTAGTATGGCTGGCCCCAGTATTTTTGAGGTGATATGCGAGATTTCTGAGAGTACTTTCGAGCTGTTATAGCACATGACGGGAGTCATGCGCGTCTCCCCTTCTTGAAGGGAGTATCTGTTCTTGGTGGGTGTCCCGCTCCAATCAGTCCACTCAACATTCTTTTTATTCTCGAGACTGTACCCTGGCTGCGAAGCGTCGTACCAATTCCACATTTGCGCCGGCCAGCGAGTAAAGCTATACAGCGTAAAGTACACTGCCACATTTCTCTCTTTTGCGACCGCAAACGCTTCCTTGATTATTTTCTCAACATGACCCTGATTTCCGCCAATCCGAGAGTCTGCAAACCACACGGGTAGAACGATCATAAATCCAAGCCGGTGTTTTGCGTCGCCTGTAGTGTCAAACCGATTGATGAGTGAAGTCACGAGCTTATCAAGATTGCCATGGACGTCCTTCCCTGGGTCATACACGTCCGCTGGAATGCCAAAGACAAGGTACTGGGTCCCATTGGTGGAAGCTGTAGGCTTGGGTGTGGAGATGGGCTTTGGTGTTGGTGCCGGTACGAGTGTCGGGGCGGGGGTGGGAATTTCAGCATTAGTGGAGATAGGAGCGGGAATAGAAACACTCTTGGAACTATCTGGCTGCGTCGGAGTATTATGATTGATTTCTTGATTCGTAGAGATGGGGGTTGGTGGCAATGTAGATATCGTTGTCGCATGAGGACCAGTAAAATACAAAATCAAAAAACCGACGACGGCACCTACTGGCACTAAAATCAGCAGCCATTTCATCTGTCCCATTGTCAGAAGTATAACACCCGCTAGATTCTCACAAGATGACAATTCTACTTGGGTCTGACAGCACAACGAGCTCCATGGGATAACAAACATTATTGCCCGAATTTCCACTCAATATAGTCACCCGCCTTTGGTTTGTAGAGTGAGCAGCCCTCAGGTCGCGTTTCATTCACCTTCACCGTCCAATTGTTGCTGTAGCCGTTGATCTCGCGGACATAGCGGCTGCCAAAAGTCGCGAGGTACGAATCGTCGATGAGGAGAGAGCGGATTTTGCCCTCTGCTTTTGCTTCGACGAGATTAGCGCAGAGGTCGTCGCCAGGGTTGAGGTTCACTTCAAAATTGCTGACCCCGTCGGGATCAGAGAGCTGCACATAAACGATTGAGTAAGGAACGGTTGAGGTTGAAGGAGAGTTCGACGGATGATTGATCGATTTCGTTGTGCTTCCTTGAATCCCAACACTTCGTTTTATAACGAAGTGTTGGGATGAAGAAGCATTTTGTACTGTTTCCTGTGGCGGTGATGTCTGTGCGAAGGGTTGATACCCGCCAAAAAACGCGTACGCCAACGCAGCTGCCCCCACCAACCCAAGAATCGTGACCTGCTTTTTATTCATGGTCTTCAAACAACGACCTAAACATATCCTGCTCGCGTGGCATCTTGAGTTCATCTCGGTCTACCGAGCTGGCCCACTCCACAGGCGCGTCTTCGATAATAGCGAGAGGCTGCGATTCGCTTCCTTCGCCCATCACAAGCGTCGCGGCGGTAGCAAGTGAGTCCGCCACATCGGTCTGTGTGACTTCCATCTGGCGGCCGAAGAGGTCTGGTGTGCCTCGGTAGTCGCGAATGCCCTTAAAGCCCGCGTAGCCTAAGGCTACGCCCACTACACCCGCTCGCAAAGGCATTATTCTGCTGTCCGTAATGATGATGCCAAAATTTCTTATGCTAGTCTTTTGCAAAACACTAGCATAGAGGCGCTGGGCGGATGCAAAGGAGTCTTTCGGCAGCAAAATCATCTTCCCGCTCGCCCCGTGGTCGCGAAGTGACTTTACGGGGTAGACGTTGGACTCATCAATTCCCGCGTTCACCACCACCGTGCCGTCGCGCACCGTGAGCCACCATTTGCCAAAGATATGCCGCATCCATTCGCTTTCTTTGCGGATCCATTCCTCTTTCTGCTTTGCATTTTCGACGACAACGGTCCTTCCCTCCGCAAGCGCGACGATTTTAGAGGCGATGGCAAGAATCGAACCTTCCTCCAGGCGCGGGATATGTTCTTCCACGAACGCTGTAAGCTTCTCTCCTTCCTTAAATATGCGCGTCTTTATGGGATTAACCCTCATGTCTTCACTGTACCGCGTAGAAATCGAATGCCGAGATACGAAAGTGGCGTATAAAGCACTCCCATGGCCACTTTGAAGAGCCACCATGTGATCATGATGCGGATGAGAACTGGCGTCGGATAGACGCCAGCGAAGGCGATGGTCATAAAAAGCACGGTATCCAGAAGCTGCGACCACAGGTTGGAGAGATTGGAGCGAAGCCAAAAGTATCGCGAGCCGATGGTACCCTTGAAGTAGAAGAAGGATACGACGTCTTGGTATTCGGCCACGATGAACGCGACGATGGAGGCGATCGCGATCCGCACCGATATGCCAAAGATCTGATCGTAGCTCTGGTGCGCCCACTCTCCTGCGGGGTCCCACGGCAGTGCGAGCGAGAGGAAAGAATAAACGATGAAGAGCGCGGTTGCGATAAAGCCAGCGAGTACGAATAGTTTCGCCATTTTCTTGCCGTATACCTCGCCGATGACGTCGGTCGTAAGGAACACGAAGGGGAAGGAGAACACCGCGACCGAGACGTGCAGCCCAAGAATGAACGGCATTATCTTAAGACCCAGGGTATTGGCCGCAAAGAGCGATGCAAGATAGATTGCGAGCGCAATGAGTATCTTCTTCGTATCGCGCTCCGTGAGTGAGACTTTGTCCATAAGAAAGGCGCATTTTACCCGACTGGTACAATAAGGCAATGCGTACGATAGCCATCGCTGCCGTGACCCTCGATGGCAAAATAGCCCTCGACCCCGACCATTTCCCTGATTGGACGTCGGCCGAAGATAAGGTGTTTATGCGCGCACTTTTAGACACGGCGGACGTGGTCGTGGTGGGCCACAACACCTTTAAGACCGCCAAGGAGCCACTCTCCAAGAGGAATTGCATTGTGCTCACCGGCTCGGTTGCATCTACAGAGCGCAAGGGCGATAAGCTCCTCTACGTGAATCCTGGCACTACTGATCTGAAAGCCATACTTGAGCCCTATGCGACAGTCGCGATACTGGGCGGTGCGAAGACCTATTCGTACTTTTTGCAACACAATCTGCTGCACGAGCTCTATCTCACCATAGAACCGGTGGTATTTGGCCGCGGCATCAGTCTTTTTGAACATCTGGAAGGGTCTCCCACACACTTCAAACTCCTCTCAATGAGGAAATTGAACGAGGACGGCACTGTACTCTTGCACTATTCACTCGCTGCTGCAAAATAGGCACCGATTGTGTTATCCCGCCTCTCCCCGCCCACCCCCTTGCGTACTGTGTATATAGGGTACAATAGAGCGGTTATCAATAAACAGCCCGATTTAGGGCACAAGTAATCCATTTATATGGTAAGAACAGCAAATCCAGCATTATTAAAACCCCTCCACCTCTCACCCGAACTTGAGGAGGTGGTCGGCAAAGGCCCGATGTCCCGCGGACAGGTCGTGAAGCAGATCTGGGTGTACATCAAGAAGCACGATCTGCAGAACCCAGCCAACAAGCGCAACATCCTAGCCGACGCGAAACTCAAGCCCCTCTTCGGCGGCAAGGGCGAGGTCACGATGTTCGAGATGACGAAATTGGTCTCGGGGCACATGAAGTAATCGTTTGTTGCACGCATAATCAGAAGTCTTCGGCGCCAACAGCGCCGAAGACTCTTTGGGGAGCGATCGAAATACAATCATTCCCCTGCCGGCATTTTCCCTGCACGGAATTCGTCGTAGAGGATATATGACCGCAGTGGATGAGTCTTGCCAATGTCGCTGCTGTAATGGACAGTCCGAATGCCTTCCGTAACCGCACGCTCTAAAAAGACTAGACCTGAATGCTTAATGTATCCGCCGCCCTTACAGTCCTTACAGACGACACCCTATCCAGGCGGCCAAGCCTCGTCGCGGAAGATACCGCTCGCCTTACACGACTTGCATTTGGTCTTGACGGTGATTACGGGCCCTTCTGGCGACCCACAAACGCTGACTCCTTGCATTGTTTCTCCAATCTCGCCCGAAATGTTCAGAGAGACTGGCATACTGCCATGATCCAACGGTTTCTCAAAATGCCGTGGGGGAGACTCGAACTCCCAATCCTTACGGAACACGATTCTGAATCGTGCGCGTATACCAGTTCCGCCACCACGGCAACGATAAGTATTCTATTTGAATTCGGCCGGAACTTCCAGCGTTGCGGGGTCCTTGCCATCCCAGCGGATTTGCCCGTGCACGACCATGTTGGTTATTTTCGGCTGCCACTGATGCTCGGCTTTGTTGACGGCGGCGGCTATTGTCTCTGCTGACATGCCTTTTTCCAGCGGGACGCGGTGTTCAAAAAAGACGGGTCCTCCGTCAACGGTGTCGGTCACGAAATGCATGGTGAATCCGCTTTCTGTTATCTCGCCCGCGTCGAGCGCTGCCTTCACTGCTTCGTGAAGATGGTGACCATACATGCCCGGGCCGCCGAATCGCCCATGGTCGAATGAAAGAAGCGCCGGATGGATGTTGAACGTGCGAGATGGATCGAGGCCTTGTACGTGTTTCAGCCAACCCGAAAGCGCCACCCACTCCGCGCCGCTTTTCTTTACAATATCCCGATATTCTCCAATGAGCGACATCGGATGTCGCACATCCGATGTCCTACATTCAAAGTAGATGAACGGGATGCCGAGGCGCTCGGCGCGCTCCCGCGCACCGCCGTGCTCGTGATTGGACACGACCGCGACGATGTTGGCATCGAGGTCGGGACTCGTTGCCAGATTTTCAAACCCCGACCCGCCGCCTGTGGCAGTGCCAGAGGCGAAAATAATCAATTTCGGTCTGCTCATACGCTACTTATTCCACTGCCTCCACCGAAGCGCCAAGTTTTTTGAGGCGCTCGTGCAGATTCTCATAGCCGCGGCTGATGGGGTAGACGTTGGAGAGCATTGATTCGCCTTCAGCGGCGAGCATGCCGATGAGGAGGAGGGTGGCAGGGCGCAGCGCGGGTGGCGCCTCGATGTCCGCGGCGTGGAGCTTGGTCGGCCCTTTGACGAGCGCACGGTGCGGATCGAGAAGCTCGATATCGGCGCCGAGTTTGTTGAGCTCCAGATAGTAGCGCGCGCGGCCTTCATATACCCAATCGTGTATGAGCGTCTCGCCCGTAGCCTGCGTAGCGACGGGGACGAAAAACGGCAAGTTGTCGATGTTGATACCAGGGTATGGGCGGGGAGCTATTTTCTCTGGCGGTGCGACGAGTTTGGAAGGATGGACGGTGATGTCGCGCAGGATGGTGTGCCCGTTTTCTGATGCGTAGAGCTCGCCGCGCGTGAATTGCAATCCCATGTGCGCAAGCGTGAAGAGTTCGAGTTCAAGGAAGTCTATCGGGCAACGCTCGACAGTGATCTCGGAGCCAGTGGTCGCGGCAAGCGAGATGAAAAACATGGATTCGATCGGGTCTTCGCTCGGATGCCCATGCACTTCTGCATTAACCTCTCGCAAGCCGTGCACCACCAAGGTCGGCGTGCCGATGCCTTCGATCTGCACACCGCAGTGCCGTAGAAATACGCAGAGATCCTGCACCATATAATTGGCACTCGCAAATTTGATGACCGTCTGTCCTGGAATAAGCGCCGCTGCCATCAATACGTTCTCGACGCCTGTGTCGGACGCCTCGTACATAATGATTTCCCGAACCGTCTCGTCAGTGGGCATGTCGTCGACCTCCACATGATACGAATGCGTGTCCGGGCTGCCCGAGACGCGGATGCCGAGGCGTGCGAGCGCGTCAATGTGCGCGCCGAGGGTGCGCTTGCCCAAGTCGCAGCCAGCGGGCGCGGGAAGATCGAATGATTTGAGATGGTGCGCGAGCGGGGCGATGAAAAGTGCGATGGAGCGTGTGCGCTCCGCCGAGGCGCGATTAATTTGCGAAAGATCGAATTTCTTCGGTGGCGTGATCCGCATGTCGCCGCTTTTGTCCCACACTATTTTCACTCCGATAGATTCCATCACCTCGATAAGCCGCTTCACCTCCTCGATCCGCGGCATGCGCTTCAGCACCGTCTCACCTTTGTTGAGGAGCGAAGCGCACAAGAGTGCGACAGCGGCATTCTTGGAGATATTGGTCTGCACCGTGCCTGAAAGTTTTTTGCCACCGATGATTTTGTAATTCACCGAGGTATTATGCCCTACTTCGCCCCTACGGGCTACGAAGGGCTACTTCACCCTAGACGAGTTTACTTAAGAAGACGGACTTATTGTGCGTGCACTTCGAAGCTCTGTCGCTCTGCGACGAGCGAAGTAGTGCGCGCGGAAAGGATCGAACTTTCGGCCTTCCCCTTATCAGAGGGATGCTCTACCACTGAGCTACGCGCGCAAACAGGCTGATGTTAGCAAAATGACGGCTTCCATGCCACTTTCATGCCCACCAGAATTTTGATGCGGCCGGTCATTTTTTTATGTGCCGTTCGTCTTCCCTTTTGGAAACGGCAGCGGAGTTATACACACTTTTGCAAAAAAGGGTATACATTTGAAATGAGATGTGTATTATACGCAGTGAATGAGTTCTTTTCAGATATTGCGTCTCGAGAGGGTCGATGAGCAGGTACATTCATCGTCCAAGCACGGGACACAAGAAGGGTGAGAATCGTAAGCCCCTTTAGGGTGAGCGCAGTCGAACCCCTATTGTCAGAAATTAATTAACGTGAACATCAGAGATGAACACGAAGACTTTGACGTCCGACAAGGCGCTCCGCAGTGAGTACGCTCTCGTCGACGCTTGGGGTTTGCACTCGGGAATCGACATCCACAGATGCAATCCCGAGACTATCCGTTCTGCGGATGCGATTAAGAGGTTTGTAGTGGAGCTCTGTGAGCTCATTGAGATGAAGCGGTTTGGTGAGTGTGTCGTCGTCAACTTCGGCGAGGACGAGCGGGTAGCGGGCTATTCGATGACGCAGCTCATCGAGACCTCGCTCATCAGCGCGCACTTCGCCAACCAGACGAATGCGGTATACTTGGACGTCTTCTCGTGCAAGTACTACGATCCGAACGTGGTCGCGGAATTTGCCAAGAAATTCTTCGGCGGCAAAGACTACGACTTGCACTACACGTGCCGAAAATAAATCCTCGGTACTGACAGCCAAAACCGCCCCAGGAGGGGCGGTTTTGTGTCGGAGAATAAACGAAACGGGAGGAAGCCGAAGCTCCCTCCCTGTCCGCGTAGTAATCGGAAGAAATCGGCTCAGTGCGAGCCCGAGAAATATGTGCCGATCAGCTCATGACTGAGCCCACGTACTTCGCGAGCGAGTCGCTGCGCGTAGCCCGGCCGCCTAAAGAGCTGCTCCAGAATGTGGTCTCGCTCTTCTAGCTCTTGTTCGTCAACTGCATCGAGCCGCCACAATTCCTCGGTACAAAGGAACGGCGGGATAAGACCCGCTGCGCGAAACAAACGCAGCGCGCGCGGTATGTGCCACGTCGTGAGCAGTAGCACATAATCGCCCGGGAACAGCTTGCGATCTTCGATGATCTTGAGCGCGACTTCGACGTTACCCTCCGTGTGAGGCTTCGACTTGTGCGCCGTGATCTGATCCTCGCCGCTGCCATGATGCAGGATCATCAGTTTGCGGGCGATGTGCGCGCGACTGACACGAACACAATCCGGTCGCTCTTCTTCTCCGCCGATGATGGCGATTTCCTGCACCAAGTCGCGCTTGAGTGCAACCGCTGCGCCGGCAAGCCAGTAGTCGGTGAACAAGCCAAGGCCTGTTCTGTATTGAGTCTCGGCGAGGCGAAAACTACCGTCCGGCAACCTTTCAACGTCGTGCGCTGGCATGATGCCGAAGCGCGGCCTTTTCTCCAAGAGTTCGTTCGGCATTCTGCGTTCCTTCCACTCTGCGATACAACTGGGGCCATACTGCCACAAACAACCTTTATCACCAAGCCAAAAAGCGCCGTGCCAATTCAGGGTCGACGTTTTTTGTTGATTACACACATTCCCACAGCAAGTAATTAATCTATCCTACTTCGCCGCGTCTGACGCGGCGAAGTAGGCCAAACCTGCCCGGCATAGCCGTTCGGGCGGGCGACCGGTCTTTCCCGACTGGCGCGCACGCTGAAGGGTTCAACGCGATCACTCTTCAGAGCTCATATGCTTATCGGTGTCAGTCAGGCACCGTTTCCCCACTATATATTTGACTCACCACCTTAACCGACTTACATTTACCTCATCGTGAATTATTTCCAGTTCATTCTTGCAACTACGGTTATCGTCGTCGGGCTCGCGTCCCTGTTTTCACCTCAGACGTATTGGAAATACATTGTGTCCAAATTTTTTGCGAGCCCTCAAGCTGTGGAACTAAATAAAACTGGAATTAGGGTGTGGAGAATAAGCGGCTTGATGCTATTTATATACGGAGTGTCGCTTCTTTTCCGATTTTTCTCATATTAGTAAAGTGTATGACTGACATGCTCATAGGATCGATCCCATGGATTTTCTTTTTAATTATAGGGTCTGCGTTTGCGCTTGCACCACAACTACGAATGCTTGAGTGGGTACTGCAGCGGCTCTATAAAAATTATGATTCTTTTCGGCTCAATAATCGGGGGTATAGATTGGTGCGATTAATCGGCATGGGAGTTACAGTTGCGAGCTTCATGATGCTTGGCGGCATTTGGATCGATTATAAAGACATGGTTTTCTCGAGCCATGTGCTCACAGTTTTTGGCGTATCCGTAATCATACTGTTAACTGGTGCAATGTTCGCCACCGTCTTACTCTTACTCATTAAGCCACAACTCTGGTGGAAAGAACAATCAAAATTGTACGAGAATCCTGAAAAGTTGGCGCCGAGCAAAGCAGGATTCATGGCGTGGAGAATTTTTGCATTGGCAATCCTCGCAATCATGGTCTTTTATGCGCTCCGCATATGGACGGGCTTATAAACTTTGCTACGAGTCCGTCCTTGCCAATTTCTGGTGCCAGCGGGAATGGGCAGAATGATACCTGATCTGACACCATTTCCGGTTTAAAGAAAGAAACGGGAGGCTGGAATTAGTGCGCATCTTTGAGTAATTGCGAGATAACTTTGTAGCGGCGGTCGCGCCTCAGGCCGTGGTGAGCAGCGAGTTTTTTCTTGAGCGCGGAGAACGAACCATCGAGG
>DATDWX010000006.1:0-68465 GCA_036517335.1 Minisyncoccota bacterium | reverse complement strand
CCTCGATGGTTCGTTCTCCGCGCTCAAGAAAAAACTCGCTGCTCACCACGGCCTGAGGCGCGACCGCCGCTACAAAGTTATCTCGCAATTACTCAAAGATGCGCACTAATTCCAGCCTCCCGTTTCTTTCTTTAAACCGCCGTTGCTGTTTAGATCGAGGTAGATCGTCCAGCCCGCAAGTCCTAGATCGCCTCCGTCCTGCGTGCCGTTGCCATTATTGTCCTCAAACTTTTGTCCATGGATTTCTGCTGGCTGATCGGTGTTGGTGATAGAGCACACTGCTGATTCACCAAGGTCGAGCGCTATCTGATTGCCCGTCTGTGTGCCGGTGCCAGTACAACTCCACGTGGTTCCATTGGTATAACCGGCCGGTGCTACACTTTCAGAAAGTGTGTAGGTGCCAGCGTCGAATGACAAACCGGAGACTACATCCGCAGCTCCTGCTGCACCGGGGCCAGAGATTGGCGTCGGGCCAGCCGCGTCGAGTGTCCAGCTCAATTCGGGAGCCGTACCACCAAACGAGTAGTTCGTTATCTTGTTGAGGGTCAGAGAAGGCGCGTCGTCATTGTTGGTGATATTGCAAGAAGCAATGTCACCGGCCCCGATGAACACATTGCACTCATCGCCTACGATAGCGTTGTCTATAGTAGTTGTGTAGTCAGGAAAACTCACTTCAATAACCTTGTAGGTGTGGCCGGGCTCGACGGGAATTAATTTTTTGCCTTCCAAGGGGTCAACACCATTTGGGTCGAAGAAGAACGGCCCGAGTGGATTATCCACATCGCCGTCCATGATAACGATAAAGGAGAACTCTGTTGCTACGGCCGTGCCCCCGTTGTCGTTGATCACATGCTTGAACACATCCCAGCGGCCTAGTTTGGTGTTGGTGATGGTACACGTCTTGTTCTCACCTATGGCCAAGGTGATGCTGCCATTAGGCGCGCAGTTGCCGCTTATGACCGGCGTCATGTAGTCGGAGAGGCTCGTGCCGGTGCCAGCAACTTCGCCGACAGTGTGAGCTCCGGCTTGTACAGCCACCGCTCCCGTAGTGCCACCATCTCCCGCATCGGCTCCAGTGCCCGCAGTCGAGCTGTCAATTTGTAGATTGAAGAGTCCTGTGTCGCTGGCCGGAACGAGCACCTTGTTGACGGTGAGCGTCGGCGCAATGTCGTTGTTGGTGATGGTGCAAACTACTGTTGCCCCAGCTGCTACGGGAACCGCGCCATTATTTATTGATGTATCGCTCGGTGTTGCTCCGGTGCAACTCCATGTACCTTCGCTGTAGCCAGCGATGTCATTTTCAAGAAGCGTGTACCTACCAGCGTTTACCGTCATCACTTGGCTTGCGTACGTGAATGTATTTGTTGGGCTTTCGACGGCAGGATCGAAGAGAAGTGCACCAGCATCACTGCTGACACCAAAAGCACCTACGACCGCCGTCCCTCCGTTGTCATTAACAACCCGCTTAACGATCTGTAGCGAGCCTTGCTGAAGCTCGTTTACGAATGTACAGGTAACATCCTCCCCTGCCGCGAGATTTATTGTCGCAACTCCAGTGGCAAGATTTATCGTTGAGTTTGTTGTTGCGTCCGCGCAGGCAGCGGTTCCAGTAAGGCTCCATCCAGCAACTGCACCTTCCGAAACCGTGTAGATGCCTGATGCCAAACCGCTGAATGTTTGCGTGTTCGAGAGCGTCACATCTCCATCATCGTCAAGGGAAAATGGGGAGAGTCCTGTACCAGTCGTCGTGAAGCTAAAGTCCTGTGGACCCTCCGGAACGGCATTCTTAATGATTGTAATGCTTGAATTTTGAACGACGGTTGCAGCCAACATTTGGTTGTCGCGCTGACCAACGGCATCGCCGTCAATCGCATCAAGGGCGACATGGTACGGGGCACCAGAAATATTCACCGCTGATTGGCCAACTCCCCAATCCTCTTGAGCAGATACATGCGCGCCAAACCAGAGCGCGACGCCGCAAGAAGTAACGTTGCCCTTGGTAGTGCACATGTCGCCCGAATTGGCGACATCAAACGTAATAGTAGTCACCGTCTCGCTGTCGCCTGAGTAATCACCACTAACAATAGCAGGAACTGATGCACTGCTCATTATCCCACCCCTCATTGTGAAAACGCGGTTTGCTGTCTCTTTCCCCAGCGCGTTAGGGTCTAAGGGTATCGCTAACTCGTCCTCTGAAGCTGTCTCACACCCGTCTATGTCCTGACAACGATCTCCTAGTGTTATCCAGGTCTCGGAATGATCCCATTCCGTTAAGAAGTCGTAGGCATGTTTACCCCCTTTCGTAGTACCGTATTTGAGCGTAATGGTGTGCTCACTACCCGGCACAAAACCGTCGAGCCATACCCGTTGAACAGTGGCGTCATGCTCAAAATACTTTGAGTTGTTTGGCTGCAAGTTCCCGAAGGTCCATCGACAGCCCGTATCCCCGGTCAGATATCCATCACCATTATTTTGGTCATCGTTTGAGCACTGGTCGTACGTACCAATTGCAGAGTCTCTGAACCACCCGCTTGCCAGCAAAGTGCCCTCAAGAGTCGAGGCCGTCATCTCATAGAATGGGCGGTAGAGATCATCTAGCGTATAGGTGGTAGAGAATGAGCCGTTCTCGTCGGTCGTAACGGTCTGAGTTTCTTCCGTGTAATTCTCGTCGTGTTTGTCACTACCAAAAATCTTCAAAACAAAAGACTGAAGTGCGCCGAAAAATTTGCCGAAGATGGTGGCGGTCTCGCCCGGGTGGTAGTCATCTTTATCGGTCGAGAGCTCTGGTTCGACTACGCTCACCAAAGATGTTGCGGCTGCGGCTTCTTGCGAGGACGTGTCCGTCGTGCCTGCTGATTCAGACGTATCAGAATCAGTTGGGGTCGGAGATTCGTCTGCTGAGCTTTCCGTAACGCTGGCGTCTGCAGATGTGTCGGTGTCAGCCGGTGCCGTTGCGTCAGAAGAATCAGATGATGTGGTTGTTTCAGAAGATACATCCGTCGCAGCGTCGACAGACGTCGTGAGCTCCACAGAACCCGTTGCATCAGCCGCAGCTGTTGCTTCATCATCGGCATGCGCTATCGAAACAAATAAAAATGCGCTTGCGACGAGCGCAGCGCAGACTACCACTGTCCCTACCAACTTAATCTTATGAGTATGCATACAAAAGAATTATTATAAATTTTGCTAATCGAATAAGGTGCGCACGCCGACCAGCGGCCCAGTTCATGAAACTGTGCTGCTAGTATCCTGTACAGTAGACGCTCGTGTCAAATACCCGGCGCTCGTCCACCCCCACTCCCCGCCTCAACTCCCACCCGCCCCCCCTTCCCCTTCCGTTTGTCCAAGGGTTCCCCTTGGACAAACTCGAAACCTAGTCCGGACCGAATCCTGTCCAAGGGGAACCCTTGGACAGGGCAAACAAAGTTGGGGGCGTTACCAGACCTCAATTGTGGGTAACTCCGGGCGAGCTTTGAAGTCTTTCAGCATTTCATCCACGCTTTCGAGAGCATTTACGTGAAAGGGAAGCGCATCCCTGCTTATGATTTTGCTTTCAAGCCTATTTCCAAAGTAATCGGGATAACTTGAGAATGGGTACGAGGCCAAGAATTTCTTTGCCTCAGATGTGTCGCCTATTCCCTTTTCCTTCCAGCCGGGCTGAAAAAGGTCAAGAGGATTTAAATGCACATACGACATAAGCCAGCGCAAGTAATCATCGCTACCGACAGGTTTTGAGCGAAAGGGCCTGCAAAATAGAGGCCCGCTCCGATCATTCTTTATGTTGAAGTACATGGAATACGACGTCGAGAGCTTTCCCATAAACTTGCTGATGCCTCCAGTATGTACCTCCTTGGCGACGATATGAAAATGATTGGACATGAGCGAGTATGCAAGAATAGCCGTGCTCGCCGTGCCCCGATCCTTGTCCAAGGGTTCCCCTTGGACACGTTTGAAGACGATTGGTTTATCGCCGTTGGCGAGGTAGAGCATTCTTTGGAATCGGAGTTTATCGTTGTCGTCGTTGAAAACTGTACGTTTCTCAACGCCGCGATTGTATATGTGATAGATGCACTCCTCTTGAAACACGAAGTCCCTCTCCATTGCCTAATCGTATCCTGTTTTTTGTCCAAGGGGAACCCTTGGACAGTCGCAGGTGGGAAAAAAGTTGCCCCAGGGTTTGGTTCCCCCAGGGCATGATGTGGCAAGCGGGCGCACGGCACAATCCACTTTATATTGTAAGGAACGATATCAAGAGATTGGGCGAATGCCTCGAGCCGATGCGCAGGATCTTGTGCGGTTCGAGAGATCTACAGCAGAGGTACAACAATTGGATAATCTGCACCCGCTGATTCTCGCTTCCGACGAAGAGCAGCGTGGTTTTCTTGTTGACGACCGTACACGTGACCTTCCCCTCAGTGCACGCCGAGATCAGATCAACCCACGAGCTGACGTTGAACGGATCACCCGATAATTCGGCGATAGGTACGCCCTCGACTTTGGCTTTCGGCCACTCGAGGGTTATGGGTACGACTTGTCCCATGGGTCTCCCTCTCTCAAATGAATCCCACAGCCTGTAGTAAAGCATGCCCCAATCGAGATAAGGGAAATGGCATGGAGAACCGAGGCAAATGCTAACAAAAAACGGAGAAAATTCTAAAGGACATTCTAAAGGACAAACACCAAAAAGAGCCTGGAATACGGGCTTTTTTGTGTACGATGGATCTAGCCGAAGGTAAAGGTGTAGGCTTGCAGGCCGGGAGCTTGGATTTCTATCTCAAGTGTGTGGATGCCGTAAGCTGAATCGCCGATGAGGTGGTACAAGCGATTGGCCTCTATCTCTACCTCACCGCCCACACCCACATCAGCGCCGCGCGCTGAGCCGAGCGGCTGGCCACCGTCGCGCGTGATCGTGATCTTCACAGCGCCTGACGCGGCTGCAACGAAATACACATTCTTGGCTTTGTACACAAATCGAATCTTCGCGCCTGCCGCTGTATTCATTGCGTACTCCTCGCTCATACTCCACACACCACCGAGGTAGAGCGTGTTGGCGCGGAGCGCGCTCGGAAGCGTAAGAGTTTGCTCGCCCACTTTTCTCTGCGCACCGTTGCCGAGATACTCGTTGCGTGCCGCGCCGAAGTACACTTCGGGAGAGCCGAGCTCGGATTGGTCTACCGCCACAGCGCCCACGGGCGCTGTGCGCTCGGTAGCGGGCATTGAAACATTGAGGTTTAACCTCACTGCCCGCTCGGCGAGCGCTTTTTGTATGGCACGCTCTGCCTCATCATAGTTGCCCTCCCCCGCGTGGTCGTAGACGATGTAGCCGTCTATATCGATGAGATATTTGCGCGGCCAGAATTGATTGCCAAAGGCGTTCCATGTTGCGTACTCGTTGTCGAGTACCACCGGGTATTTGATACCCTCTTTGTTCACGGCATGCTGCACGTTTTGCAGCACTTTCTCGAAGGCGAATTCCGGCGTGTGCACACCGATAATCTCCAGGCCCTGATCGTGGTAGGTGTCGTACCACATGTTGAGATACGGTAGCGTGCGCTGGCAGTTGATACACGAGTACGTCCAGATATCTATGAGTACTACTTTTTTGCCTCTGAATTGCTCGATGGTAATCGGCTGCCCCAAAGTATTTATATACCCATCTATCCCCTTCAATTCCGGCGCTTTCGCATACGCTCCGGCTTTCATCTCTGCCGAGAGGGACGCGGTCGAGGTGCCCACGCACTCTTGAGTCGTGCACTGTGCTGGAGTGGGCGCCGTGTCTTTGAGCAAGCGCTGCTCGATCATCGTGACATCGAAACCTCTTTCCAAAAGCCAGAGCTCCACGCGTGCCATCGTACCTGTGAAGACGAGCACTCCCACCACGATGAAGAGTATGCCGATGCCCCGACGGAACCATCCGCCGGGTTCTATCGTCACACCGAGCTTGTCCACCAAGCGCTGCCCCACGAGCGCAATGATAAAAAGAAAACCGCAAAGGCCGAGTGTGTACGCGAGCAGATCCGCAAACCCCATCGCGAAGCTCGCAGGCAGTACCGTGGCAAGAATGACAAAATACGTCGGCGAACAGCTCGTAAACACGGGGCCGAGCGCAGCGCCCATCAGGGCGTCGCCCCAGAAGGAGCTGCGTTGGTAACCACTCGCCAATAGCTGATTCGAAGAGCGATTGAGCAGATTGACAAACCCGAGCGAATCCCAAAGGCGCGGGAAGAGCATAGTGAGGCCAAAAAGTACGAGGATGCCACCAGAGAGCCACTGCCACGCCCCCGGCGGCACACTGATGAGTGCGCTCGATACTTTGAGGAGCAGGGTGAATAGAATGACGGATACGCCGAGGGAGACGACGATGGTGAGCGCGCGCCGCCTGCCGCCACCTGCGAGCGACCCGCCGACGATGACAGGAAGGAGCGACAGTACGCAAGGCGCAAGCACCGTCAGCACCCCCGCGACGAATGAGATGAGAAGGAGGATCATAAGGATATTGTAGCGCACGTGGGTAACTTATTGACTATTTATAAGCTATAGGGTATAATCGCCCTTGACTTGGAGGGAGGACCTGTGATGGCAGCGGAAAAAACGCGGGCTGGTCTCGCGAACAAGCAGACGCATGACGTCGCGACCGGAAACATTGGCGGAAGTTTCTGGAACAAGCCCACGCCACCAATACGTCCTCAACCCACTCCGCGGATTGAGGACGGCGAGGAGTCTGACGAACGTCCCGAATGAGGGACGAACGCCGCCTCAAAAAAGGTCGCATGCATAATCGCTGCGGCCTTCCGTCTTTTTTCACTGTATACTTTCTGCATGACATTGCGCGAGCAGATCGCTCACCTCATCCGAGGTGATGCGGTGGATGATGCGGATACCATAAAAAAATACTCTCGCGACACGAGCATCTTCGAGCGCGCGCCGAAAGTGGTGGTATTTCCGAAAGACGCCGAAGATGTGGCGGCGATCGTGCGCTTCGTGCACGAGGAAAGAAAAGCCGGCAAGGATATTTCGATCGCCGCGCGCTCTGCTGGCACCGACATGACTGGCGGCCCGCTTACGGATTCCATCGCACTCGTCTTTACGAAATACATGAACGGCATCGGACCTATCGAAGGCGAACAGGCCACCGCTGAACCGGGTGCCTACTACCGCGATTTTGAAAAGGCGACGCTGCGCACGGTGGGCAAGATCATCCCCTCCTACCCCGCCTCGCGCGAGCTATGTGCGATCGGCGGCATGGTCTCCAACAATTCCGGTGGCGAGCTCACGCTCCGCTATGGCAAGACAAATGACTACATCCACTCGCTCGAGGTGGTCTTATCCGACGGCTCACCCGCGACGGTAAAGCCGATCACAATGCACGAACTTGCGGTAAAGAAAGGTGCACAAACCCTTGAGGGAAAAATCTACCGCGATATCCATGCGCTCATTGAAGGGAACGCTGGGGCGATAGAGGCAGCGCGTCCGAGAGTCAGTAAAAATTCTGCCGGCTATGCGCTGTGGAATGTGCTCGATCGAGCTGGCGGCACATTTGATCTCACCCAGCTCATTACCGGCTCGCAAGGCACGCTCGCGATCGTGACGAGCGCGACGCTCGGGCTCGTGAAGACCAAAGAGCATCGCGCAATGCTTGTCGTTTTTCTCTCCGACATCGGCATTTTGCCCGAGATCGTGCATCGCGTGCTCAAATACGATCCAGAATCCTTCGAATCATACGACGATCACACCTTCAAACTCGCCGTGCGATTCATCCCCCAGATCATTGGGCAATTGGGATTGTTCAAAATGATACAGCTAGGCCTCGCCTTCCTCCCTGAAGCGTGGATGGTGGCAACCGGCGGCGTCCCCAAGCTCGTGCTCTTGGCAGAATTTGCGGAAGACCATCCAGAGAAAGCGCTTGAGAAAGCCGAAGAAGCGCGCGGCGCTCTTATAGGCCTCGCGGTGCGCACCAAGATCGCTGGGAGTGAGATCGCCGCGGCAAAATACTGGACCATACGCCGCGAGAGCTTTGCCTTGCTGCGCAAAAATCTGCACGGCCTCTACGCCTGCCCCTTCATAGACGACCTCGTGGTGAGGCCTGAGGATTGTCCGCGATTTATTCCGGCACTCTACAAAGTGCTCGACCAGCACCATCTCATCTACACCATCGCCGGCCATGTGGGTGATGGTAATTTCCATATCATTCCCCTCATGGACCTATCGAAAGAAAAAGACCGAAGAGAAATTCTGGAATTGCAGCCCAAGGTGTACGCGCTTGTCAAACAATTCGGGGGCTCCATCACCGGTGAGCACAACGACGGCATCGTTCGCACGCCGTATTTACCGATGATGTTTGGCGACAAAATGGTCGGGCTCTTCGCGGAAGTGAAAAAAATCTTCGACCCATTGGACATCCTCAATCCCGGCAAAAAGATCGGCGGCACCATCAAGGATATCGAAACCTCAATGATCCACCATGCGTAGAGCAATTTTCGTTATCATCGGTCTTTCACTTTTTGTACCAGTTTTTGCGCTCGCTCATGAAGTATACGTCTTGGACGGCGCTACGATCGCGCGCGATATAGGCACTATCTCTCCCAACCCTCTCGACGCATTCTTTTCCAACAAATACCAATTTTTCTTCTGGGGCTTTATTTGTTTCGTCGGTTTTTCCACGATTTTTTTCATGTCTATCTTTCATTCGCTCGAGGAGCATTTCGCGCCCGCTTTCGCGCGACTCAAAAAATATGCAGCGCCGGTGGCGCGCATCACGCTCGGCATCTCGCTGCTCGCCTGCGCCTACCAGAGCGCGCTCTTTGGGCCGGAGCTCCCTTTTTACGCGCTCGACCCCAATGGTGTTACCGGGCTTCGGATCATGTTCACCATCTCTGGAATCCTCATCACCTTCGGCATATGGACGCGACTAGGCGCCATCGTGCTTTTGCCCGCGCTGTGGCTCTTTCTCGTCGAGCGGGCCAACTACGCGCCGACCTACGCCAATTATTACGGCGAAGTCCTCTTCGTGCTCCTAGCTGGCGGCGGGATGTATTCCCTGCTTGATGACACGCGCTGGCTTCCCACAGCAATGCGCAAACTCCTCCACGAAGCCGGGAAATACGCATGGCCTCTGCTACGCATAGCGTTTGGTATCTCCATCGTCTACGCGGCGCTCTTCGCCAAATTCCTCCATTCTAATCTTGCGCTCGATACGATCGACAAATATCATCTGATCAACTATTTCCATTTCGACCCACTCTTCATCGTCTTGGGTGCATTCATCATCGAGACACTCATCGGGATTTTCTTCATCATCGGCGTTGAGATACGCTGGAATGCGCTTTTCTTCCTCTTTTGGCTTTTTCTCTCACTCATCTACTTCGGCGAAGCCGTCTGGCCGCATCTCATCTTGATCGGCCTCAATGCAGCGTTTTTCCTCCACGGCTACGACAAGTATTCCATCGAAGGCCGCTATTTCAAAAAGCACCTTCTCGAACCGGTATTATAATCTTACTGCGCGTTCATCCAAAGCATAGGATGTCCCTAATGTGTGCGTTAATGTGCCGCGCCCGCTCTTTCCGCGACGAAATCGACGGGGGTACCTGCTTGGCCCTCGCCATGCTAATGACTCCGTTCGCCATTGCAGTCGGAATAATGCTGCTGAACTGGTTTGCTTACCTGGTAGCGAACCTACTGAGGTGAGATTGTTTGGCTTAAGGCGAGCCTGGATCGAAAGATTCGAATCGCCTCACTACTTGAGTGCATCATTCGACAAGCAGATGGCGCTTTCAAGCAGAAGAAGTTTGTTAGGAAGTGACTTTACGATTCATCCCGAGGCGCCTTTCTATCGCGGCGATGCGCTCCAATCCGTGGTCGATCTCCTTGCGGTAGCCCTCGATGTTCTCGACTTTCACTCGAAGCTCCTCGAGTTCACGCCGAATCCCCTTTACTTCCTGCTCGATACTTTGTATCTGCGTAGCCATAGTCTCTGTACGCAGGTCCAGGCGAGCGATGTCTGCTTTTAGTTCGTCCTTGTTGGCGGTCGCATCTTCTGCAATGGCGGCGAAACCTTTCTCGATGTTTGTATTGAGCTTTTCGAATGCATCCTTTGTTGTCTTGTCCATAGGGGGCGATTATATCACAGAGCTACTTGTGTCGGACAAAAAGCATCAGCACGATGAGAAATGCGAAGAGGGTTGCGGCCATGAGGGGGAAGGTGACGTAGCCGAATTCGAATATGATGCGCTGCGCGCAATCGCCAGCGCCGGAAGCGGGGCATGGCAAGACAGAGGTGCCGCCCATTTGAATGTAGTGTTGGTAGAGTGCGGCGAGGCCGCCGAGGATCGATAGCGCGATGGAATAATCCGCCACATCCCGCCTGATGTTCGACATCGGATGTTCGACATCCGATGTCGAACATTTCCAGAGGGCAACGCCGAAGAGTGGGACTTGCGACCAGAGGAAAACGCGCTGCACCCAGCACCAGCCACAGGGTATGAAGCCCAAGACATCGGAGTAGTACCATGTCATGCTGGTCGCGCCGAGCGCTAGGAAAAATCCGAGCCACAATCCCCTCCTGTTCAGGAAGGATGCGATGACTTTCAGATCTGGAAACCGCTTTTGTAGAAAAAACAGTGCCAAAAAGGCAAGCGCCAAGATCTGCAACGCCACGGTGCCGAGTGCCAAAAAATAGTTGAGTTGTTCCACCGAGTACATGCTATTGCACGCCTGCCGGAAGCGGGCACTTGCTTGCTTGCGAAAGTTCCGTGAGCGTGTGCTCGCCGTTCAAGGTGCTGCCATCGGGAAATATCCATGTGGGGTAGCTCTGAATGCCCTTGTCCTTGCAAATTTGCGTCTGCCCCTGGCCGTCGGAAGTGGAACACTCGACATACGGCAGGTATTTGGCGGCGGAGCCAAACATCGCCTTGGTCTTCTGGCAGTGCGGACACCAAAATGCGCCATAAAAGATGGTGCCGCTTTCTTCCAAACACTGTGCAAACGAGTCGAGCTTGTTGGGTTGAGCAGAAGAGACGAGCGACGCCGCAACGCCGGTCACAATGAGCGCAATAATGATCCCCCAAAAGATGAGTACGCCTTTCTTCATCCCGACGAGTATATCATAAAACACTTAGTGTACATGTACGCAACTATCACACTTGCATCCTACCGGCTCGATGAATTCTTTGAAATATTCTTCGCCGTAATCAATCGTGAGTTCTTCGCCCGAGCGAATATCGCGCACGGCGTAGATCATGATGTGGCCATCCTCGACGCTCGCTTCACAGTTGGGCTCGCAGGCGTGATTGATGAATCCCGCCGTATTGTCTGGCACCGAGCCATCAATTGTCCATTCCTTGTCGAGAACAAACAAATACCGTGAGCCTGCGTCTTCTGCCGTACCTGTGGGTAAGCGCTCGCCCGTATATTCGAGAACGAATTCACCTTCCGCTATTCGGTACACAGCAAAAAGTCCCTCCCCCACACCGGGCATGGATGAGCGGATAGCAAAGCGCGAGTCGGCGGTGAGTCGCATAGAAAACGAGTATAGCAAAAAGAAAGCGGGACATACGTTTGCTCAAATTTTTGCAGCAGGCATAATGAGCGGAATGGCAAAGCGCGAAGGAGTATCGCTCGAACCGTATAAGGGCGTGCGGGATTTTTATCCGGAAGACCAGTTTGTCTTGCGCTACATCTTTGAACACATGGAGCGGGTGTGCGAGCTCTTCGGCTACGAAGAATATGGCGCATCGATCCTCGAGCATGCCGAGCTGTACCGTGCAAAAACCTCCGAGGAAATCGTAAGTGAACAGACCTACCAATTTACCGACCGCGGCGGGCGCGAGGTGGTGCTGCGCCCGGAGATGACGCCGACCTTGGCGCGTATGGTGGCTGCACGATCTCGCGATATACCCTTTCCCGCGCGCTGGTACACAATCGCCAATGTTTTCCGCTACGAGCGGCCGCAGCGAGGGCGGCTCCGCGAACACTGGCAGCTCAACGCCGATATCTTGGGCGTCGAAGGGGTGGAAGCTGATGCCGAGATTATTGCGGTCGCGCACGGTGTGCTGCGTAGTCTTGGAGCCGACGAGCGCGATTTTGAGATACGCGTGTCCGACCGACGCATTTTGGACACCCTGTACGATCGTCTTGCTATAGAGGAGGGTGCGCGCGCTGGGGTGACGCGGCTTTTAGACCGCCGCGCAAAGTCAGAGAAGTTCGCAAGTGAACTCACAGAGGTCGTGGGCGAAGCGGCGGCTACCGCGCTTGTCGAGGAGCTCGACCGCACCACCTCGACCGCCTACCTCGAAGATTTGCGGGTGCGTCTCGGGCACATGGGCATCCACAATATGGTCGTGGATACCAAGATCACGCGGGGATTTGATTATTACACTGGGATGGTCTTCGAGGTATTCGACACACATGAAGACAACAGCCGCTCGCTCTTTGGCGGGGGCCGCTACGACAATCTTTTGGCACAATTCTCTTCGGGTGGAGGAGGCTCAATCCCAGCGGTGGGATTTGGGATGGGCGACGTGACCGCACGGCATTTTCTCGAGGCGCACAACCTCATGCCAGAGTACGTGCCCGCAAGCGAGCTGATGATCTGCGTAGTGGAGGACAGTGCAACGACCCACGCGGTCAAGCTCGCGCAGGATCTGCGGCGTGAAGACGTGGCGGTTGCTGTCAACTTCTCTTCAAAAAAGGTGGGCGACCAGATCAGAGTGGCCGACAAGTTGCGCATCCCCTTCATCATCACCGTCGGTCAGAAAGAGCGTGACTCCGGCCGCTACACCATAAAGAATCTTGCGACGGGGCATGAGATCACGCTCGCGGGTGATGCGATAGCGGGGCATTTGTTCAGCGCGCTTGGATAACCTATGCGCGTGCTAACGTTTGACATTGAAACGGCTAATTGGTTTTCTGAAGTCGGCGGTAGTGATCCGGCAGATTTGAAGATCGCGCTCATCGGGATCCACGACTCCGAAGTAGGCTATGCCAGCTTCCTCGAACCGGAGTTGCCAAAATTGTGGAAAATCCTTGAGCAAACTGATCTGCTTGTGGGCTACAACTCTGATCATTTCGACATTCCGCTCTTGAACAAATACTACCCCGGCGATCTCTCGCGCATTAAATCAGTGGACTTGCTCAAAGAAATTTACACCTCGCTCGGTCGCCGCGTAAAATTGGATGCCGTCGCCGAGGGTACGCTCGGGGAGAATAAAAGCGCCGGCGGCGCGCAATCGGTGCGATGGTGGCGCGACGGTGAAATAGAAAAAGTGAGGAGCTACTGCCTCAAAGACGTGGAGCTCACCAAAAAGATATTCGACTATGCGCTACAAAAGGGTCACGTGAAATACAAAGAGCTCGGCAAACTCCGCGAAGTAAAACTCGACACCTCAAAGTGGCTCGACGAGAGCGCGAAGCCCATGACCTTCACGATGGGGTTTTGATCACTGTGGAGCCTTTGTCTCGTTTCCGCCTTTCAACTTGTAATACACCTTGTCGCCGAAGCGGAGGTCCACGTATTCTATTCTGGCGAGATTGCCCTGCAGTGCCTCTGACGTGAGGATGAGCTGCAGATTTTTGACGAGTGTATCGGAGTCTGCACCAAACGACGCCTTAATATAGAAACTGTCTTTCAGCGGTACGGTAAAATCTTGATCGCCCTCGACGCTGGCACCTTGCGGTGGAAAGCCGGCCTGCGCGAGTGATTGCAGCAGGACAAGAAGGCCGGGTAGGTGCGCGGGAACAAACGATTGGCCGATAGCACTACTAGAGGATGCCGCAGATACGTCGCCTTGGAAAACATATTGCGTTGTGGAAACGGCTGAACCGTCTGTCTGTGCAAATATAAACCCACTATCATCCATCTGATAACAATCGGTTGTTCTGCACCATAGTGCGAAGGGCTGCCGCTCGGCAATAGTAATCATGACGGCTGTCGCGAGCATCGAGGAGCGGTCAACGTTTGCCGATTTTATCCGCGGGAAGAAGCCGACAATCGCGCGCGCGAGGTGGTCGGGGTTGTAAAGAAAAATGTTTTCTGGCGAAAGGTAGGGGTGTGTACCATCGTGGAGCTGCGTTTGTGCGTACACTTCGACGAGATTCGGCGACACATTGGTAGTACCCACAATGGAGATAGAGCTTACGTTGAAACGCGGCAAATATGAGACATAGCTGATCGCGGAGGCGGAGCCAGCAAGAAGAACGAGCCCTCCCAGTGCGAAGAGGGCGCGCGTCCGCCTCCTGCGAACGCGCAGGGGGGTCGGCTTTTTGCGTTCAGAGAAACGCAGCGGCAAAACGTTCCGAAGCGGGGCACCCAGCTTGCGTTTCCGTAAATCAACGATTCCTTTTTTCGATAACATCCTTTCCAATATACCCCTGCAGCAATTTGGGTATTACGATTGAGCCGTCGGAGCGCTGGTAGTTCTCCACGATCTGACAGAGGATGCGAGGCATCGCAAGCGCGGTGTTGTTGAGCGAGTGCGCGTAGCGCAAGGTGCCATCTTCTCCCCGGTATCTGATGTTGAGGCGGCGCGTCTGAAAATCGTGAAAGTATGAGGACGAGTGGGTCTCGCGATACTTCTGCTCGCTCGGCATCCACGCTTCGATATCGTACTTCTTCACTTGTCCGAGGCCGAGATCGCCTCCGCAATTCAAGACCACACGGTATGGCAAGTTCAGCTCTTGCAGCAATTGCTCCGAATTTGCGGTCAATTCTTCGTGCATAGCGACGGAGGCTTCATGTGAAGCCTCGCACAAGACCACCTGCTCGTATTTTACAAACTCGTGTATGCGGAAGAGGCCCTTTGTATCCTTGCCGTGGCTCCCTGCTTCACGGCGGAAGCATGGGCTGAATGAGAAAAATTTGATGGGTAAGTCTTTTTTATCCACGATCTCGTCTTGGTAGTAGCCCATGCTTGCGACCTCGCCGGTACCCGCCAAGTAGTCGCCATCTTGTGTCTTGTACAGATCTTCTTCTGACTGGGGCAAAAAACCAGTGCCCATGAATGGCTCGCGGCGTGCGAGCGAGGGCACGATCATCGGCGTGAACCCACCCTTGTTCATAAACTTGTCCTGCACGAATCTCTCGAGTGCCCACACGAGACGCGCGCCGTCGTTTTTGAGAAAATACCCGCGGAAGCCCGCGACCTTAGCGCCGCGCTCGAAATCGGCCATACCGCTCTCGAGCATCAGCTCGCTATGACTTTTCGGCTCAAAGGCAAACTCGGGAATGTTGCCCCACTTCCTGACCTCTTTGTTGTCCTCATCCGACTCCCCTTCCGGCACGGAAATGTCTGGGATGTTGGGCACTTGCAGCATGAGCGTCCGCCACTCCTTTATAATATCTTCAAATTCTTTCTCCCTTTTTTGTAGCTCCTCTTTTACAGGCCGCATTCGCTCGATAAGAGGGCCTCTCATGCCTGCATCGTGCAGTTTCGAAAATTCTTCCGACGCGACATTTTGCTCCGAGCGTTTTTCATCAATCTTGGCTTGCAGCGCGCGGCGCTGGTCGTCAAGCTCGATCAATCGATCCAGATCAACTTGGATATGTTTTTTCTTCGCTCCCGCAGCGACGATGTCTTTGTTCTCACGGATAAATTTGATATCGAGCATTGATAGTATGATAGCACTACATGGCCGACGACCTCAAACAGCTTTTTCCTTCTGATTTTCCACCGCTCTTGCGAGAGATACCGGACGCACCCAAACGCCTGTACCTTCGGGGTGAGCTGCCGAGTGCCGACAAAAAATGGCTTGCGGTGGTGGGCTCGCGCGCCTGCACGCCCTACGGTCGTCAGGCGGTCGAATACCTTATCGGCGGGCTTGCTGGCTACCCTGTGGTCATCGTGTCCGGCCTTGCATACGGCATTGACGCCGAGGCGCACAAAGCGGCACTCAAGTATGGATTGCAGACGGTCGCGGTGCCGGGCAGCGGATTGGATTGGAATGTGCTATATCCCAAGGCCAATCATGGGCTCGCGCGCGAGATATTGGCCCGAGGCGGCGCACTGCTCTCCGAAGAAGAGCCAGAGACCGCGGCCGCCGACTGGACCTTCCCCAAGCGCAATCGCATCATGGTGGGGCTCTCTCATGCGACACTCGTTATCGAAGCAAAAGAAAAGAGCGGCTCACTCATCACCGCGAAATTGGCGACCGAATACAATCGCGACCTGCTCATTGTGCCCGGCTCGATATTCAGCGAATCGAGCAAGGGCACGCATCAATTCCTGCGCCTCGGCGCGCAGGCGGCTACCTCGCCTGCTGATATTTTGCAGACGCTCGGCCTCGAAGAGCGCACCTCCGCCGCATTAGAATTGCGCACCGATCTATCCGAAAGCGAGATCCGCGTGCTGCATCTCATCGCCTCACCGCTGTCGCGCGACGAACTCATACGCGCCCTTGAGCTCCCCACAACAGAAGTCAACGTGCTGCTTTCTACTATGGAGCTGAAGGGGTTGATCGTCGAATCACTCGGTGTCGTCCGCGGAGCCTGATAGCAAAAGTGAAGGTTGGCTAAGCCACCCCCACTGCGCCAAAAGGCCCTATAATTTCCCGGCTGCCGCCAAGATGGCAAGGAGCATCGCGACGGCAACGAAGAGCCCGAATAACACTTCGCCGGGGCCGATCGGTCTGATTGCTGAGGCATTTGGAGATTTGATCTCCGCGAGAATTTGCTTTATCACCAGCATCTCCCTTCACAGACTGCGTGAAGTATACAACAGTTCAACGCATCGCTTCGATGCCGCTTGTGATCTCGGAGACTTCGCGGGTGATCGCGGCTTGTGTATAAGTGTTCATTGACTTTTCATTGTACTCCGTTATCATGGACCTACAAACGCCTTCGGGCCTCCCCCGTCTTGTGCGGGGGTTTAGCATTCCGGGGCTTCCCCGCCGACTCAACGAGCGCTTGGAATGACTTTTTGAGATCCTCAAAATCCGCCGCTGTGGATGTACCGATTTTATATTTGAGGCGCTTGGCATCAAAGAGTCGGATCTGCGACAAGATTGCGGTATTGCGTCGCTGACCTATGTTGGCAAGTTGATAATAGAAGGGTCCTTTCTTTTCAGTCCTCGTGAGCGGTATTCCCCAGAAGACGCGCGTATTGAATTTTTTGAATATAAGGACGGGGCGAAGAAATTCATCGCCCTTGCCATCTTGCTCAAACCCGACATTCTTGCCCATTTTTATGAACCACAACTCGCGTTCTTTGAATCCCAAAATGATTTCTGTTTCGTCCGCTCGCTTTTTCTGCGCGTTCCACTCATCGAAAACATTCATGATCCTTTGGATTTCACCGCATCGCTTCGATGCCGCTGGTGATCTCGGAGACTTCGCGGGTGATCGCGGCTTGGCGGACTTTGTTGAACGTGCGGGTGAGATTGCCGGCCATTTCTTTGGCCTTGTCGGTCGCGCTTTTCATCGCTACCATACGCGCGCTGTGTTCGGAAGCTTTACTCTCGAGGAGTGCGTGGAAGACGGCGATGTTGAGGAGACGCGGCAAAAGCTCTGCAAGTACCGTATCTGCATCCGGCTCAATAGTATACGCCGCCGGTTTGTCCAAGGACTCCCCTTGGACAGGTGCATACCTGCCGCGTGCGGGGCGGATACCAGCAACAATTTCTTTCATCTTTTCGGGTAGTATCGGAACTATCTTACGAACCGTTGGTTGTTGTTCAAATGTGGAGATGAAGTTTTGGTATACCACAAATACATCGGTGATTCCCCCCGTCTGGTGCCATTTCAGCACTTCGTCGGTAATGGCACGTACTTGTTCTTCCGAAACACTGTCGCTCACGTTCTCGTGCTTGGCGCGCACATCATATCCGCGGCTCCCAAAATAATCGCCGCCGCGGCGTCCGAGCGCGATCATCACCACATCTTTCTGTTTACGGACCGTCCTTGATATGGCTTGTTCGACTTGGCGGATGACGCCGCTGTTGAGAGAACCCGCAAGGCCCTTATCGCTCGTCACAACGATATAACACGCCTTGCCTGTGCGCGTTTGCATAAGCGGATGCCGCGACACGTCGACTGTACCAGCGAGCCGCTCCAATACCGAGAGCGCTGCGGCGGCATACGCGCGGCTCGAGAGTGCGCGCTCTTGGCCTTTGCGCATTTTTACCGCCGACACCGCCTCCATCGCATGTGTGACCGTTCCCGTCTTTTTGTACGATTGGATCTTTAACTTGATCTCCTTCAAGCTGGCCATACCCTACTTGACTTCCGCGAAGAATTCTTTGTGTCCAAGTCGGAATTCTTCCATCGCATGTGTGAGGGTTTTCTTGAGATCATCAGAAAGTACGCCCGTAGCATTGATTTCCTTTAGTTCACCAGCGTGTTCGGTGTCGATGAATTCGGCGAAGCCGCGCGCTGCTTCCTGCACGCGCGCGATCGGTGTTTCGGCAAAAAGTTTGCTCATCGCAGCAAAAAGCATGACCACTTGCTTTTCCATCGGGATTGGTGCGCCATTTTTCTGCTTCAGGAGCTCTACCATACGCTGACCGGTCGCGATCTGATCAGCGGTCACCTTGTCAAGATCCTGTGCAAATTGCATAAATGCCTCCAGGTCGCGGAACTGTGCGAGTGTGAGTTTGAGAGTACCTGCCACCGATTTCATCGCCTTGGTCTGCGCCGACGAGCCGACGCGCGAAACGGAAATACCCACATCGATGGCAGGTCGCACACCTTTGTTGAAGAGGTTGCTCGTGAGGAAGATCTGCCCGTCGGTGATGGAGATGACATTGGTCGGAATGTAGCCGGACACATCGCCTTCTTGCGTCTCGATGATGGGGAGCGCGGTGATGGAGCCACCGCCTTTTTCTTCGCTCAAGCGGCACGCGCGCTCCAGGAGGCGCGAGTGTAAGTAGAAAATATCGCCCGGGTACGCCTCGCGGCCCGGCGGACGACGCAAGAGAAGGCTCAGTTCTCGGTATGCGACCGCTTGCTTGGAGAGGTCGTCGTAGATGATCAGCACATCGCGGCCAGCATCCATAAAATACTCGCCGATCGCCACCCCAGCGAACGGGGCAAGGAATTGGAGCGCGGCGGGCGCGGAGGCGGGCGCATCCACGATGATGGTATAGCCGAGTGCGCCTTCCTGCCGCAGCTGCTCCACAATGCGCGCTGTCTTACTTTCCTTCTGACCTATCGCTACGTAGATACAAATCGGACGACTCTCTTCGGGCTCATACCGCTGGTTGATGATGGTATCTATCGCGACGGTGGTCTTGCCAGTCGCGCGATCACCAATGATGAGCTCGCGCTGGCCGCGGCCGATGGGGATCATCGCGTCTATCGCGACGATGCCAGTTGCCAGCGGCACAGAGACCGATTTGCGATCTATCACCCCGGCAGCTTGGCGCTCGATCGGCATCATCGCAGCGTTTTTGAATGGACCTTTGCCATCGAGCGGCTCACCAAGCGCATTGACAACGCGGCCCAAGAGTTCTTCTCCCGATGGTACCATCAGCACGTTGCCGGTGGATTTCACCGTCATACCTTCGTGTACCCGCGACGTATCGCCGAGGATCGTGGCACGCACGCTATCTTCTTCGAGATTGAGGACGAGTCCGTACAGTTTCCCTTTTCCGCTTGCTGGCGAATCGATCGCATCAGCCAACTTTTTTCCCTTAGCTTCTTCAAACTCCACGACTTCGCTCATCACTGCGCGCGCAAGGCCATCTATAGCGACCACACCATCGCCCACTGACGTGACCTTGCCTACGTGCTCGGACAGCTGTGCACCCACGTGCCCCTCTATCTCTTTGATGATCTTCTCGACGATGCTTGATTGGGCCATACCAGTTATTGAGTAGAGGCAGTATATATTGAAAGTAGGCTCTTTTTCCAGCTCGCGTCTACGAGCACTCCCTGCCCCTCCAAACGCCAGCCACCGATGAGGGTCTCGTCTACTTCTTCACAGAGATCCGTATCACTGATCTTCTGTGTGGTCAAAAATTTCTCTACCTCCTTGATCGCATGTTTTGCGTCCCCCCGCCGCGCCACGGTAAGTGTGAGCTTGCCGCGAGCTTCTTCGCGAGCCGCCAGCCTCGCAAACGCCCGCGCTATCTTGGGCAAAAGCGCTATGCGACCACGGATCTCCAACAACTCCTTCAGCGCACGAACTGCATCGGTGGGTTTCTTACCGTTTTTGATAAGCTCACACAACACTTTTGCGTACGCTTGTTCCATATTTATGCGGATTTTTGCTTCATAATTTTCTCTGCCGCGAGCATCGCTGCGCGCGCGATCTCACGCTCACTCTCTTGGATGGCCTGTCGTTTCGCCTCTTCGGCGCGCGCCTGTGCCTCCGAGAGAAGCGCATCGGAGCGGGATTGTGCCTGCTTCATCATCTCGCTGCCCTTTTCATCGGCGCGCATGCGCGCGGTGGCCACAAGCTCCTCCGCCTCTTTGGCCGCAGCTCCTATCATCGAATCACTCTCCCCCTTGGCATCCTCGAGCTTCTTTGCTGCCGCGTTTGCTATCCGCACACCTTCCGCGATCTTCTCGCGTCGCTCGTCAATTATTTTCAGGATGGGTTTGTAGAGGAAGTATGAGAGTGCCGCAAGTAGCAGCCCAAAATTCACCGCCTGGATGAGCAGGAGTTTCCAGTTGACACCGAATGCTGCGAATAAGTCGGACATGTTGATTTCCAAGTTTACGTTATTTTGGATGCGAGGCTAGGCGGACGAGATTGCCAAGCGAGACGTATGCATATACGGCGAGTGCGGGCAATTGATGTCCAACGACGCATCGCGCCAAAATTACGTAAACTTGACGATAAAGCCGACTACGAGGGCAAAGATTGCCAGTGCCTCCGCGAACACTATTCCCGTAAACATAAGCGGCTGTATCTTCCCCGCCGCCTCCGGATTGCGCCCGATCGCTTCGAGCGCCGCCGCCGCGACCAATCCCACGCCAATACCCGGCCCAAGCACGCCGAAGCCGACGGCGATGGCCATTGCGAGCGTTTTTGCTGATTCTAAATCCATAAAACTAGGTTATATAGATTAGGTTATAGGTTTTAGTAAAAATGAATTCGACTGCCCCATAATAGCATCAAAAATCGTCAATTCAATGCGGATAAAACAGAGCGGCCGACGAAGCAGTCGCTCCGTCGGCACAATAACGGTCCACGCTATGGATTGTAGCAACTCGGATCCTCCGAGCGGAACGTCCTATAGTTCGACCGCAGCATATAGTCGTGCCATCGTTGCTTGTCTTGCTCTTTTGCGGTTGCCCATTTCTGAGGATCCGCACAAAGGATTGTTTTGCGAGATAGTAAGCGAGTGTGCACAGCAACGGCCTCATTCCACTCGCGATTCGCAGCAATGTTGTCTGCTCTCTGCTCGGGGGTGTACATAACGCGACTGAATACCCCGGCTGATGGACTGATGATTTCACTTATCGAGACCACGACCGCGAACATCAAAATCGCAGCCACCGCTATGAGTAATCTGCTAAACCAGACCGAATGAGGGTTGGATTCGTTCAAAGAACCATGACACATTGCAGCCTCCCGCGTCGATGTGATTTTTAAAAGCTACCACTAAAAATGCATTTGCTCAATGCGTCTCCCCATGCGGGTCCATGATGGCGATTTTGATGAAGAAGAGTGTGAGGAGGGTGTCGCGTCGAACGCGATTTTGGTCGGCACGAAGCCGATCATCTTGTAGGGGCGAGTATGAATGGAAGCACCGCCGAGCGCGAGGTGCCGCGCAAACGGCGTGAGGCGTTGAGGAGCGTGAAGCCGCGAACTTTCTTTGAGCGCGGAGCAATGCGCAGAAGCACGTCATCTCCTGCTTCGATTGTCTCATCCGATGCGCTCGGAACGCCCTGCGAGAAATAAAACACATCGGCCTCTTTGTCATAGAAGTATCTAAGCATGTTCAAAGTGTAGCGCCCCTCAGCCTTTTTACCAAATACGCGGTTAATACGAACGGGTGTACGCCCGTTTTGACCACGATTGCAAGGTATTTCTTACGATGTGGAAGAAATTTGTAGCAGATGATGGCCAATGGATCATGCACCGAGCGGATCTCGCGCTCCGGCTTTGCAAGCGTCAATGCGAAGTGCCGAAAACAGTCGGCCATGTCGGGATGATACGCAAGGATATGTTGCTTGCGTTCGTCGGTGAGCACAATGTGGCCGTATGGAGATTCAAAACGCATCATGACTCTTATATTCAACGATCAATGCGGGTCCATGATGGCTATTTTGATGAAAAAGAGCGTCAGAAGCGCGAAGATAGCGGCCTGCACGAAGCCCACAAAGAGCTCAAACATCATGACCGGCACGGGCGCGACGACCGGCAGGAAGAAAATGACGACGAGTATCAGCACTTCGCCAGCGAATACATTGCCAAACAGACGGAACGAAAACGAAACGATGCGCGAGAGTTCGGAGAGAAATTCGAAAATACCGACGAAAAATCCAACAAAGCCGTGGCGGAAATTGAGAAATTTGCCGGCGTATTTTGCAGCGCCGATGACAAGGATGCCCGTGATCTCGATGACGAGGAAGGAAAGGATGGCGAGCATCAAAGTGACGTTTAGGTCGGTGTTTACACTGCGCAAGAGCGGAAAAAATTCCCCGTCATGCGCAAACAATCCGATGGAGCCAATGCCGGGCGTGAATTCAATGAGATTTGAGACGAAAATAAACAGGAAGACGGTACAGAGATATGGAAAGAATTTGCGCGCAAGCTCCCGGCTCTCCAAAATCTCGGCAATATAGTCGTACACGAATTCGACGAGCCACTCGAAGAGCACCTGGGGGCGAGACGGCGTGAGCTGCAAGCGCTTACCTACGAGAACGGCAACGACGAGTAGGAGTGCCACGACCACCCAGCTCATCAGCAAAGTATTCGTAATGGGAATCCCAAAAAAGGTCCCCAACTGCTCTGGCGCCAAAATAACCTTGATCCCCTCGTTCATGAGCGCAAGTTTAGCATAGCTACTTGGCGTTTCGTAAAAAACCCGCAAGGCGTCGCCTTGCGGGTTTTAAAGAAAGCAGAGCTGCCCAGCGAGTAGACAGCCCTGAAAAATTTTCGAACCCAGGGATCAAGAAATCAAAAGATCCGAGGATTCGAGATGCGAGGATCACTGCGGGACGGACACCGACACGGAGCCATAGCGCTCAAGCGGCCCGCCGACGCCGCGCATGCCGAACCTCAGCCTGTCGCCGCCGAAGCTGAGGTACGGCGAGACCGAGAACCCGGCCTCGTCGCCCGGACGGAATTCGTCCGCCGGAAGGTCGGTGTCCAGCTCTTCCCACTTGGAGTACCGGGTCGGGTTCGCGAGTGCCATGACGACACCCTCGAGCGCACCGGCGGGAAGCTCGCTCACTTGGCCTTGCATCCGCTCCAGCGCACGACGCATCGGCTGGCCACCGTGGAACTTGCCGTACTGGCCGCCCACGACGATCAGGTCGCTGTTCGGCTGTGTCGCATAGAGCCGGTCGTACATCGGGACGTAGCGGGCTTTCCGCCGGAAACGATCCGTCGTGATTTCGCCTGCACGCCAGTTGTGGAACGGACGCGACGCGCCGAGCTTCTCGATCCCGATGTTGACGGCGCGGCAATGCTGATCGGCCACGTCGGTGATTTCGGGGAAGAAGTGCTTGGCCAAGGTCGAGGTCGGCATGATGATGAACGGCCCCTCCACCCATTCCGGCTGCCGGAGCGACCCGTACACCTCGCGGTAGTACTTGATCGCCGGATCCGGATCGATGAACGGGAAGTTCGCCGCCGAGCGCAGGATGTCGATCTGCCGCTCGATCGCTTCGCGCTTGTAGCTGGCCGGATAGGGCCAGCGCGGCTTGACCTCCTCCTTCTTGTACTTGTTGGAAGACCGATTGTCGGCGATGAAGCCGGCGACCACCTCGGCAAGACCGGGTGCGTCGTTGACGTTTTGCGCTTCATCTTCGGGGAGCTTTGCCTTGTCGTATGCCGTCCCGACGATGTCCATGAACTTGCGGCCCTTGTCATCGCTGTGGGTAACAGACGGAGCCAATGTTACCATCGGAGCCATCCTTTCTCAGGTTGCGCTGAATCCGCTTCAGCAGTTGCGGCTGCCTCGTTTGTGAGGCGGGCTTTTTAGTGCCTACATTATTCAAGCATCAAAAAGCTCGCCTCAACTAGTGATCCATGTTTTCAAAGACCGCCTGGCACTATATCAGGATTGAGCCACCTAGTCAAGAGCGGAGCGACTTGTGGTGGGCAAAATCACGATATAGGTCAAGGACTTCCTAGGGTATACTTTATTACGAGTCTAGGCTAATGCACGGCCGTTCACGGATTGCCGTCGCCGAACTCTTTCTCTTCCGACCCAGTAGGTCATCCTGCTGGATGAGAAACAGGCCAGAGTTTTGCGGATCACGGTTCGCGAGAGAGTGCCGGTGTGAGGAGATACTGCTTGCCTTCGTTCAAGGCAGAGGATTGAGCTCAATGTAATTATTTGGAGCCCCTGCTGCCGGATAAAATTCAGGAGTGAGAGCGCCGCCTGTTGCCAACAGGAAAGACGTTCGAGCTTCGGTGCCACGGACGGGCGAAGGCATACGTCCGGACGACGAGGCCGAGTTCTCGAACTCGCCGTACCTCAACTTCAACGACGACAAGCTGAAGTTCGACATGAACGACGTCGACAAGCCGAATGAGAACTATGGCTCCGTGTCGGTGTCCGTCCCGAAGTCACTCCTCACCGGGCGTTGGGGCATCCGAGAGGATGCCCTTTCGCTTACTTACTCCCCTGCGAGCGTATCCACCCGCCGAGCATCCTGCCAATCTCATCGATGTGAGCTTGCAGAACGGTATATTTCTTCGTGTCGATAGAACGCGTCTCTTTCATGAGCCGTACAAAAAAGCGCAATAGGTTGAGCTTCACGCTCGCGCGTTCAAGAATTGCTACCTTGTCGCCGCTCTTGCTGTATCCGGCTTCGAGTATGTACTCGACCATGTCGAGGATCGCATTCTCGCTACGCTCGTAGATCGTATGGCGGTCGGCCTTGGGCACCACCCTTCGGTACTCGTTGAAAGTGCGATAGAGGTCGTAGGACTTTTTGAGAATGGGAATGTCAGCGTCATTCATATATGAAAACGTACAAGCGAATATTCGAGAGAATGACCTCGGCCGAACATCTGTTCGTGGCATGGGACATATTTAAAAGCGAGAAGCGAAACAAGGCAGACGTAATGAATTTCGAGCAAAAGGTGGAGCAGTATATTTTTCAGTTGCACCGAGACCTTAGAAACAAAATATACAAGCATGGGCCGTATACCGGCTTCTACATCACTGATCCGAAACGCAGACATATTCACAAAGCTACGGTGCGCGACCGTGTGCTGCATCACGCGATTTTCAAAATGCTCAATCCGATTTTCGAACCAGGCTTCATTGCCGACTCCTTTTCGTGCCGCATTGGCAAGGGCACGCACAGGGGCGTGGGGCGACTGGCGCAGATGCTTCGCGCTGTGAGCCGCAACGGCACACGAGAGTGTTATGCCTTGAAGTGCGATGTCCGGAAGTTTTTTGACAGCATCGATCACGAGATATTGCTTGCAATACTGGCGCGGCGGATCAAGGATCCGGAAGTAATGCAGTTGCTGAAAGAAATCGTTGACAGCTTTGAGTCCGGCCGCCCTGACCTCTTTCACGCGCGAGGCGTGCCCATCGGCAATCTGACTTCGCAACTCTTTGCCAACGTGTACATGAACGAGTTTGACCAGTTTGTTAAACAAGAATTGAAGATAAAGCATTACGTCCGCTACACCGACGATTTTATTCTCGTTTCCAGCGACAAAGCGGGACTTGAAAAACTGCTCGCCCCCATCGAACAGTTCCTGCAAGAAAAACTCAAGCTTGGGTTGCATCCGGATAAAGTGGAAATAATTAAGTACCACAAGGGAGTAGACTTTCTCGGGTACGTTCAGTTCCCGCATCATCGGCTGATGCGCGAGAAAAGCAAACAGCGGATGTTTCGCAAGATCAGACATGCTTATTATTTTTACCGGAACGGAGCCATCGAAGACGCTGAAATGAACGCGGTTCTCCAATCCTATTTGGGCGCACTGAAACACGCCGACGCGCATCGGTTGAGCAAAACTCTGAAAAACAGATACTGGGTAAGAAAGTGATTGTTGCTTCCGCCTTCAAAAGGTCAGGCGCGAATACGAGAGAGAGAGAGAGAGAGTAAAATGCATCATAGAAAGTTATTGTACCGCAATGAATTCTTTTATAGCTTTCGCCACCCGCTTCTCCGCGCCTTTAAAACTATGCTTCACGCCGGAGATAATCACCACTTTATGTTTATTGGTCAGATTTTTTTCAAACCACGCAGCGATTTCCTTTGCGGGTCGGTCGGCGTATTCATCTTTTTCGGCCAAGAGAACGAGTAGGGGTTTCCTAACAGAGCGTAAAGTTCGCGGATTCTTGTTCGGTTGGGCGTATGAAAATATTTCCTCCACAGAATCAGGTGTGCACAAACTCAAAAATCGCTGCGCATCAAGTGCTTGGTGCCAAAGCCCTGGTGGCAGTAGTTCGTGCTTCTTTCCTCGTTGCACCATCTGTCGGGCAATCTTCGTAGCGCGGTCTATTTTTTTCTTGCCCTGCAAATGCATCTCGGCCGACCAGTCGCTGATGGGAGCAAGGAGAATTATTCCTTTCACCACGCGCGACTTCTTTCTATATGCCCAATAGATGGATTTCTGGCAGCCGGTTGAGTGCCCGGCAAGGTAGATATTTTTCACGCCTTGCTTGCGTGCGAAATTGATCGCGCCCTGAATATCGTCAACGCAATCGGTAAACTTCTCATGGGCGGTGCCTCCCAGGATCCCTCTTTTTCCGACGCTGCAATGCGTCTTGCTGACAATATCGTGTCCACGGTTGTTAAATGTGAGGACCCCTGTGTTTTTGTTTAAAAGCGACTTAGTGACGTGATGCATGCTGAAAGCGGAGGAGCCGAGCCCGTGCACCCAGAGCACCGTGCGCCTGGGTTTTTTCCCTCCACGGCGGGCAGGCGGACCGAACCATAGCCCACGCAAAATATATTTCTTTGGTGTCTCAAACTCCACCGCAAAGCATGGGGTCATGCGGCGATGATAGCAAGACTAATTGCGGACTGCGAATGTGCCACGACCGATCATGGCCGCGAGTTGCAGTTGGGTCTTTGGCATACGTGCCATATCTATACGCCCGACTACGTGGATGCGGGTCCCTCGGCAAAATCCTATCGCGTTTGCCGCATTCCGACGCCTTTCGCCTTGAATCACCGTTTCGTCATTGCCGAAGAGCACGTCTATCTTATTGCGCATACGCGAGTGCATCGAGTCGGCTACGACCCGCAGGCCAATATGATCTTCGACGGAAGAATATCCACAATCAGAAGTCGTACTTGCGTGATCGATTTCGATAACAGTGCCAAATGGCAGCTCATCGGCAAGATCCACAGACCTCGCAACGACGATGTCTGGGTTTGAAAAAGCGCCGCTCGCGGTAGTGAGTGGATCGCCATCAGTCTGACCTTCGACGGCGTTGTACCCCGTCATCGTGACGACGTAGGCGGGCGCAGTAGGTAGCTCGGGAACCTCCGAAGCGGTCGCCCAGCTCGTGGCAGTACCCGGCAAAATAAAAAGCCCCATAAGGGCCATAGCAAGTGGTGTCATGTAATACAAGAGCACTAATCTCTTGTGTCTGCAATATTAACATACCCAAAGCTTGCTGTCAATACCAATATGTGGCCTCATGCAACCTTCATTTTAGCGCTAAGAAGCTGTGTCTTTTGACGTTATGTGCCTTCTTCCCAGCTAGCCAAATACTTCTGCTGCTCGGGGGTCAGAAAGTCGATCGAGTGGCCCATGGCGGCCAATTTGGTGCTCGCGACCATTTTCTCGATGGCTTCGGGGACGTCATAGACACCGGGGGCAAATTTGCTCTTCGCCATCCACTCACAAGCGAGGGCCTGCGTAGCAAAACTCATGTCCATCACACTCGCCGGATGCCCCTCGGCGGCAGCAAGATTGACCAGACGACCTTCGGCGAGGAGGTAAATTCTTTTGCCATTCAACGTGTATTCATCAACGAATGCGCGAACATTGTGCTCTACATGTGACGCCAATTTTTGGAGTTCTGGTATGTTGATCTCCACGTCAAAGTGCCCCGCATTGCAGATGACCGCGCCGTTTTTCATCACGCTGAAGTGCTCGCCGACGAGGACATTCACATCGCCCGTAACCGTTACGAAAAGATCCCCTTCCTGCGCTGCTGCTTTCATCGGCATGACACGGAAACCATCCATTACAGCCTCAAGGGCCTTGACCGCGTCAATCTCTGTCACGATGACACTCGCGCCCATGCCCTTCGCCCGCATCGCCAGCCCCTTGCCACACCAACCATATCCGGCCACGACTACCGTCTTTCCTGCAATGAGCATGTCGGTCGCACGGATGATACCATCGAGCGTGCTCTGTCCTGTGCCGTACCGATTGTCGAAGAGATTCTTCGTCTTAGCATCATTGACCGCCACAATGGGCATTTTGAGTGCACCGCCCCGATGCATCGCGCGCAGGCGCAAAACCCCTGTGGTCGTCTCTTCGGTGCCACCGATCAGCTGCGGGAGCAACTCAGTATATTTCTGATGTATGGTCGAGACGAGGTCCGCACCATCGTCCATCGTAAGGTGCGGCTTCATACCTATCACTTTCTCCAAGTGGGAGAAAAATTGCTCGCGCGTTTCGCCTTTTATCGCGAAGGTCGGGATACTAAGGTCTTGCACCAAGCTCGCCGCCACGTCATCCTGGGTCGAGAGTGGATTTGAGGCGCAGAGGTACACACTCGCGCCACCTGCTTTCAGGGTGCGCATGAGGTTGGCCGTTTCCGCCGTCACATGCAGGCATGCGGCAAGCGTTTTACCCTTGAGCGGCAGCTCCTTCTCGAAGCGTGTACGGACCTCGTGGAGCACGGGCATGTCCCGCGCCGCCCATTCGATGCGCTTTTTTCCCTCTATCGCGAGTGCGATGTCTTTGACGTCGGAATCCATGGTTCTATCTAGACCGGCAACTTTTCTCCGTGCGTTTTCTGATACCGATCGGCAAGCTCTTGCAAAGTGAATTTATGCGTCTGGGTGCCGTAAGTTTCCACTGCATACGCTGCAACCGTGCTTCCGAGACGACCACACGATTGGAGCGGAAGGCCCAAAAAGATCCCCTTGATAAAACCGGCCCGATACGCGTCTCCCGCGCCGGTCGGATCGATCACTGTCTTGGCAGGGGTAGAGGCGACACGCCAGTCACCTTCACGAGTAACGACGCGTGAGCCCTCGACACCATAGGTGACGACGACGGTCGGTACATTTTGCAGGAGCGAACCCTCCGCCCAGCCTGTCTTTTGTGCGATTAGTCCGAGCTCATAGTCGCTGGCGAAAAGTACATGCGCCCCGGTGATCGCATCTTTAAGAGCCTCTGGCGTGAGAGCTGTGATCTGCTGGCCGGGGTCGTAGAGGTAGCGCAAACCGCGGCGGCGATAATACGGAGGCAAGGACATCATGTCCGCTTCGCAGCCTGGGCTCACGATGGCGAGCGCTCGGCCATCGGTATTGACGGGTGTGTCGTACGCGTGACCTCCCGCACCGGGATGGTATGCAGCGATCTGATTGTCAGCGCGGTCGGTAAACAACACCGCCGACGCGGTGAGTTCCCCTTCCACTTCGTGAATGGTCGTCGGATCTACTCCTGAGAGCAGCATGTGAGCGCGGTACGAACCAAAATCCGCGCCAACGGTAGCAATGATCTCCGCCTGCTCGCCGAGGAGCGCGAGACTGTAAGCAACATTGCCAGCGGTACCGCCAAACTCAACAGAGAGTTTGTCCACCTTGAAACTCAAATTTATGTTGTGGATCTTGTCGGGCACAAAACTGTCGGCGAATAATCCACCGTAATCCATGATGCGGTCGTACGCTACCGAACCCGATGTAATTACTTTTGACATGGGGAAAGTATACACCAAATCCATCCGAAAGTAGAAGTTGCAAAGCGGCGATTTCGCCCCGCCTACAAGACCTCCTACTCCGACAGAATGCGGGTCAGTTTGGTGCGAATGGAGGCGATACCAACGAACATGACCGCGATGTAAAGAAGCCCCGTCGAACACGCCCCCGGCAAATGCGCCGGATTCTGCACGACGAGCACCGTGCCGGTGAGGAGGGTGCCTGCGATCAGGACATAGGCGCTGTAGAGCTTTGTACGGGAGGGATAGAAAAATACATACGCCGTATACCCCACACTCGCGAGCGCGACTCCTACGTGCATGATGAGCAGCATGTGGATATTCTACACTAGTTTGATGGCCGTCCATGGGACCGCTCGACGGCTGATATACTAGATTTGCCAATGAAGCCCTCTATTATATTTGCGATTATTTTTACGCTTGGCGCTGGAGCGATCCTGGCTGTAGTACTGCTGCTTCAAGGTCACACATTCGCGGTACTCGAGCCGGCGGGCCTCATTGCTGCACAAGAGCGCTCACTTTTGATCACGGCGACACTCCTTACACTCATAGTCGTCATTCCAATACTCGCGCTTACGTTTTTTTTCGCTTGGTGGTATCGAGCGGGCAACAAAGGCGCACGGTACACACCGAACGAAGAGCACGGCGCTATGGCAGAGCTCGTGTGGTGGGCAATTCCCTTCGAGATCGTGCTGGTGCTCGGCGCCCTGACGTGGACGAGTACACACGAGCTCGATCCATACAAAAAGCTCGCTGTCCTCGGGCATCCACTCACTGTTCAAGTGGTCGCTTTGCAGTGGAAGTGGTTGTTTATCTATCCGGAGCAGCACATCGCGACGGTCAATTTCTTAGCGCTGCCCATTGACCGACCCGTCGAATTTCATATCACCTCCGACGCACCGATGAATTCATTCTGGATCCCGCAGCTTGGGGGACAAATATATGCGATGGCTGGCATGTCTACCAAGCTCCACCTCGTTGCAAGCAAAGCGGGCACGTACGCGGGCGGCTCGGCCAATTATAGTGGCGACGGATTTGCGCAGATGAAATTCAAGGTCATCGCCACTTCAGAGGATGCATTCGATGCCTGGGTGCGTGGTGTGCAAACTTCTTCAGGTACGCTCACGCTTCACGAATACTCTTCGCTTGCAGATCCAAGCACTGCAGATCCGCCGAGCTTTTATGGAACGGTGGAAGACAACCTTTATACTACGATCTTGATGAAATTTATGCAGCCCTCCCGCGGGATGCCCATGCACGGAATTCCTAGGGAGGCGGATCCCCGCCCGAACGTACTTCAGTACGGGCAGGCGCCTCGGGAGGAATAGATCTATGTTCGGAAAATTAACACTCGAAGCATTGAAGCATGGACTTGTAGAGACGATCGGGCAACTGGTCGTATTGGGAAGCGCATCCGCTGTTATCATTGCACTCTTTTATTTCAAACGCTGGCGATGGCTTTGGGATGAGTGGATCACCACGGTGGACGCAAAAAGAATAGGCATCATGTATATTCTGCTGTCGCTCGCAATGGTCGCGCGCGGATTCATTGATGCGCTCATGCTGCGCGGCCAGCAAGCAGTTGCGGTAGGCGACAACGTCGGTTTTTTGAACGGCGAGCATTTCTCGCAGATATTTACCGCGCACGGCGTCATTATGATCTTTTTCGTCGCCATGCCGCTTATGTTTGGGCTTCTCAATCTTGTGGTACCGCTGCAGATCGGTGCGCGCGACGTCGCCTTTCCCTTTCTCAACTCAATGAGCTTCTGGCTCACGGCGGCTGGTGCCATGCTCATCAACTGCTCGCTCGTCGTAGGACAATTTGCGGCTACGGGCTGGCTCGGCTATCCGCCGCTCTCGGAATTGCAATACAGTCCTGGTGTCGGCGTTGATTATTATATCTGGGCCTTGCAGATAGCCGGCGTCGGCACCCTACTCTCTGGTATCAACTTCCTCGTGACCATCATCAAGATGCGCGCCCCTGGTATGAAGCTGATGCGTATGCCGATCTTTGTATGGACATCTCTTGGCTCGATGGCGCTCGTCATTTTTGCATTCCCCATCCTTACCGCGACCTTGGCGCTCCTCTCACTGGACCGCACGATGGGCATGCACTTTTTTACAACCGACCTTGGGGGAAACGCGATGATGTACGTGAATCTCATTTGGGCGTGGGGACATCCGGAAGTCTATATACTCATTCTACCTGCCTTCGGGATCTTTTCGGAGATCGTGCCTGTGTTTGCGCAAAAAAAGTTGTTCGGGTACGTCTCGATGGTGATCGCGACCTTGCTTATCGTTGTGATGTCATTCCTCGTGTGGTTGCATCACTTCTTCACGATGGGCGCGGGGGCGGATGTAAATGCTTTTTTCGGCATCGCCACAATGGCGATCGCTATCCCCACTGGCGTCAAGGTATTCAATTGGCTCTTTACGATGTTCCGCGGCCGCATCGTATTTCCTACGCCGATGCTGTGGTTCTTGGGATTCATCACGACCTTCATGCTGGGTGGAATGAGCGGCGTTCTTATGTCGGTGCCGGGTGTGGATTTTCAATTTCATAACAGCCTCTTTCTCGTCGCTCACTTCCACAACATGATCATCGGCGGTGTGCTCTTTGGTTTTTTTGCCGGCCTCACGTATTGGTTCCCGAAGATCTTTGGCTTCACCCTCAACGAGCGGCTTGGTAAATGGGCCTTTTGGTTGTGGCTTGTTGGCTTCTGCACGGCATTTATCCCGCTCTATATTCTCGGCATCATGGGCATGACGCGACGGCTCTCTTCCATAGGCACGTCCACCGAATGGCATTCGCTACTCGTTGTGGCTGCGATCGGCGCGTGCATCATCGCGCTCGCGCTCGCCTTCCAAGCGCTGCAACTCATCGTGAGTATTATCCAGCGCCACCACAATGTTGCGCCCAGAGATTCGTGGAATGGTCGTACGCTTGAGTGGTCCACGCCTTCGCCGGTGCCTTTTTACAATTTCGCTATCATTCCGCGCATAGCGGGACGCGACGCCTTCTGGATAATGAAGCAAGCGGGCCTCAATCATGCGAGCACACAATACGAAGACATTGTGATGCCGAAAAATACGGGAATGGGCTTCATTATCGCAGCGTGTAGTTTTGCGTTCGGCTTTGCTATGGTCTGGCACATATGGTGGCTCGTAGTGCTGGCGCTTCTTGCGATCTTCATATGTGTCGTCGCGCGCTCTTTCGGGGAGGATATCGAGTACACGGTGCCCGCGGCAGAAATAGCGCGGATCGAACACGGACTGCGTAAACTCGTATGAACGAACACACGAACGACAGGGTGCCATTCGGGTTTTGGGTGTACCTGATGAGCGACTGTGTCTTATTCGCGGCGTTGTTTGCTACCTATGCGGTCTTGCGTGGGGAAACCTTTGGCGGGCCTTCCGGGGCAGAACTCTTCAGCCTCCCCTTTGTGCTCGCCGAGACCATCATTCTGCTCGTGTCGAGCGCCACGATCGGGCTCGCGATGCTCGCTGCACATCACAAGAAGAAAAAAGAAGTCATCATTCTCCTGCTTGCGACATTCGCGCTCGGGTGTGCCTTTCTCGCAATGGAGGTGAGCGAATTCGCGCAGTTCGTGCGCGAAGGTCACGGGTGGCAGCAGAGCGCGTTCCTCTCGTCATTCTTCACGCTCGTGGGGACGCATGGGCTTCACATCTTTCTTGGTTCACTTTGGATGCTAGTGCTCCTCTTTCACCTCCTCTACAAAGGGCTCACTCCTGGTACCAGAAGCAAGCTCATGTGTTTGACTTTGTTCTGGCACTTTCTCGATATCGTGTGGATCTTTATTTTTACGTTCGTCTATTTATTCGCACTTTTGTGAGTTCTATGCGCACCGATTATCACAACACCCCTCACGCGCGAGCCGAGTCTGCGTATGGATCGATCCACTCATACATCTTTGGTTTCTTATTTTCTATACTGTGTACTGGATTAGCCTTTGGCCTCGTGCAGTGGGACCTCGTTACCCACCACGAGATCCTCCCGCACGGGATGCTGATTCTCGTCATTTTAGTCCTCGCAATAGCGCAGCTCATGGCGCAGCTCATCTTCTTCCTCCATCTTGGTAAGGGCTCACAGTCGGGTTGGAATGCGACGGTGCTTGCCTTCGCCGTCCTCATCGTCGTGATCGTAGTGGGGGGATCGCTGTGGATCATGAGCAACCTCACGCACACTTCAGTGGAGGAAATGTATATCGGCGGTGTCATTTCTCCATCCACGCAGGCCGACTAACGGCGCAAACACTTCGCATGCACTACTACAATCTCACAAAGCCTGGCATCATCTACGGCAATACGATCACCGCAGCCGCCGGATTTCTCTTTGCATCGCGTGATTCGATCGACTGGCTGCTTATGTTCTACACGCTCATTGGCTTTGCACTGGTCACTGCGAGCGCGTGTGTCATCAACAACATTCTTGACCGTGATATAGATGCGCGAATGGAAAGAACGAAGGAGCGCGAAATACCTTCAGGCCGTATTTCGGTAAGACATGCGGCGATTTTCGGCTCGATACTTGGGCTGGCCGGTACGCTGGTGCTTTTCTTTGCGACGAATCTGGTGGCGCTCGGTGTGCTCCTCTTTGGGTACTGCATGTACCTTATCGTTTACACGCTTGCAAAACGTCGCACTGTTTATTTCACCTATGCGGGAGCGCTCGCGGGCGCTGTGCCACCGGTCGTGGGCTACACAGCTGTTTCGGGTGCCCTCGATACTTCTGCACTCCTCCTCTACGCCATCCTTGTCTTCTGGCAGATGGCGCACTTTTATGCCATCTCGATCTATCGAGCAAAGGAATACGCCGTAGCAGGCATTCCGGTACTGCCGCTCCAAAAAGGACTCGTCCGCACGAAAGTAGAGATTGTACTCTTTATCGGAGCATTCGCCGCCGCCTTCTCTATGCTCGTCATTCCTGTCGCACCGCGCGCGGGCTTTGTCATCCTCGGCGTTTCGCTCCTGTGGCTTCTGTACGCCATACTTGGGTTTTGGACGGCAAGCAGCGGGCGCTGGGCGCGGCGGATGTTTCTCTTCTCGCTTGTTGTGATAGTGCTCGTATCCTTTGCTCTTTCCCTTGTAGGATTTAATGCATTCCTGTAGCTCTGATACTCCACAAGTGTATGAGGTACGGGACGATAGACCCTATCAAGAGCGCCCCCACCGTACTGGTGATGATGGCCCAGAGCCGCGACCCGTCGAAAATGACGTTACTCAACCCCACTAAATTGATCAGCACGAGCACGCCCATGACCGAATAATAATTAATGAGGCTCCACCAATTGAGCGCTTTGACCTCGTGTATGTGCACGTGCGCAAAGTGCTCCATATAGTATTGCACCCCTTGCATCTTCAGCTTTTCACTCGCGGCTCGCACGCCCACGAAGTAACCGATCGCTACCCCCAGCAGCGCCGCGGGGATGGTGTATGGGAGCGTGGCAAGGGCGAATTGCCAGAATGATGCGGTCAGCGTAAAGACGATGTAGATAAAAAAGCCCGTCATGATGAAGCGCGTGCGCACGAACTTGCTCCGCACCCCATAGGTGAGCCCCACCGCAACCGACAAAAAGACGGTCGCAACCGCAATAACGAGAATGACCGACATCGGCATTGCATCCATGGCTTCGCCGTATTCTATCATCGCGGCGGCCCTCATGTTTCAGTGTTCCTCTGCTGCGTGCTACTATGCCCATCCTTCTCTCTTGTCAGTCGCGTGCTCAAGCATGAGCATTCGGCCATAGCTGGAGAGTGGGGGGTTCTTTCAGAACACTGCCCAATCACACTCGCTTCACGTTGAGGAGGTCTGCTGTGCTTGCTACTCAATCACCCGGCCGTTGGTGCGGTATCGTAAAATGGTTCAATCCCGATAAAGGGTACGGATTTATAATACCGGACTCTGGGGAGAAGGACCTTTTCCTTCACTGGACTGCTGTTACACCTTTGGGGCTGTCGACCTTGGCCGAAGGCCTTCCCGTTGAATACGAGATCGAAATCGTCGGAAACAAATCGTCGGCTGTGAACCTGCGGATCATGCTAGAAGATCCGCGCGCTGCTTTGGTGGAGTGGCAGCACGGCGTCGTCCAATGGTTCCGGGTAGATAAGGGCTACGGATTTATACGGCCAATGTCAGGTGGTGCTGATGTTTTTGTACCACTTTCAACGCTGGAGAGGGCTGGTCTCCAGGATCTCGTTGAAGGTCAGCGGGTCAGCTACAAGAACAGGAGGGGCAGTGAGAACAGCAGATGGTACGTCTCGCAATTGTCGCTCGATTGACGCTGTTCTCCCGCCACGTGCGCCCGCCTCCCTGTGAGGCGGGCCACACCACTTTAAATACGAGAGGGTCTTGCCAGGTTTCGGAACTTTTTTCCCCAAAAAGATACACAACTCAAAACCAACAGTCCAGTTCCTCCAGTATTCACTCCTTAAAATCGGCAGGGTTGAAAATGTCCCGAAACGCTTCCGTTTGGCTGTTGAGGTCGGGTTCGACCTTGAGCTCCTCTTGTGTGAAAAACTTGATAGAGCGACACTCCTCACTCGGGGTGATGTTCAGGTCCCTCAACTCAAAACGATACGCGATGATTATCGAATAGAACCAATCCATCCCGCGCGAGTGCTCTCGCCTGCGGGTCCACGCATAGGTCGGCTTGTCAGCGATCCATGCCACTTCCACCCCCATCTCCTCTCGCACTTCCCTCTTGATACCTTCTTGCGGTGTCTCGCCAAAATCCAAACCACCCCCAGGCAATTCCCAAGCGGCTTTTTCCCCCTTGAATAAATTGTTGGCTGTCCAATCCTCGCAAAGCAAAATCTTCCCCTCGCGCACATACAAGCCCTTCACCGAAACGCGATAGAAGCTGTCGGGAAAATCTTGGGATTGTTGGGGGGCTTTCACACGAGCATTATATCCCCGATCAAGTTGATTTAGGCATCTATCATCCTCTTTAACTGAACAAAGTGAGGCCATTTTTTTCGGTGGTCTGGCAATGCGTCATAGAAAGCACTAATCGTCGGTTTGAGCTTTCCGTATATGTCTCGATAGTGCCACGGCTTGGTTTTCTTGTTGTATACATTGCGATGATACGTCAGGTGGGCAATTTGTTTGGCTATCCGCTTTTTAAGGGCTGGCAGTTTTACCTTTGCTCGCTGGCGCTTAAACTGTCTTAAATCAGAAACGTAATCTTCTGCAACCATGTCATCGTTGTATCTTTCTGCTGCCTGTGTATAGAAAAAATCTAATAAGTTTCTTAAATGTACACACCATGATTCCAATAATGCATTCGGCAGATATCGATTTACGGACAGCGCGTGCGAGGGAATTTCCGACATGTACTGTGTTGTAAAATGAAGCATTGAGATTTCATAGCAAACATGCTCGGCGCTCCGTCTTAATTTTCTATCGGATAGATTCATATTTTTTGACCTCACGGGGAATCGAACCCCGGTTCCAAGCTTGAGAAGCTTGTGTCCTAGCCGCTAGACGATGAGGCCGTCGCCCTATTTTTCGCACGAATCACGCCGTGAGGCAAGGAATGTGTGCCCAGAGTCAGACTTGCACTGACCACCCCCCGCTCTTCAGGCGGATGCTCTAACTACCTGAGCTATCTGGGCAATGCCGCCACTTTAACACAAACGCAATCTCGCTTCTATGCTATTGCGGTGGCGAGGAGGTTGCTCCCATGCCTGGAATTTTGGAGCGAAAATCGTTGAATGCCTGCTGGAAAGCCTGGAACTGACCCTGCGCTTGCTGGCCTGTTCCCTGCGCCTTCTGATAAGCCTGGAGGAGCTGTTGGACGGTGCCATTGAGATACGTGAGGTAGAACCAGATCGGCGCCAAGAGGAGTGCAGCGTAGAACAGGAGGGTGAACAACCTCCCCCAGATCGCGCCGCGGCGCAATTTGTGGAGCAAGCGATTATTATCCTGCGTGAGGCGGTGGATCTCTTCGAGCAGAGGCTGATGAGAGGTCGGGGGCATAGGCAAATTTTACCACATCTATTTCATGCCCCCGGCAGGAATCGGACCCACATCTCTCCCTTAGGACGGGATTGCTCTATCCATTGAGCTACGGAGGCGCAGAAATACTTTAGCGCGCCTGCACGACAATGCCTAGACAGCAAGCAATTCCTTCAACCTCGACTCGTCGAAGCCGACGACTAGATCATCGCCCACGTAGATGACCGGTACGCCCATCTGCCCGCTCTTGGTGATCATCTCTTTGCGTTTTTCGAGGTCGGTCGCCACATTGTATTCGCTATACTTCACGCCGTGCTCGCCGAAAAACTCTTTGGCCGCATGACAAAAGTGGCAGGTGGGGGTGGTGTAAATGCTAACCTCTTTTTGTGCAGCCATAAGAATGTGCGTTTAGTAATTAAGGATGGTTAGTATATCATACTCATTTTCTTGCAATGGCCCATTTGTCCTACCTCACGCGCTCATAGACATGGTTGCTTGCCCCTTTGCTAAAAACAATTTGCCACAACTGAATGTGCCTTGCCTTAAAGGCTCCAGCAAAACTATTGAAATAATACCTGAATATGCGGTAGAAAGTTTCCGAATACTGCTCCTGTATTGTCGGCCAGTTCTTCTGGAAATTGGCATCCCATGCTAGCAATGTATCAGCGTAGTAGGGGCCAAAGTTGTGCCAATCCTCCATGACGAATAGCCCCTCACTTGCTTGCCCCAGTTGCTTAATGGATGGAAGCATGCCGTTGGGAAAGATGTATCTATCTGACCAAGGGTTTCCTGTCGTTGAAGATATATTTTGGCCGATCGTATGCAAAAGAAAAAGTCCGTTGTCTGCCAAACATCCACCTACCACCTCCATTACCTTTCTATAATTTTTATAACCGACATGCTCAATCATTCCAATCATGGTTATCTTGTCGAACTTCTCATCCGATAAGTCTCTGTAATCTTGCTTGCGGATATCTACAGGTAATCCTGCTACATATTTTTGCGCATACTTAATTTGCTCATCAGAAATAGTAATCCCTACTACCTTGCATCCGTAATGTTCCGCAGCGTATTTGGCGAACCCCCCCAGCCGCATCCAATATCAAGAACTCTGTCGGTTTCCTTTAATTGAAGTTTCTTGCAGATAAGCTCAAGTTTCTTTACTTGGGCTTCGTCGAGGTCGCTGGTTTCTTGAAAAAATCCACATGTGTATTGGTTATAGGGATCCAAAAAAGACATGTATAACTCGTTACTGAGGTCGTAGTGCTTCTCGATGACTTTCCGGGCTCCTGTCCTCGATTGGAGATTTAAGAGGCGAGCTTTGATGCCGAGCAGGATGAGTGGCAGGTTTATTTCGTTAGCATATTTTCCTGAACGCAACAGTTTCTCAATAAATAAATCGACGCGCTCACAGTCCCACCACTTTTCCATGTACGCTTCGCCCAGTCCCAGTGAACCCTGCGCCAAAACGCGTCTATACAATCTTTCGTTATGTACTTGAATATCCCACGCCTCCCTACCATTTATCTCAACTCCAACCTTATAGAGTATCTTTTCGACTGTTTCCTTTTCTTTTAAAAACATATGCGGGATGCGAGAATCGAACTCGCGCTTACTGCTTGGGAAGCAGTCGTCCTACCACTAAACTAATCCCGCAAGGGCTCAATTCTATATCTCCCACTCCCGTGTGCCAAACTGGTGCCGATATGGCATTGCGGAGGGATGTGCAGATGATACAATTCGATCATGAAAGTTGAAGTACGCGAGAGAGTTTCTTCGCAATCACTCGTAGGTAGCGTACACCGATTCGGGGCCAAGGGTGTGCTGTATGAAGTGGTGAGGCCGGTTGACGATTCCTCTGTGATGATCCGCGTAATCGAAACTGGTGAGCTGACGGCTTATCCGATTGTCGATATTCTCCAAGATCCTATCGAATAATCATGTTCAAAAGCGAAGACCTGGCGAATTTGTTTCAGGCAATCATGGCATTGAAAGCACTTGCGTGGTTCGCGCCGTCGGTGCGAGACATCCGCGCGTTCCGTATCGAGCAGTGGTCCGACTTTACTCCAATTATCAAAAAGTAGGCGGCGCACCCTAAACGATCCTGCCGTCGTCGAGCTGGATGGTGCGGTCGGCGAGGCGGCCGTATTCCTCTTCGTGCGTCACCATGATGATGGTTTGACCTTCTGTGTGCAGGGCGCTGAAAATGTCCATTACCGTTTGGGAGGATTCTCTGTCCAAATTGGCGGTGGGCTCGTCGGCAAAGAGGATGTCGGGCGTCTCGGCGATCGCCCGCGCCACCGAGACCCGCTGCTGCTCACCGCCGGAGAGTTGGCTCGGGAGGTTGGGGAAGCGGTGGCCAAGTCCGACTTTCTTCAGCGCCCCCTCGGCATGCTGGATGGCATCCGCGCGTGAGTACTTTTCCATCAAAAGTGGCAACACCACATTCTCGAGTGCGGTAAGCTCCGGCAAAAGAGCGTAATCCTGGAATACATAACCGAATTTGAAGAGGCGCATGCGGATCTTCTCGCGATCAGACATCTCTGACGTCGCCTGGCCCTCGATGATCACTTCACCGCTTGTCGGATCATCGAGCAGGCTCATTTGATACATGAGCGTGGATTTGCCTGCGCCGCTTCTACCCATGATCGCGACCCACTCACCTTTCTTGATGGAGAGATTAATGCCCTTCAAGACCTTGGTTTCGAGCTCACCGGTCCCAAACGTCTTGACCAAATTCTTCACTTCGATCGTAGCCATAATTAATTTCTTCCGAGAATAGACTCAAGCGTATTCTTGCGCACGATCATGCGCGCCGGAATATATCCGGCGATCACGGTCGCGGCAACCAAGAGCGCGATGCGCACAAAGGTGTCGGGAAGCGGCGCAACGAGAATGACGTTGCTTATGGGGAGCACGATCGGATGCGCCGAAATATACGGCACGAGAAAGCCGTAGAGGATCGCAAGGCCAATAGCAGAGCCGATGAGCGCATAAAAGAGCGACTGGAACATGTAGGAGAGCTCGATCGCCTCACCGCTGATACCGATGCCCTTTAAGATACCGATAAATTTGCGGCGCGTGACGGCGTTGATGAAAATAACGATAAAAATGGTGATGGAAGCGACGACAAGCCCGACCGAGCTGATGGCGTTGCCGAGCATGGCGAACGTTTGCTTGATCTCTTCCACGCCATTGGGGATAGCGTCTTCAAAAGTCTGCACGCTCGCCACGCGCGCAACACCGCTGCGTTTCAGGAGATCGCGGAACGCCGCAGGATCCACGCCGGATTTGAGACGGATCGCGATCTGATTGACATTGAAATCCGTACGCCCCATGAGTTCGCGCACCTCGCCCTCTGGCATAAAGACGCCGACCGCCAGCGGTGAATTCGCCGTGGTAACGATGATTCCCTTTACGGTCATCTCACGCGTCGAGCCGTTGATCGTCACTCTTATCTTGCTGCCCGGATGGATGTCCTTGAGCGGCGTGAGTCCAGGTACGTCGCCACCGAAAGAATAGCGGTCAATGAGCTGCGATCCGATGAGCACCTGGTCATAGTCGTTGGGATCCAAATAACTGCCTTCGCCCACGTACGATCCAAGTTTGGAAAATGCGTCTTCCGCGACGGTATCTACACCAAACACATTCGCGCCTGTTTGGTTTGCCTTTTCACTCTGGTCAGTGCGCGTTTTGTAATTGGCTTCCAGTGTACCGCCAGCGAGGTAGCGCGCAGACAGTCGCTCCACCTGCGGAAGTTCGCGAATGAAGCTTATGATCTGCTGACTGCTTTCGATGTAATTCTTACTGTTTAGTGTTGTCACTATCACATCGCCTGTTTGTTGTTCTCTGTATAGATTGGAGATGCCTTGGATGAGTCCGACCAAAATGCCCGTCACAACGACAAGGTTAAGGAAGGTCAGCACCATCACGAATACGACGAGTCCGGTCGTCCACCGGCTGGCACGCTTCACTTGCCGCTGTGCAAGATACCAGCCGACCTTTGCATCGAGCGGCGTAAACATAGTCGATCAGAGTGACGTATCGGGATTGAGAATGACTGTGTCCCCGTCTTGCAGACCAGAGATGATCTGTACGTTGCCGACAGACGAAGATGCACCTGTCTGCACGACTACGTCTTCAGGCGTGCCCGCGCGCAAGAGCTGGATCATCGCATGACCGTTTTTCTGGAACACTGCGCCCTGCGGCACCACGAGCGCACCCTCGATCTCGCGGGTCGTGATAACCACGCTCGCCGTCATTCCCTGGCGAATACGCGGGTCGGGTGCGAGGAATTGGAGCGTTGTTTTGTACGTGGACACGCCACCGACCTCCGTCTCTGCGGGGTCTATTGCGACGATCTTTGCGCGAAAGAAGGTCTCCGCACCATAGGCATCGAGCGTGGTCGTGGCAGCATTCCCGACCGCAAGATTCGCTATTTCTACCTCGGGAATGTAACAGTCTATCTGGAAAAGTCCGTCGGAGATCATGGATATGTGCGGTTCGGTCGGTGAAGTAATCTCCCCAACCTTGGCGTCCATGCGCGTTATCGTGCCGGTAAAGGGTGCGGTGATGATGGTTTTGCTTAGCTGCGCCTGCGCACTCTCCACCTCGGCTGCGGCGGCTGCGACCAGTGCCTCTTGCTCCGCAATATCGTCAGCTGTCGTGCCAGCGAGCTTGAGCGCGAGAGACTTCTTATCACGGTCAAGAAGCGTGATAGCAGCTGATTGAGTACTTATCGCTGTCGTGAGTGCACCGGACGCCGTGTTGAGATTCGCGCGCGCGGTCGCAACATCAGTAATGTAACCCGCTATGGTGGCCTGGCTCACCGAGCTCGATGTGGTGTTGTTTAAAACCGCGTTGGTGTCCGACAAGAATGTGCTGATCCTCGCGAGATTAGTCTGCGCCTCCGCTTGCGAAGGCGGAAGATCGCTCGCAGCGGAGAGCCCGCTCACATGCTTTTGCCATTCCGATAGAAGCGCCTCCATAGCGGCGCGATCATTTGCGAGAGTGATCTCTGCCTGTGCTCCCGTGGAGAAAGAGAGCTTCGGGAGTCCACTGCGGGGATCATTGAAAAATTGGTCTACTTTATTGTGGATGGCATCATCGGATTGGGTGTAGGCTGTTCGTATCGCGTTCACAACACCCGCTTTTGCCTGCTCAAGCGCGGCTTCATCGCTCGCCACCGTCGCGCGCGAAACGGCAAGCTCTTCGGGACGCGTACCACTCTTCAGCGATGCGAGCTTTGCCTGCTGCGATTGCAGTGCAGCTTTTTTTTGGGCAAGGGTCGCGCGCAGATCACCATTCTCCGTTTGCGCCAAAAGTGTCCCGGCACCAACGTGCGCGCCTACCGGTGCGTACACTCCAGTGATGCGTCCGCTCTGCGCAAACCCCAGATCCACATCGTGCGCCGCAACGACCGAGCCCGATACAGCTACCAACTCGGCGAAGTCGACAGGACGTACTACGAGGGTTTGCAGGTCGGAATTCGCGCGAGCGGCAAAGAGATACCATGCGCCCCCAGCCACCACAATAACGACGGCCAAACCCCACACAAACCGTCCAGAGAAAAGGGCAATTATTTTCTGCATCACCGAGCTTTATAGCACATTGCGCCCCCCCCCGGCCAATGATACGTATTATGTGATGAGACAAAGGGTGCGCATCACAAATGCCAAAAAATATCCTTCAGCCACTGCAGGGCGGACGAAGTAGCCTGTACTGGTGCTGGCCTTTCAGGCTCCACGATGACGATGAGGCCCTCGCCATCCCTCCCGAGCCCATATTGCGCGCGGAGCGCTGCTTCCACGCCGCGGTTGGTCTGCAATCTGCCGAGGTCGGCTTCCAATTTCGTTTGCCGAGTTCTAAGGTCGGCCAGCTGGGTTTGCGCCTCCTTGTTGAGCCGAGCCGATTCACGATCTTTGTGGTAGATATTCCACACTCCCCACGACGCGCTGATCGCCAAGATGAGGAGTGCGACCAAAATAAGACGGCGGCCCATCAGACGCAGAGGACTGTTCCTTTCGCGTAATGCAGCCATAGGGTATAATCGTACCACCAACCTGAGGGGCGAGCGGAAATGTTTTTTGCCGTGTCTCGCAGGCTGACGAGCCGAGAGGCAGCGCTGGCGCAGCAGCGCCAGACAGCGACGGCAAAAAACATTTCCCGAGCAAAACTATGAGCTTCCTATTTCACAAACGAACAAGAAAGATCATGCAGTGGGTCTGGGGCGTTGTCGCCGTTCTCGTAAGTCTTGGCATGGTCTTTTTCTTCTCGGGCGGATTGCTGAATATCTTCGGTTAGGATTCGCGTACTACTTTCAAAAACACTTCGTGCGGGATATCCACCTTACCGCGCGCAAGCATTTTCTTTTTCCCCTTTTTTTGCTTCTCGCGGAGTTTCATCTTACGCGTGATGTCGCCGCCGTACATGTGCTGCGTCACGTCTTTCTTCATCGCCGATTTGCGACGCGAGGCGAGAATGCGGCCGTCGGCTTTCGCTTGGATCTTGAGCTCAAACATCTGCTTGGGTAAGAGCTGCTCCAGCTTTTCCACGAGCGCCTCTGCCTCCGTCTGGAGACGCCGCTTGCTCACGATGCGCGCGAATGCTGGCACCGACTCCTCGGCGACAAGGATATCGAGCCGGACGCAATTGGCATCACGCATACCGATCAATTCATACGAAAGTGAGGCGAATCCTGAAGATGCGCTCTTGAGCCGGTCAAAAAATCCGCGCATAAGTTCACGCAGTGGCATCTTCGCATTGAGACACACCTTGCCATCGGGCAACGTCTCGGTATCTCCCACCTCTGCCTCGTGGTCATAGAGGAGCTTCGAGAGCGCACCGATGTATGCAGGCGGCGTGATGAGCGCGATGGATGCCCACATTTCGCGCACGAGTTTTGCTTGCCCCTCGTCGGGAAAACGCGCTGGCGCGTAGATATTCTCGACTGTGCCATTCATCTTGGTGATCTCATATACGGTCGTCGGCTGCGTGACCACAAGATCGAGATTAAATTCGCGGCGCAATCGTTCGATGATGATCTCAAGGTGAAGCATGCCTAAGAATCCGCAGCGGAATCCCCTACCCATAACGCCGGAGCTTTCTTCTTCGTATGAAAGCGACGAGTCCGAAAGGCGGAGCTTGTCGAGCGACTGGCGCAGGAGAAGGAGGTCATCTTGTGATTCTGGATACACGCTCGCCCATATGACCGGGGTGGGTTTGGAATACCCGTGCATGGTGGAGGCCGGATGTTTGACTGACGTGATCGTGTCTCCCACGGAGGCGATGCCTGGTTTTTTGATACCGGTTACGATGTAGCCTATTTCTCCCTCGGCAAGCCGAGGGTACGCCTTCTCATCAGGAATGAGCACACCCACTTCAAGCGCAGTAAAATCCGCGTTCGCCGCCACGAAACGCAATTTATCCCCCTTTGCAAACGAGCCACCAAAGACGCGCAGGTACACGATGATGCCGCGATGCTCGGAGTAACCAAAATCGAAAATGAGCCCTTGCGGATCGCTCGAATCTGCCGTAGGAGCGGGAATGCGCGCGACGATCGCATCAAGAATCTCACTCACTCCCTCACCCGTTTTCCCCGAAGCGCCGAGCACTTCGGATTCGGGACATCCGAGGAGGCGCGCGAGTTCTGCTTTCGTTTCTGCCACGCGTGCGTGCGGTGCATCTATCTTGGAGACGACCGGGATGACAACGCGATCAAGCGCCCGGGCGACGGAGAGCACACTCAAGGTCTGCGCCTCCACCCCCTGTGTGGAATCAACGAGCAAGATCACTCCTTCTACGGCGGTAAGCGCGCGAGAAACTTCGTATGAAAAGTCCACATGCCCTGGAGTATCGATCAAGTTGAGAATATATTCCTCGCCACCTTTTTTCCACTGCATGCGCACGGGCGCCATTTTTATGGTAATTCCCCGTTCACGCTCAAGGTCCATCCGGTCGAGCACTTGTTCCTGCATTCGTCGCGGTTCTATAGTGCCGGTGAGTTCAAGCATCCGGTCGGCGAGAGTGGATTTACCATGATCGATATGCGCGATGATGCTGAAGTTCCGAATGTTCATAAAAATTTTTTACCCCGTGAGCGCATGCGCTTTTACGGGGCTGATTTGCATCGCACCACTCTACCCTAGCCGCTCTCTAATGACTACCTGACATCACGGCACTGCCTGCTCCTCGGCCGCAGTGACGACCGATGGGGGAAGCGGCGCGCGCTGTAAACGTCCGCGGATCGTGGCCATGGTTTCCCCATATTCGCGACTACCAAGCAGATGATACGCAGCAGCGCAGGTGGCGATACCCACGGCCCCTGCGGTGAATCCGCGCACAAACACCGTGAGCAACGTCGAAGAGAGCGTGATCGGTCCCACAAGTTGCAAGACGCCGTAGGTGGCGGCCCCACATGCAAGCGCAGCAAGGAGGCTCTGACCCCATGATGGGAGCACTGATCTCAAAAATCCACCGAACCGGCGCTCAAAATGTATGAGGAGCAGGATCGTCCCGGCAACAGAGACGATCGCATACGCAAATGCGAGCGCAAGGACGCCCGTACCCGGCACATCCACCACGCGCAGGATCACCTCGGTGAAGTGAAGGACGAACGGGATGTTGAGCGCGCCTACCGTTGCTGCAGCCAGAATGAGCGTCGCTGCCGCGACAAGCGCAGCCACAAAAAACGGGATAAATGTGCGCCCAGCGGCATAGTACGCGCGCACGATCAGGAGCATCAAGCCTTGCGCAACGAGCGAGAGTGAAAAGAGGGCAAAGGCCGCTGCCGTAAGGCGCGTATCAGTCCATGTAAAAGCGCCGGAGCCAAGTATCACTCGCACCACATGCGCTCGCAAAATGATCATGAGCGCCACTGTGGGCAGCGACCAGAAGACAACGTGCCGCGCTGCGGTCCCGACATGGGAGATAAAGGCGCTTCGCTCACCCCTCGCGAGAGCTGCCGCGAGTGTCGGAAACGCGGCGACTGAATATGAAGCACCAATGATCGAAAGGGGCACTGCCTGTAAATTGAATGCAAAGGTAAAGATCGCGATCGAGCCGGGCGCGAGCAGTCCGGCGAAAATAGCAAGACCAAGGTACGTAAGTTGGTTCATCGAGAGTGTGAGCGCGCGCGGTATCGAAATCACCACGGTATCGAAGAGCGCCTTGACATCGTGAAGTCGCGGGATGTTTTTCAAATAACCATCTTTCACAATAGAGGGTACTTGTATACCGGCATGCAAGGCGGCGCCCACGACAACGCCCCAGGCAAGTCCAGCGATCCCAAGCATCGGATACAAGACCGTGATCCCGACAATAATACCCACATTATAGAGAAGTGGTGAGAGTGCGTAGAGAAAATAGCGGTGGCGCGACTGTGTGATAGCCGCAAGGATATTCGAAAAACCCAGCAGTATAGGTTGGAGCAACATGATCCGCGAGAGTGTCGTGAGCGTATCTAATTGCCCTCCCGCAGCGAGCTTGGGAAAGAACAGGGCGAACACCTGCGGAGCGAAGACAAACGCAACACCACAAACCACGATCGCAAGAAGTGAAAACCCGCTGATGATCGTGTCGATATACGTTTTGCGCTCCTCCTCTGTGCGGCGTGAGAGTTCGGGGATCAATATGTAGACTGACACGAGCGCACCGATACCGACAAAAATGAGATCGGGAATGCGGAATGCGGCGTTGTAGAGATCGAGTGTGAGACCAGCTCCAAAGGCGTGCGCGAGGAGACGATCCCGCACGAGAGCAAGGACGGAAGAGAGGATCGCAAAAAGCGCGAGTACGTAGACCGCTGATTGGAGCCCGAGTACCTCGGAGGCGAGCATCCGGAATGCCGCCTCGGTCAGGTATCGTCCTCTCGCTATCATCGCGTGCTCGGGGGTGTTACTGTTTTTGCGGGAGACGTAGCACCCTCGCTTGCTTCCAGGTTTGCGAGTGCCTGCAATGCGGTCTCATCAGAGGGGTTTAGTGCCACGACCCGTCGCATCGCGATGATCGCGTCCGGGTGATCGCCTAGTTTTTCAAAGACAAGCGAGAGTACGAAGAGGGCGTTGGCGTAGTCGTTGTTCAGCGATACCGCTTGCTGGAGTGCCAGAGCCGCGCTCTGGTGGTCTCCCGCCGTATAGAAAATAACGCCAAGATTGTACCAGCCGAGTGGGTCTTGCTGCGCGAGCGAGACAGCCATTTTTCCATCCTCTATCGCCTCGCTAAAGCGACTCTCACGCGCCTCCACCTGCGACCGCAGATAGTACGCGATGGCGAGATTGGGTTTCAAAATGACGGCAGCGTCCAAATAGCTCATGGAGGACGAGGAATTGTTTTGAGCGATCGCGATCTGCGCTGATCCGATCAAAGGTATCGGATTGGTGGGGTTTGCGGTGGCGGCTTTTTGGTAGGCGGCGAGCGCATTGTCATACGCTCCAGCAACCCCCGCGCCACCCAAGCTCTGATAGAGCGTCGCAAGAGAAAGCCAATTCTGATAATTGCTTGAATTGATAGATACTGCTTTCAACCCCTCTTGGATCGTGCGGGAGAGGGCCGCTTGGAGCTCATCTGCGCTCGTTTCGTCGCCCGATGCGACCAGCTGCTGCATTTGTAGAAGCCCTAGCTCAACGCTCGCACGATGCGCCATATCGTTGCCCTGATACACCACGAGCGCCCTCTGGACAAGCTCGAGCGAGTGTGCGAGCGTGCCACCGCGTTGGTAGTCGAGCGAGCTCTTACCGACAAAGAGATTCGAGGTCGTCGCGCGGGCGATGCTTGCCCCTGAGAGAGTGATCAGACCCGCCACCACGACGAAAGCAGCGATGCCGAGCATACCCCGGTAGGCACGGAGATCAAGAGGGATCCGCACGGCACGGATTTCCCGCTCGCCGATACCAAGAGCAAGGGTGAGGCCTATCAATAAAAAGAGTGATACCGAGACAGCGATCCCCGGTGAATAGAGGATGTGATACGCGGCGAGGAAGAGCGCGCCTCCCACCAGGGCACTATGCAATCCACGAGTGCTGCCACTCTTCTCGCTGGCGACAAAGCGCCACGCGCGCCACAGCAGTGCGCAAAGAAGTAGGACCCAGGCAAGCGCTCCCAAAACGCCCGACGTCACCAATGACGTGGGCACAAGACCGACACCCGTCTGAAAATCAACGTTCCAATAATCGGTTTGATTCACGCCTGCAGGCTTGAAGAGTCCCCACGCGCGGGGGAACGTGTTGGGACCAGAGCCGAAAATGAGTCCGCTCCCACCGCCCAGCACCTTTTCGCCGATTGCGTACGTCCCTTGCCATGATGGCCGTACCTCAAATTGCGAAATCTGAAAATTCTTCGGCAGATGGTCGTAGATGAAGCTACCGCCGAATCCGCCGAGGAGCGCTAGGACACCGATTACGATTGAGATGGTGGCACGGAGGAGCGCATCGCTGTGCGGGCGTCCCTCACGCATGCGAGCGCTCCACCATTGATAGCAGGCACAAAGGAGCATAAGCGCACCGAGTCCGTACCATACATCAGCCATGCCGATCACAATGAGGAGCGCGAAGGAGAGGATTCCGAGCACGAGCATGAGCAGCGCGATGGGACCCCGATACGGCCCGCGCGCTACCGCAGGCGAGCTCCAAAGCACTGACGCAAAAAAGACGAGGAGCGCGGCAAGGATCGCAAGGTCATGCCAGCTACCGAAAACGGAGGACGCGTTCCCTGCCATGGCGCCATTCAGTGAGAGCCACGAAGGAATGACGAGCCGAAGTACTTGAAAAATAATCACCGCACCAGCTCCGATCAAAAAAGCGACGAACGGTGCGAGCGCAGGCCGCGCCTCTGCTTGTCCCCCGTGTGCTGGAGCCGCCGGATAAAACACGCACGCATAAAGCGCCGTGATCGCAAAAAGGATCGCTGCTGCTGCGACAGTGTCCTGACCACCTCCGCCGCTTGCATATGAATCCGCTGGAGCTCCTGCTGCAATAGCTGATACCAAGTATGCGAGCGGCAGAAGCGCGGCCGCAAAAAGTATCACATTCCGTGGGATCGGGAGGATGCCTTCCATAAGGCGGGCACCGAGCCACGCCACGAGCGCCACGGCGACGAGCAACACCGTGAGCAACGCCTTCCCTTGCCCGACGCCAGCCCATGCGGCAGGAATGACGAAAAGTGGTGAGAGACCCGCAAGAAGGATAAGCGACCAGCGCGCGATCAAATCAGCGATGTTCCGCATATGCATGCAAGGATAGTATCACAAAGCACAACCCCGCCAAAAAGGCAGGGTTGTGTACTGCGCTTAGGCTTCGGCCTCGCCGAAGGCAGCTGTGCCCGCTCTAAAGCGAAAGCGAGCATCGCTTTCGCTTTGCTCGCCTTCGCTGCGCTGATAGTCGCTTCGCTCATTCAAGCTTGTTTGCTCGGAAGCAGAAAAGCGAAGCATTTCTGCTTCGCTCGCTGCACTGCGCTTGTAAGCCGGATTCTGTCTTGCCTTTCGGCATGAGCAGCCATTCATCTAGCTCCTTGATTACTCTCGGAGTCAAGCGGCACTTTCGTGAAGTCCAATTGGTTCTCCACGAACACGGCCTTGCACGCAGGTAGGAATTTTGCCGTTGCACCTCGACCTTTCGGCCGAGTTCACCATGTACGAGGGGAGTCCTCTTACACGGGCCTTTGCATCTCTGCTCGGGCGTCTCTGTTCGCATCCCTATGCTCGCGCACGACGGGCGTTACCCGCTACCGTCCTCCCGGCACTTTCTAAAGTTCCCTACTCCCAACTATAAACAAACGTTTACCTCTAGTCGGAAATTTAAGCTCTAGAAAGTGCCGGGGCGTGTCCGGACTTTCCTCCCCTACTTTCGTAGGAGCGGCTGCCTTGCGCAGGCCTTCAATGTATCATACTTGCCATTGAGAGTAAAATTGACTTATAAACCACTAGGCTGTGGCAACAGGAGAAAGCACATGCGTATCCATCGAGATGATTTGCGCGATTTTTTGAGACCTCACGCAATGTCGAATGCAATGAAAAATAAGATTCGACGGCGCGCTGAGGAGCACATGCCATTCGGCTCTGACTCGTGCAGTGATGAATTTCTCGTTGAGATTTTCGGCTCAAAAGAGGTGGCTCTCTCGTTCCAGCAATGGCGGGAACAGGTGCTGAGATTCCAGCGCGAGATGTGGGCCAACGATTCTCGATAAGGAGCTTCGCTTAATTGCCGTTCGTGCGAACGAAGCAAAGCCCCCGGCGAGCATTGAGCCTCGCCGGGCGGCTTCGTTTTTACACTATTTCACACGTCCCCCCAGCACAAGCCAATTCCCTCGCCTGCTCGGTCTCATCTGTCTTTTCGTAGATGTAGAGTTTGGAGTAATCCATCTGCGGGAAATTTTCGGCGAGCGCCTCGTAGCGTTTTTTGTCGATTGTCTCGTACGGCGCGAGGCGATACACATGGGCTTCGCGCGGCAAGAACGAGAGGCCTCCCACAATGTCCCAGTTGTCGTAGAGCCACGCGACCACCGCCACCCACTCTTCCTCGCCCACGGAGACGGTCGCCGAAGGATTGTGCTCCGTCCAATTTAATTTGACCATCTTCCAATATTCGAGCTGCTGCAGTGCGGAGAGATCGTTTTTGAATACGCTACCTTGTGGCGCTTTGACCGGAAATTCCAAGACGTAAGTGTTGGCGTCTGCCGCACTTTGTCCCACTTCGGGATAATGCGGGATGCCTTGGTCGCGCACCATTTTGAAGAGCGAGTCGGTCGCGGTGATGCGGATGCGGCGGATGTAGTACTGCGAGTGCCGCGGATGCAATCCGGAGGCGCAGTCGAAGGTCTGCGAGACGGTGCCGGAGGGCTTCACGCAGGTGATGGAATTCGACGGATTCACCCCGAAGCGCTTCGCATATTTCTCGTTGGTCGTGATCGTCGCGTCGCGCATTTTGCGCATCACTTTTGCATCACGCACCACTGGTGAATCCCATTGTCCGGTGATCGAAACGCCGAGTAAGCGTTCATCTTCGCAGTTTTTCTTCCATTCCTCACCAATGTAGTTGAATTTGGTAAGGGTGGATTGGTACGTGCCGACGAGTGAGGCCAATTTTGCCTTCCGCAGCAAGGATTTCTCGGTGTCGTCGGCACGCGCGATGACTTCCGAGAGATTGCAGAACTGTTTGGATTGCAACAAAATTTCACCGCATGGATTCGTGCCGATCTGTCCGATGTAGCCTTTCATTGTGGCGCCGTATTTCTTCTCGAGAAACTTGGACCGTCGCTTTGGCATGGTCTTTTGCTGGGAGCCACGGTTGAAAATCCCGCGCTCACCGCTGCCTGATTTCATCAAGGCCACCCACTCATCCATGAGCTCCGCATTGGTCGGCTTGGTCTCGTACACGGCCGAATTATTGGCCATTGCGCGATGCGGCGCAGTGAGGTAGAACTGGCCTTTCTTGGCATCGCGCAGCTCCAGATCATCCAAGTCAGAAAGCGAGATCATTGCCGAGCGACGCACGCCGCCCGCGACCACACACTCGCCGATCTTGCAGATGATGTCGTGGGCATCAATGGTGCGGAGCCTCCTTCCTTGCCGCTTGAGGATGCGCTCGCGTGCGAATTCTAAGAGAGAGCGCAGCGGCTCGGGTCCGCTCGCTTTGCCACCCATCGTCTTGAGGCGTGCCCCGGCGGGGCGGATCATAGAAAAATCAAACGCGATATCCTTTCCTGCGTACCACGTACGTAGGCCAAGCGTGAGTGCATCGCACCAACCCTCTTTCGAATCAACGACAACGTGTACCCCCAATTTTTCGCCGCTCTGTTTTTGGATCTGTGGCAGCTGCTCGATATTTTGGCTCTCCACCGCGAAGCCCACTCCCGTGCCCTGCATCGAGAGGTACATGATCTCGGCGAAGTCCTCGAGCTTCACCGGTGCGGTAAATGAGCAATTGTAGAAACAGGTATTGCACTTCCTGGCTGGCGCACCGGAAAATTGCATCGCACGCATTGATGGCATGATCTCTTGATTCAGAATAGCTTCGCGCACCTCGGCATATTCGCGCTTGGTCAATTTGTCGCCGAGGTTCTCTTTCATAAAATCCACGTACCGATCCACGGTCTCGATCCAAGTTTCACGGCGCTGTTCGCTTTCTATCCACCGCGCGTAGGTGCGCAAGTAAACGAACTCACCGAGCGGATTGTTCTTGAAATACTTTTTGGATTCGTCGGCCAGTTTCCTGACATGCTCGGGCACGCTCCCCTGCTCTTTGCGGAATTTAGCTCTCTCCGCGCGGTAGAGGATGTATGCTTTGGCGGTCGCGACGTAATCCGAGAGTATCAGCTGCCGCTCTACCTCATCTTGGCAGCCCTCCACCGTGGGCATGAAATTTTTGTAGATCTTTGCAATGCGCATCATCTCCCCCGCCACCTTGTGAGCAATGACCTGCGCCTCGTCTGCCGAACCTTCGGCAGAAGCGAGCATGGATTTGTGGATCGCCTCGACGATCTTCGGAAATCCAAACTCCACAATGCGCCCATCACGTTTCTGTATCTGCGGCAGGTATTTCTGGTACACCCGCTGGGCCGAGCTGATGTTCGGTCGCACGTTCGCTCTGGTGAGCTCAGTACTTCCTCGCTCACCGCTCGGTCGAGGGGCCGCTTCTCCTGCCGGCCGCGCCTGACGCGGTCGAGTGATGGTCTTAGTCATGCGCAACTTCGATTAGTTATTAACGGGAGATTTATTGTACTCCCGCAAACATGATGCGCCACTGAACATGAAAAGTGGATAACTCAACGCCTATCCCTTGGCAGGGTAATAGGATTTTATTCTTGTCCATAGAGAGTTTCTAAACCAGTGAAAGCGAGCTACCCATTTACTCGTAATCCTCCCCTTATATAAATAAGTAATATAAGGCTTATTTACAGAATCAGTTAGCACAAGTGAGTATACATCATCAATACTTATGCGCTTTGCAAACCATGTCCGAGCTGATCCTGCCTCTGCTTCTTGGAGCACAATAGAATACTTATAATCGTGTGATTTTAATCCTATAACCGAGACTGCGTAAAAGCTTGAGATAATTATTACTCGTCTGCAATCGTTAGAGAATTCAATCCTAATGGTTAATGGTGTGTCTGACTCCAACGTCTGAAAGGTAAGAAATTTTATATCCTTGCGGAGCTTAAGGAACTCAAAGAGCATAGCCACAATAAGCGTAAGAACGAGTGTAAACAATACCCAGAACTGAATTTTTGCGTCTGTTGGTAGCTTCCAGTACCAAACCCAGACAGAAACAATTGCCGTCCAGAACGGAGATATGGCTTCTTGCATAACGGCAGTATACGCTTGGGTTTTTGTTCATGTCGTCTTCCTGTTAATTACCCCGTTAGGGGAGAGGTGTTGATAACTCCGACGCGCGGGGCGGTCGGAGTCCGACCTTAATAGGATTTCGGTCATGGCCAGAGCTATCATCGTGATACCATCCTCGTCAGCCGGTGGAATGGTTCTGTTCGGGACTTGGTATTCCATGAACAGTGGGTTCGATTCCCATCACCGGCTGTAATCCCCAAGTTTTTCCCCAAGTTTCATTCACTTGACATTCATCTACGAACTGATAGTATGCCTGTACCAAGTCCTGAACTAGGAACCCGAACTGGCTCATGGAATATGAAGACACCGTCCGCGAGGGCGGCGTTTTCTTTAACTCGTGTTGCAATGGGTAGGGGGGTCGCTCACCAAATTTCACGAAACGAGTATACGTCAAGCAATAGAGAGAAGGACGACCGAAATTAATGCAAATACAAGACCGATAATGCCGACCGTACTCAACGCTTCTTTGAATATGACAGTGCCGATCAATACAGTGGCGGCTAGACTAAGAACTGCCCACATGGCACCTACGATGGACAACTGATTCTTTTGAAGAATAGCGGGCAGCCACGCTAGGACTGCAAGAATATCAACGGCAAAGAGAAGTGCGATGTATGTCCAGCTTGGCGAGAGAGCGAATTTTTTCGAAAAGTACTCGACGCCAGCGAAAAGAACGGCCGAGATAATGAGCCATACGATGTACGGAATGGAAAGTAGAAAATTCATATTAGCAGAAATTGTAAACGCTTCATGGAAGCTGCGCCGTGTCGCCTATATGTACTTGGTGCGCGGCTGCCCAGCCTGCCGGTACCTCTAAAACGAAGCGGGCGGGCTTCGGCGAAGTGAAATTGCGTGGATACGTGTCAGGGGAAAGATTCGACGCTATGTGGACAACCTTGCCATCAGCTGCAAGCCAGATAATATCAATGGAAAAGTACATGTCCTTCATCCAGAAGCTATGCTTGTCGTCATTCTCAAAGACAAAGAGCATGCCCTCACCCTGTGGAAGCGACGCTCGGCCACTCAAGCCCTTTTTGAGCTCTGCTGGAGTCTGGGCTAGATCCACATGAACGCTCGCGCCAGCAAGCGTGAGGGTGTAATGGGGTCCGGGAACCTGCCCTGAATCAAAAAGGTCGCCGAAATGCAGAAGTTCAAACCCAACGATTGCTCCGAAGAGCACGACAAGAGCTCCAAACCAAAAAAGTGCTCTCATGGCCGTGTCATAGCACTAAAATAATCGCCATCGAGGTGAGGGCCAAGAGCCAATACCCCGCATTGATGAGGTATAAGGAGAAGGGGCGATGCTCCCAAAGCACCGTGCCGAGCAAAATGGTAGCAACAAATCCGACCCAGATGAAAAAACCGATGCGCGCCGCCTCTGCCACGCTCGTCATACCACTCTCCCCGAGAAACATGCGCAAGATGGTCGCAATGACGAGATTCGCCACGAGGCCAAGCGCGGTATACGCATGCCGGCGGCTCGCTCCTAGCTCTGCTCTCTCGGGCGTCACGGCATTCAATCGCATCCACCGCGCTCCAAAAACCTGCGGATGGTACCACACATACCCAATGAGCGTCGCCGCAATCGCTGCAGCGACGATGGGCCAGATGCTTCCGTACATCATCCCAACATTATCGCATGAAAAAAGTAAACGCCGCCTGATCGGCAGCGATCAAGCGGACGCGGAGCACAAAATCATTTGTGCTGAAGAACATGGGGGCGAGGCACCCGAGACCCGCGGGCAAGCTCGCGAGTCTCGGGGTCTGCCTATCGCGCCATACGGCTATGGATGGGGATCGTACGGCAAAGTGGCGTCGACAGCATCGCTTGCCGCCTTTGTCCTCGGCACGAGAACGCCGACGGCGCCGTGGGGCGGGTATGCCGACCCTTCCCACAGCGCATCCCACCACGATGGTTGATCGGTGGAAGGGTAACGCGGGTGGTCGTCATGGCCGCTGACCACCTCGGGCACGCGGGCACCAGAATCAATCGTTTTGCGAACCATCGCTTCCTCCCTATTTTGGGCTTTTCCGAACGCGGGTTGCGTCGGATATTGAAAGCGTACGCTTCTACGCCCCTCGCGTCAATTCAATTTTCAAGCACTCGGAGGAATTTGAACTGGGCTCACTTTGGTTTGCTTGATCAAAAGGAACGCCAAGAAAGATGCGGTGAGACCGAAGGCCATGCCAGTGTAGAAAGCGCTGTGGAATCCTGAAAGGAGTGCGCCCACTTTGTCGTCTTGTGTTGCAACGAGAGCGCCAGCCGTCGTCGCTGCCGCGACGCTCGAGAGGATGGCGAGGCCGAGAGAGCCGCCGATCTGTTGGGCGGTATTGAGGAGGCCAGAGGCGAGGCCGGATTGCGCCCCTGGAATGCCGGAAGTAGCCGCAACCGCGATCGCAACGAAACACGAGCCGAGCCCCACCGCCATCAAGAGTAGTCCCGGGAGAAAATCGAAATACGTGCCGTCCGCGGCGAGCTGCGTGAAGCTGAAGAGTCCGCCCACGAGAAAAAGCGGCGCAATGACAAGGATGGGTTTGTAGCCGATACGCGCTATGAGACGAGGCGCAAGTGTTGCGGAAATGCCGATCATGATCGAAGACGGGACAAATGCGAGTCCCGCCTGAAGCGGTGAATAGTGCAGAATATTTTGCACATAGAGTGTGAGGAAGAAGAACATGGAGAACATACTGGCGGTGATGGGCAGCTGCACCAGATCGGCCGCCACGACATTGCCGATTTTGAATATCGAGAGTGGCGTAAGTGGGTGCGCAGCGCGCGCTTCGTTGATGAAAAATCCGCCGAGAAGGAAGAACGCGCACATCAGAAGGACGAAAGTCGGGCCCGAAGTCCAGCCCCACGTATTGGCCTGCGAGAGCGTATAGACGAGGAGGAGAAGCGCCGAGGTGATGAGAACGGCGCCGGGAAGATCGAGCGTCTTATCGCTTTCCTCTTGCTCGCGCGCTGGTAAGAGGCGCAGCGCCGCGATAATTACGACGATGCCCACCGGCACATTGACGAAAAAATTCCATCGCCAGTTCAAATAAGTCGTGAGCAAGCCGCCGAGGAGGAGTCCCGCGGTCGCGCCGCCCGCGGAGACCACGCCCCAGATGGAAAGTGCTTTTGTTCGCTCGCGCTGCTCATGAAAAAGCGTGAGGATTATAGAAAGCGCCGAGGGCGACATGAATGCTGCGGAGAGGCCTTGCAGCGCGCGCAGCGGCACCATGAACGAAGCTGAATCCACGATTCCGATCAGAAGAGATATGACAGTGAAGCCAATGACGCCTGAAATAAAAACGCGTTTGCGGCCGTATAAATCCGCTGCGCGACCGCCGAGGAGCAGGAAGCCGCCGAAGCAGAGCGTGTATGCGGTCACCATCCATTGCAGGTCACTGACAGTAAGTGAGAATTGTCGCTCGATTGAAGGCAGCGCAACATTTAAAATCGACACGTCCAAGACGATCATGAATTGTGCGAGCACCAAGAACACCAGCGCCCACCATTTTTGCGAGTCGGTCATTAGGGACTAGTTTTATCAGACATCTTTCTCCTGTGCCAGTTATTTCTGGGATATGCTGAGTATAAAACGGAGGCGGAGAGATTCGAACTCTCGGTGCCTTGCGGCACACGCGCTTTCCAAGCGCGCGCACTAGACCACTATGCGACGCCTCCGTGTTTAGTATATGTCAGCGAATATATATCCACAAAATGATTGTGGATCACCTGCAAATAGAGCGATATATCGCTCTATTCACGTCCTTAAACATTAAGTTCTCCCTGCCTCCTTACTTCTGTTTCTCGCCCGGACTCGGTGGTCACGCGATTGCGTCCGCTTTCTTTGGAAAAATACATCGCATCATCGGCAGATTTCATTAGTTCCGGGAGAGCACGCGGATTTTCGCCGTCTGATGCCGCAACCCCGACGCTTGCGGTGACGCGAAGTTTTGCTTCGCCAAACCGAAGCTGCTCTATTTTCTTCCGCAACTCCTCGGCTATTTCAGCGGCCATCCGCTCTGTCGCACCCGGAAGCGCAACGACCAATTCTTCACCACCCCAACGCGCAACGATGTCATCTTCACGCACGCCTTTTTTGAGCACGTCTGCGACGGCGCGCAGCACGTCATCGGCCTTGTCATGCCCGAATGTGTCGTTCACCGCTTTGAAATTATCGATGTCGACAAAGAGCAAGCTCAAGCGCTTCTGACGGATCGTATTCTGTTCGTCTGAGGGTGAGAGAATCGCTTGTACTCCAGCCTCGAATCTGTCTCGTCGCAAAAGACCCGTAAGAGAGTCGAAATCTCGTTTGTCATCCTCGGCCCGATCTCTTAATGCATTGCTTATTTCCCGCTCTTGTTCAAGACTTGTCTCTGCTTGTGTGCGTTTAATATTTTGCCGCACGATTTCCAATTTGTCTCGCCAAGGTGGGCGCGGCGCGCCACTAAGCCCTTCACTCATACGTTCATACCCTGCAGAGCGGCGACGCGCTCGGCTACCGGCGGGTGTGTGCTGAATAGCTTCTGCATCCAAGCCCCTGCTTGACGCGCGCCAAAAGGATTTGAGATGAAGAGGTGCGCGGTCGTGGGAGAAGCCCGTTGCATCGGTGCGCTGTAGCGACCGATCTTTTGCAAGGCCGATGCCAATCCTTCCGGATAGCGCGTGAGGAGTGCACCAGAGGCGTCCGCAAGGAATTCTCGGCGACGGGAAATGGCGAGTTGGATGAGTTGTGCTGCGATCGGCGCAAGTATCATGGCAGCAATGACCGCAATCAAGATGATGGGATTGTTATTGCGTTCCCGGTCTCTCCCACTTCCAAACGCGCTCATATGCATCGCTATGTTGGCAAGCACCGAAATGAATCCCACCAGCACCACCACGACCGTCATGACCAAAATATCGCGATTGCCCACGTGCGAAAGCTCATGGGCCAGCACTCCCTCCAATTCAGCGCGCTCCATCGTAGCCAGAAGTCCGGTCGTGACAGCGATTACCGCATGATCTTTGTCGCGCCCCGTGGCAAAGGCATTCGGTGCGGGGTCTTCAATGATGTATACCCTAGGCTTCGGCAATCCTGCAGTGATGGCTAGATTCTCCACGATGCGGTGCAATTCACGATACTCCTGCTCGTCGGCCGGCTTGGCGCCCGTCGAGCGAATGGCGACTTTATCGGAAAACCAGTACGCCCAAATGTTCATGAAAAAAGCAAACACAACCGCGCCATAAAGAACGGCCGAACTGTTGAAGTAGTACGAAGCGCCCCAGCCGATCAGGATGACAAACACCAAAAAACTGCCCATCAGCACCCATGTGCGGAAGACATTCCGGCCTTGTTGCGTATATAGTGTTGCCATAATTATGAGCTTTTATTGCGGACCTTCGTGATCTCGAACATTCGCTGGTGTCGTGCAAACCGTATTTGATGCATATCGAAAAAGCCTTCTTGACCGAGAATTATGTGTTCCGAGGGCCGATCGACAAACACGAATGGAACGTCGCGCATGCCAGGAATACCTTCAATATGCAGTGCCATAACTCCGACAAAGCCTTTCAAAGGTTGCCGGTTTACTCCAACGATTTCAATGTCGCGCTGCTTTTCAACGCCGAGCTTTTCGGCGTATTCTGCATGTGCAATGGAAAAGTCTGCCCCGGAATCGATAAGCGCCTTAGCATTTCTTTCACCTTGGGGACCAAAAATTCTTATGTCGACCATTGGGCGGATTATGTACGAACCGTCCTCTCTTGGAGGAAACGCAATGCTATATGAATAACGCATAGCCGCCAACAAAATACGCATCTGTATCAGGCACTCTATATACAGTCGCCTTTCCGTCGTCGAGAGCTTTTCCAGCATCCCGATCCAATCCGGCAAGAGTATCACTTACGGCCAGCACGCGCTTTGCATCGCGCGTGAGTGCAACCCATTTCCCCCTATATTTCGGGTACAAATAGGAGAAATCGTATCCGGGGACCACCTTCCTTTTTGTCGCAGTTGTTTTCGATCTCATGGTTCCATTGTACCCGCCGTGCGCATGATGGGCAAATGAATTCGCAAGGCGGCGCCACAGCCAATCAAAAATATCTATTCTAGGTAAAAGCCAGAAGCGATAAGTGATGCCTGCCCAATAAATACCGTCGCAGATAAGATACCTAGCCAGAACGCCGGGTATTGCCAAAATCTCTTGTCCTGCAAATTATTCTTCCTGAAGTACCTTTTCTCAACTACGAATGAAATGGTGGCAAGAATAAACAGAAGGGCGCTCCAAAATACTGCGGAAAAGACCGCAAATAGGAGGAAGTAGGCAAGCGGCAGACCGATGTAATCCGGCATCTCAGTGTCCAAGAAGACAAATCGCATAACAAAATAAGTGGTGCTAAATGCCACACCCAAAATCCCGAACCAGATGAGTCCTGCATAATTAAGTATTCGAAGCACTCGCAAGTATGTGAGCATACTAGAACTTCACCTTCACCGGCTCGCGGGCGGCTGCTTCGGCGTCGCCAAGCTGGAAGAAATCACTCGGCTTGAATCCAAACATGTTGCCGACAAAGTTGCTCGGGAAGGATTGGAGCTTGGTGTTGAGGTCCATGACGACGCCGTTGTAGAAGCGGCGGGCGGCTTGGATCTTGTTTTCGGTGTCGGAGAGCTCGCGCTGGAGCTCTGCAAAATTCTCATTGGCCTTCAGATTGGGATAATTTTCACTCACAGCAAAGAGTGTCTTGAGCGCGCCGGTAAGCATATTTTCCGCCTCCGCTCTTTCTGCGGGAGCGGTCGCGTTCATAGCGCGCGTGCGCATCTCGGTGACCTTCTGCAGAGTCCCCGCTTCGTGTGCCGCGTATCCCTTGACCGTCTCCACGAGATTCGGTATCAAGTCATACCGCCGTTTGAGCTGAACATCAATATCCGCCCATGCCTCTTTCACCCGCTGGGTAAGTGTGACAAAACGATTATAAGTAGCGGCAAACCAAATAATGATAATAACGACGACTGCTAGAACTATGTAGGTGATCATGGAGCAATTGTAGCATTTCTTCTAGAGAGTGCTAGAGTCGCGGTGGGGTGGCCTTCAATTTTCCGGGTAAATGGTTGAGACCCTATGACGGAGGTTCAAAATGGCACAGACGAGGCATCGTTGTGATTGGTGCAGACGCACGTCATCCGATCTTTTTGAAATTGAGCGGCACGGGCAGACGTTCCATTTCTGCGGACCGGATCCGAACAATTCGATCTGCAGGTGGTCGTATTGGTCTGCTCGTTCAAACGCATGGGAATCCTCGCAGATATTCGACGAGTATCTACGGAATATCCGCACACCACAGTTTCGATGCGATTGGTGTATGCGCGTGGCATTCGACGTCTTCGAGCTCGAACGTCACGGCCAGAAGTTTCACTTCTGCGGACCGGATCCGAACAACTCGGTGTGTAGATACCTGTTCTGGAGAATGCGACCTCTTGGTTGGTACACGCCGGAGTTTTTCCGCCCATACCAGGAGGGGCTCAAACCTCTCCGCCCGCTGTAGCGACACCGCGACAACAGCCGAAGGCGAGAACCCTCGGACTAATCATGTCCGAGGGTCGCTTTTTTAGTGGATTAATCCATCTCACCCATTCCACCGCCCATGCCGCCTCCACCAGATTTTTTGTCTTCGGGGATGTCGGCTACCGCCGCTTCGGTCGTGAGCAGCACGGCTGCGGCGGAGGCGGAGTTTTCTACACAGCTTCTGGTGACCTTCACGGGGTCGATGATACCGGCTTCGTACATGTCTACCATCATCGGGTCGGCGGATTCCGCTGATGCGTCGAATCCCCAGCCTGCTGCCTTCGATGCGACTTCTTTCAGAATGACGGCACCATCTTCGCGGCCTGCGTTCTTGGCGATCTGCAAAAGTGGCGCAGAGAGCGCTGTGAGGAGTATGCGGTAGCCCACGGTGTATTCGTCGTGTGCTTTCACGTCCACTTTCTTTCCGAGCTTGTCGGCGACCTTAGCGAGCGCAGCGCCGCCGCCCGGGACTATGCCTTCGGCGATCGCCGCTTTCGTCGCGTTTACCGCGTCCTCTATTTTATCTTTGAGGTATTTCATCTCCGTCTCCGTCGCGGCGCCCACGCGGATGACGGCGACGCCGCCTGTGAGCTTGGCGATGCGCTCTTCCAATTTTTCTTTGTCAAACTTTGAGTCGGTTTGCTCGAGCTGTTTGCGGAGCTGTGCCACGCGCTCCTCGATGTCGGCTTTCTTGCCTTTGCCGCCCACTATGACCGTAGAATCCTTAGTGGCCACCACGCGATTCGCCCGGCCGAGCATGCTTAATTCCGTGTTTTCGAGCTTAAGCCCGAGGTCTTCCGATATAACCTGCCCGCCAACGGTGATCGCGATATCAGCGAGCATCTCTTTCTTGCGATCGCCGTAGCCGGGTGCCTTGACCGCTAGCACGTTGAAAACTCCTCGCAGTTTGTTGACGACGAACGTCGCGAGCGCTTCACCATCCACATCGTCGGCGATGATGACGAGCTCTTTCTTTCCCGACTGCGCGACTTTTTCGAGAACTGGCAGAATGTCTTTGATGGTCGAGATCTTCTTGTCGGTGATGAGGATGGGAGCGTCCGAAGCAATGGCTTCCATGCGATCGGCATTGGTGATCATATAGGCCGAGACGTAGCCGCGATCAAATTCCATTCCTTCGACATATTCGTAGCCGATCTCGGTCGTCTGCGCCTCTTCCACCGTGACCACCCCGTCCTTGCCTACCTTTTCCACGACTTCCGCGATCGTCTTGCCAAGCTCTTCCGACTCCGATGAAACGGTCGCAACCTGGCGAATTTCTGCTTTGCCTTTCACTGGCTTCGCCATATCTATAAGGGCCTTTACGGCGTCTTTCGCGGCTGCTTCGATACCGCGGCGCACCATCATTGCGTTGGCGCCGAGTGCGGTCTTCTTCAGGCCCTCATGGATGATGGCCTGTGTAAGCACGACCGCTGTCGTGGTGCCGTCCCCCGCCTTATCATTGGTCTTGGTCGCAACTTCTTTAACTATTGAAGCACCCATGTCTTCAAATTTGTCGGCGAGGGTGATCTCTTTTGCGATCGAGACACCGTCATTCGTGATCGTCGGGCTTCCCCATGATTTGGAGAGTGCCACGTTGCGCCCTTTGGGCCCGAGCGTCACCTTCACGGCGTTTGCCACTATGTCCACGCCGCGCTTGAGCGCGCTTCTCACCTCTTGATCAAATATCACCTGCTTTGCCATAATTTTTTTTGAACGTCAAAGGGGTTTCGTAAACCCCTTTTTAACCTTTTTATTTAATAATTGCCAGGATATCGCTCTCTTTGACAAGGAAAAATTCTTCTTCCGCTTCTCCCATCTGGATCTCGTTGTCCCAACCCGCGTTGAAAATGACCTTCGTGCCCGGTCTCACCGTCATGGGGATAAGGTCCCCCTCATCACCGTAGCGACCCGGGCCGACCGCAAGAACGACGCCCACTTTGGATTTCTCTTTGGTTGCCGTATCGGGGATGATGATGCCGCCGGGAGATTTCTTGGCCGATACATCTTCGCGCTGCACGAGCACGCGATCGCCGGTGGGCTGGATGTTCATTTTTTTATTCGCCATGTTTTTTTGACTAAAACTTACTAATGAGTTCTTAAGGGAGGCTCAATATATAGGAGTGGTAGGGGTACGGTCAAGGGGTGTGGCTATTGCATCCGAAAATCCCCTGTGCTAGCATACTGGGGCATGGCTTTTCTCCAGGGATTGCTGCCCATAGTGCAGATTATTCTCGCTATCCTTCTGATGGTGGCGATTTTGCTGCAACGCACAGGTGCATCCTTGGGCGGAGCGTTTGGCGCGGATAATTTCTCATCTGGGTTCCACACGCGCCGCGGGTTGGAGAGGACGCTTTTCAATGCGACCATCGTGCTCGGAGTGCTTCTTGCCATCTCCGCGCTCGTGGCGCTGATCGGGAATGCTGTAGCTTAGGATCTGTGGTCGTTGTAAGGGTTGCAAACGCTCTACATCGGTACCGATGAGGGTGGCCTGGAGCAGATTGGTAAAACATGAATTATGGAAGAATACTCAGATGATGTTGCTGAAAGTACGAGCGGCGGTTGGAAAGCTGCTCTCATGAAAGAGCGCCGCGCGAACAGGCTCGGCGCGGTCGAAGCTACGCTGCGGCGTTTTAGCCCGAGCGAGCGGGTCCTTTTGTATATGCTCTCCGCGATCCTCGGACTTTCCACGCTCATATTGCTCGCAGGTCTCAATACGGCAGCGTCCGTGGTGGTCCCCGCGCACGGTGGCACACTCATTGAAGGAGAGATCGGACCCGCCCGCTTTATCAATCCCCTCCTCACCATCTCACAGCCCGATCAAGATTTGACCGCATTGATATATTCCGGCCTCATGCGTGCGCTTCCGGATGGCACGCTGGTGCCCGATCTTGCAAAGAGCTATACGGTGTCGGCCGACGGACGCACCTATACCTTCAAACTCCGTCCGGAGGTTAGCTTCCACGACAGCTCGAGCGTCACTGCCGCCGATGTGCTCTTTACAATCCAAGAAGCGCAGGATCCGGCGCTCAATTCGCCTCGTCGCGCTGATTGGGTAGGCGTGGTCGCTTCCAGCCCTGATCCCTCAACCGTCGTTTTCACACTCCCACACGCGTATGCTCCGTTCATCCAAAACACGACTCTCGGCATCTTGCCAAAGGCATTGTGGGAACATACGTCAGCCGAAGAGTTCCCGTTTAGTCCATTAAATACGCGTCCGGTGGGAAGCGGCCCGTACAAGATCGGGAAGGTCGCAACGGATCAGAGCGGTGCTGCCGTGCGCTACGATCTAAGCCCGTTTAAGGATTTTGCGCTCGGGAGTCCGTATCTTTCGCGGATCTCGTTTGTGTTTTTTGATAATTCCGACAAATTGGTCGGGGCACTCGGTGCCGGAGAGATCGACGCGGTTGCGGGCATTACTCCTGCCGATCTTTTAGCTCTCGATCGCAGCGATATTGCACTTGCCTCGGTGCCACTGCCGCGCGTCTTCGGCGTCTTTTTTAACCAATCGAGGAACGCACTCCTTGCCGACGCATCGGTGCGGGAGGCACTGGACACGGCAATAGACAAACAGGCGATCATCACCCAAAACCTCAACGGATTCGGTGCGAGCCTCGCCGGGCCCATCCCCCCCGAAATTTTAGAAAAAACAGAGCCGGCGACGCCCCAGCTATTCAAGCGTGCGCCTGGTGGATCCGCAGCGTCGAGCACTGTGGGTACGAGCGCCGTGGACGGAGTAAACAACGCACGAGCGGGGCAAGCGCGCGCGATTCTACAGAGGGCCGGTTGGACATTCGACTCTGCTGCTCCTCCTGCTGGGGGGTGGAAAAAGGATAAGAGGACTCTTTCCTTTACGCTCGCGACTGCGAATCAGCCGGAGCTCGTGGCAACCGCGCGATCGCTCGAGAGTGCATGGAAGGCAGCAGGGATCACGGTCTCCGTACAGATATACCCGCTTTCTGAACTAAATACGAGCGTGATCCGTCCGCGCAATTATGATGCGCTGCTCTTTGGGGAAGTTGTCGGGCCGGAGCTTGATCTCTATGCATTTTGGCACTCGAGCCAGCGCAATGACCCGGGCCTCAATCTCGCAATGTATGCAAATACAAGGACGGACGCACTACTCGCGGAGGCCCGCGCGACGACCGACACTGGTGCGCGTGACAAGCTCTATGCACAATTCGCCGATATTCTGGTGAAAGATAGGCCAGCGATCTTTCTGTACGCGCCCAACTTTTTGTATGTGCTTCCGAGCACATTGCAAGGCGTCGAGCTTGGGGCGCTCACTACGCCCGCCGATCGCTTCGCAGATGTCCACCAATGGTACGCCGAAACGGAACGCGTATGGGAACTATTTGCCCCGTTAGAGGCTTCATCCCGTTCAATATGAAAGTCGACCGTAGGCCTCTAACGGGATTTGCCCCCTCAAGCAACTCAAAATAATTACTGATAACAATTCAAGACCAACGGTCATTCCATCCTATGACACCTTTCAACAATCCACACCAGAGGCCACCGCATCGTGGGGCTCATCCTGGCACCGGGGGAAGACCTCCAGGAGCCGGAACGAGGCCGCACCAAAGGGGATCGGGAGACACCAGGGGTCGGCCATCCTCGCGGCCGGGGCGGCGATCCTTTGGAGGCCAAGCGCGGGCACCGCGTCGTCCCTCCAAGCTGCGGCTCGAACATCAAGGGCCGTCTTCGGAGCGGCGCGGACGTGCGGACGTTATTCCTGCTCTCGCTCCCGACACGGTGCGCGTGATCGCCTTCGGTGGCGTCGAAGAGATCGGCCGCAATATGGTCGCTGTGGAATACAACGATGACATCTTCATCATCGATTGTGGATTCCAATTTTCCGAAGTCGAAACACCCGGCATTGATTACATCCTACCCAATACGAGCTACCTCGAAGAGCGCCGAAACAAAATTCGCGGGCTCATCATCACCCACGGCCATCTCGATCACGTTGGTGGTATCCCGTACATCATCGAGAAGATCGGCAATCCGACGATCTACACCCGCAAGCTCACCGCCGAGATCATCAAAAAGCGTCAAGAGGAATTTACCCAATCGCCTCTCATGATCCGCGAGGTCGAAGAGGGCGAAGTGATCAAGCTCGGCTCCTCTTCGGTACGCTTCTTCAATGTGACCCACACGGTGCCAGACTCGATGGGGGTCATCATCGAGACTCCGTGGGGCGATGTGGTGCACACGGGCGATATCAAGCTCGATCACGTGGACGGCATCCCGACCGAAGAAGAGATGCGCGAATTCTCCATATTTAAAGACCGTAAGGTCCTTCTCCTCATGATGGACTCGACCAATGTAGAGCGACAGGGTTTCTCCATTGCCGAGCGCGTGGTATTGGAAAATCTTGAAGAGATCATCTTGCAGACAAAGGGTCGTATTATTCTTGGCACCTTCGCATCGCAGCTTGAGCGCCTCATCCACATCGTGCGCGTGTCGGAAGAGATGGGTCGCAAGATCGTAGTAGACGGCCGCTCTATGAAAACCAATCTTGAGATTGCGCGCAATTTGGGGCTGCTCAAATTCAAAGACGGCACCTTCATCCAGACCGAAAATATGGGCGAATACCCGCCGGAGAAGATCATCGTGCTGGCGACCGGCGCGCAGGGAGACGAATTTGCCTCGCTCATGCGTATCGCGAATAAGAATCACAAGTACATCACGCTCACTCCCAAAGACACGGTGGTGCTCTCCTCATCGGTCATCCCGGGCAACGAGCGCGCTGTGCAAAAGATGAAAGACAATCTCTCTCGCCAAGGCGCGCGCATCATGACCTACCAGACGAGCGACATTCACGCATCCGGCCACGGCAACCGCGAAGAAGCGCTCTGGATACACCGGCAGATCAAGCCCAAATTCTTCATCCCCGTCCACGGCTACCACTATATGCTGCGCGTCCATTGCGACCTCGCGGTCGAGGCGGGCATGACGCCCGGCAATGCTGTGGTCCCCGACAACTCCGCGATCTTCGAGATAAAGAATGGTGAGAAAATAGTGCGACTTCCCGTCTCGGCGCCGTCCGAGCTGCGCGTGGTGGAAGGTCACAGTGTGAGCGAACTCTCCGACGTGCTTATGCGCGATAGGAAAGCGCTCGGGCAAGAAGGTTTCTGCGTCGTCGTAGCCACCGTGGATAGGCGCACCGGCAAGCTCCACAAATCGCCCGACATCATCTCGCGCGGATTCGTGTACCTGCGCGACAACAAAGACCTCATGGACCAAACCCGCCTCATCATCAGAAAGAGTGTGGAGACCAGTATGAAAAACCCCCGAGCCGCCGACCTCGACGCCGCCCGCGACGATCTCGCCGAGAGCGTGTCGCGCTTCTTGCTGCAGCGGACACTCAAGCGACCAATCGTCATTCCGGTGATTGTGAGTGTTTGACAAAGATTGAAGATTTGTTGTATTGTGTCTTTTTAGCGTTCACCTGTTGGAGAGCAGCATGTCCAACAACGTTATCAGTCTCCGCAAGTCGGTTTAAAGAAAGAAACGGGAGGCTGGAATTAGTGCGCATCTTTGAGTAATTGCGAGATAACTTTGTAGCGGCGGTCGCGCCTCAGGCCGTGGTGAGCAGCGAGTTTTTTCTTGAGCGCGGAGAACGAACCATCGAGG
>DATDWX010000005.1:0-9474 GCA_036517335.1 Minisyncoccota bacterium | reverse complement strand
TCAAAGGTATGCGTATGGCAGGGCGCATGGGTGGCGAGCGCATCACGGTAAAAAATCTACGCGTCTTGCAGGTGGACCCCTCCACCAATACGATACTCATCTCCGGCGCGGTACCCGGCCGCCCCGGTACGCTCGTCGAGATACGCGGCTAATCACTATGGAATCAAACGTTTACAACGCAGCGGGTAAGAAGACTGGCTCTGTGCAATTGCCCGAGAGCGTGTTTGGTGCGAAGTGGAACGACGCACTCATGCACCAGGTTGTCACGTCCATGCAAGACAATGCGCGCACCAATGTGGCGCACACCAAGGGCCGTGGCGATGTGCGCGGCGGCGGCAAAAAGCCGTGGCAGCAAAAAGGGACGGGTCGCGCGCGGCACGGCTCGATACGAAGCCCCATCTGGAAGGGCGGCGGTGTCGCCCATGGGCCACGCAACGAAAAAGTGTTTGCACGAGGTATTCCCACAAAGATGCGCTCGCAAGCGCTGGCGATGGCCCTTTCTAAGAAGGTCGCGGACGGCGCGGTGCTCTTCCTGGATTCATTTGGCATGAATGCGCCGAAAACGGCCATCGCGAAAAGTACGCTCACGGCGCTCTCGGGTGTACAGGGCTTTGAAAAATTGGCAAGCAAGAAGAAAAATGCCGCGCTCATCGCTTTTTCCGACAAGAGCGTGGCGGCCGAAAAATCATTCCGTAACATCGGCTCCGTAGCGTGCATCGCGGTACGCAATCTGAATCCGCTCGCTGTCTTGCGCAGCACCTATCTCGTGATAGAGGATCCGAAGGCTGCTGTCGCAATGATTGAGTCACGTTTGAAACCAAAGAAATAACCCTATGAACGATTACTCACACATTTTGAAACACACACGCATCACCGAAAAGGCAAGCATGCACCAGGGCTCCGGGGTCTACACCTTTGATGTGGCTCCGCGCGCTACCAAACGCGACATCATGCGCGCGGTGCAGGCACTTTACAAAGTGGTGCCTCGCAAAGTGGCGATCGTCACCGTGCCAGCCAAGAAGGTACGACATATGCGCACAGGCCGCGAAGGGGTGAAAAAGGGCGGCAAGAAGGCTTATGTGTACCTCAAAAAAGGCGAGACCATCACTATTTCCTAACCTAGTTCCTAGCACCTAAAATCTAATTCTTATGAGCATCCGAAAATACAAACCCACAACCCCCGGGCTCCGCGGCATGACCACACTCAATTACCGCGAGCTTCTCTCGGGCCACCGGCCGCACAAGCCGCTAATGCGTGGATCAAAGGGCATGGGTGGGAGAAACTCTCAAGGCCGCATTACGGTGCGCCATCAAGGCGGTGGGCACAAAAAATCACATCGTATGGTGGATTTTTATTTCGACAAGAAAAACATCCCCGCACGCATAGCTTCTATCGAATACGATCCGTTCCGCTCAGCCTTTATCGGACTCGCGATATACAAAGACGGTGAGAAACGCTATGTAATCTTGCCACAAAAAGTGAAAGTGGAAGACGTGATTCTCACGTCCGAATCGGCGCCCTTGAAACCCGGTAATCGCCTGCCACTTGGCAAGATTCCCGTCGGTACCTTCGTATACAATATCGAGCTCAAGCCGGGCAACGGTGGAAAAATGGTCCGCTCCGCGGGTGTGTTCGCGGAAGTCGTGGCACAAGATGCAGGCTACACGCACCTCAAAATGCCGTCCACGGAGGTGCGCCGCATCCTCGCCACCTGCTGGGCCTCTATCGGCGAAGTCTCCAATGAAGAACATCGCCTTGTCGTCTACGGCAAGGCAGGTCGCACACGCTGGAAGGGCGTGCGCCCCACGGTGCGCGGCACCGCGATGAACCCTGTAGACCATCCGCACGGCGGCGGCGAAGGCAAGCAAGGCCGCGGGCTCCGCCGCGCCAAATCAATGTGGGGCAAGCCCACGGGCAAGGGGCAAAAGACAAGAACCCCCAAAAAATATAGCAATGTGTTCATTGTGAGTAGACGTAAAGTAGGCAAACGAAAGTAAAGAGGTTCGCAGTCCGTGCAGCAACTTTGGCTTCCTCTTGTTGAGACGCGCCAAGTTAATTGGAGTCACTGTAAGCAATTCCATTTGAAATGAGTGCTTTGTATCGTCTCTCTCAACCAAGCCAAAGGTTGATGCTGGAGCAAGACGATCCAAAGAAATACTCAAATGTGTTCATTCTCTCTCGCCGGAAAGTAGGGAAGCGGCGCTAACCACGAATCGTTGACAAAAAAACGACAACGGTGGTAAAATCAAGGAACCTGGGAAAACATCAGTCCGAACTATAGTTGATTTAGCGCACTACTAATTTTATGGCAATTCTCAATACTATACTTGCAATTTTTATATCTTCTTTAGTATGGACTCTTGCAATACCGTTTAGTCCTAACATCGGTACAGCGATAGGCTTCGCATTCATATCGCTTATGTCGATTGTGGGGGCTGTGTCAGGGTGGGTGGTTGCACTTAAACGACCCGGTACAGTTTCGATATGGTGGAAAATCTTTTCATTTTCAACCGTGGCCGTTTTAGCTTATGGCATCTTAAGCAATCTTGTATACTATCTATTGTATCCTTCATAGAAAGCCCTATAAAATCTGTCATGGCAGAAATAACGATAATCGGCTGAGTATTTTCCAGTGGCAAAACGGAACCGAAAAGAGTTTAGCATTTTCGCCGGAATTGAGCAAATAATTTCTTCTTTGTGTCTTGCATTTCTTGCACGGCGGGGGATGGGATGATTCCTTTCGTATGATTCCACCCCGCCGTTCTTTCTTTTTATGATGTATTTCTCTAGCTGATGCGGCCGCATCAGCTAGAAGCATATGATCACTTCGCACGCAGCTTCCAGCCGAGCGGGAAATTTGCTACATTCTTGATTGAGGGACTCTCATGCGCAGACTCATAAAAATAATCATTATCCCGGTTCTACTCTCCCTGCCGCTATTCGGGGCCTATTATGGGTGGGCTAGCTATACTGAAGGGGAGTTAGTAGCCGCAGCTACGTCCACTCCAGCCACCGAGCAGGCACCCGTAGCATTCGTAGATACCTCCGACCCCAACGACCTCCTCCCCGATCTTGTGCCGCTGCCGCCACAAGACGTGAAAATACAGATACGCGATGACGGGGCGGTGATGCTCCTTTTCAGTACCACATACTACAATCAGGGGCGTGGCCCGGTCGAGCTGCGCGCCGACCCAAAGACCAAGGGGGTACGTGCCGACATTGATCGCGATATCTTGCAGCGCATCTACCTCAAAGACAAAGAGGATTCCTATCGGGAAAAGGTGGTCGGCAATTTTCTCTGGCATCAGAAGCATCAGCACTATCACTTTGCGGATTTTGTGAATTACGATCTCGAGGCGGTCGATGCGCCGAATCATCCCGATCTCTCTGGTATACGCACCAAGACGACCTTCTGTCTGCGCGATGTGAGCCGCGTCGAAATGGAGCTCGAAAATCGCGTTGCAGAAGCGGGGTACCGCGTCTGCTACAAAGAACTTCAGGGAGTGTCGGTCGGCTGGGGCGACACCTACTTCTTCGATTATCCGGATCAGGGGCTCAACATCTCCGACCTCACCTCTGGCACCTACCGCCTCTCTTTTTACGTGAATCCCGAACGCCGACTCGAAGAAATATCGCTGGAAAACAATATCAGCAGCGCTATATTCGATATTAATATGGAAGAACGCACCGTCCATATGTTGAAGCAAACACCCGAGGTCACACCTAAGATCGAACACGTGCACCTTGAGCAACCCTTTGGTCTTGGGATATGAAATACTTCGCCTTGCTTCTCCTACTACTCGCGCTCGGTGGCGCAGGGTATTGGTACTCGCAGCGGAATATTCCCGTCGTACCGACGACCGAGAGCGTGGGTGAGACTGAACCCACCTCGGCGATCCCCGCCGCGAGCGTGGTGGTGCAAGACCTTGAGATCCCGTGGGACATCGCATTTCTCCCCGAGGGCGACATGCTCGTCACCGAACGCACGGGGCATGTGATCGCTATAAGCGCCGCGGGCGCCAAGACGGAAATTCCGATCGAGGGCATCACCAAGAAAGGCGAGGGAGGACTCCTAGGTATCGTGCTCCACCCTGATTTTAAAACCAATCACTTTTTGTATCTATACATGTCATCGCCAGGTACCAGCGGCGAGACACAAAACCGCGTGGTGCGGTACCGATATGAAGCTGGGGAGTTGCACGATGAGAAGGTGATCATCGGCGGCATACCCGGCGCGATCTATCACGATGGAGGCCGCATGCAATTCGGCCCCGACGGGATGCTCTACATCACGACGGGGGATGCGACACGCTCACAGATCGCGCAAGACAAAAAATCCCTCGGCGGTAAGATCCTGCGCCTCAAAGATGATGGCAGCATACCGGCCGACAATCCCTTTGGCACTCCCGTGTGGTCCTACGGGCATCGCAATCCGCAAGGATTGGCGTGGGACAGCGATGGCAGGCTGTGGGAAACGGAGCACGGACCGACCGGAGAACAGGGATTGTGCTGTCGCGATGAGGTCAACCTTATCGAAAAGGGCGGTAATTATGGGTGGCCCGCAATCGTTGGCGATGAGGAGAAAAGCGGTATGCAAACCCCCGCCAGGAGTTCGGGCGAGGATACGTGGGCTCCCGCGAGCCTCGTGTACCTGGGCGGTAGCCTATTTTTTGGTGGTCTTCGCGGCGAGGCGCTCTATGAGGCTGTGCTCGACGGTGAGCGAATCGTGGAATTTAAAGAGCATTTCAAGGGCGTCTACGGCCGCATTCGTACGGTACGCGTCGGCCCCGACGACATGCTCTACATCACCACGAGCAATCGCGATGACCGCGGCACCTCCAAACCTGGAGACGACAAAATCATCCGCATTGATCCGACGGCGTTGTAACTGCGTAATCTTCGCCGCCGGCCAGGCTCTCTTAGATATGCACCGGGGCGACTTGCCACGGCAAAATTAGGTATACACTTGCTGCAGAGAGGCGCAAACAACCCCGCCTCTGGGAGGGATCGATGAGTGGAGTTGAGTTTGAAATTCTTCCCCGACGCGGGCGTTGGGACGTGAAAGTCACCGCGGACGAGAGGTCGCACTACCATCCGGAGCACTTCAACAGTTCAGAAGCCGCACGTTTGTACGCGGAAGGTGCTGCGACTAGAACTCGGGAGTCGGGTCTACAAGCGAGTGTCTATGTCCGCCGGGGTTCCAACTAATTTGGGCGACATGGGCACTGACCATGAAAGGCGAAAACGCGTCGGACCCACTCAGGGACCGACGCTCCCCTTCTTTTTGCGTGGGCAAACGCTACATGTCTAGAGTTGGAAATAGAAGACGGGGAACATACCGGCGAGGACGCCGAGGATTTGGATCGCGAGGATGGGGAGCGCTTGCTTGGGCGCTTGCGGCACCCACCTCATGGCGAAGAATGCCACCAAGAAAAATTCTGCGACGAGCCATGTTTGGAAGATGTGAGCGGCCACACCCTCATCCGGTTCTCTCTGTGGCGGCCCGGCCAAGACCAAGAATCCAAACTCCATCGCCAATATCAGAAAGGTGAGCACCAAAGGTACCCAAGCACTCGGCTTCTTCAAAATAGGATTCATCTGTGCAGTATATCAAGCAGTGTGCGACCCCATGTCGCCTGCCCGAAGGGGCTCGTCCGAACTCCGATCCAGAGTTGACGCATTCTTATTAATAGTGCAAACTGCTCGACAGTTCATATGATTTCTCTCCGACCTCTACCTCTGACTGAAAGGATGCGAGATGGACGACCTCATTCCGACCGGAAGCTTCTCTGTTGACCTGACAGCAGAGGAATTACGCGCAATACAACTGGTTGAGGTGATCGGTAATCGGCTCGCGACTGAATTTCCGGAAATCGCCGACCTTTACCGTTCCGAAACGAACTCTCAGCGATATATAGACATAGCCATTCAATACTTTGGTTCCGAAGCGGAACACTATCCTGGGGTTTACGCGAAGGCCGTGGGATTCGCAATACGCAAACTGATACCCCCTGAAGAGCAGCGACTGCTAACTAGTAGACGACGAGCCAAACGACTCGGGACCTTGTTCGGCGGTTTCGATAGCGCTGCGTTTAAGCAGCACTCCAAGAGAGCTGCTGCGCGTCGTCATGAGCTGCATGGCCCTGACACAGACGCGATGACGAGAGGCCGCGGCATGACCCCATGGTCGAAGGTAGAAAGAGCAATCGCGATCCAGAAGCGTCAGGAGGGAGTTTCCTTCCCTGAAATCGCCGAAATACTGAATCGCGATTACCACGATGGAAAACCGATTCGAACCGCGAAACGTGTTGCCGACACCTTGAAGTACGAGGCTAAGAGAAAGCAAAAATAATCAGGATCGCAGTTTGAGACTGCATAGCATCATCACCCACCAATGCGGAGAACCGTTTTGGTGGGTGACATTTATACGACCCTATGCCGCATGCGCCTGCCTGCGCAGGCAGGCGAAAAGGGTAGTCCGAATCCGACCATCGCGCACGTTGAACCGTCTCTCGGTTCAGGGTATGCGTTTACAGGCTAACCGTCACTCGCAAAAAGGTAGCCGGAATTGAAGTACTTCCGTCAGTGCTCTTGTTCTGCGCCTTCGCTAGCTCCACAAGCTGCTTATGAAGCTCCTCGCCTTTTCCACTTTTTGCAGCCGCTTCGACGGCATTCATGGTCGGGCCATAGAATCGTTCGAATGATTCGATGAAATGGGTCGGGCTGTCGGGCGATATAAAATAGAACGTATCCTTGACCATAGATATTTTTTCCGCAGGTACTCCAGCCTTTCCAAAACGCTCGATGATGTTACTTTCCACTCCCCACGTCATGGGGCTCACGAAGCCTTCTGGAGGCGGTGGCGTAAAGGCCGAGCTTATCTTCAAGAGCTGCGATACGAACGACGTCGGGTCGTTGGGGATCCAGTTGCCCATGACGATGCGGCCACCCGGCTTGGTGACCCTGACCATCTCCCTAGCGACGTCAAAAGGCTTCGGAGCAAACATGGCGCCGAAGACGGAGAGGGTGAGATCAAACGAATGGTCGGGGACTCCTTGCAGGTCGCACGCGTCTCCCTCTTGAAATTTCAGATTGCCAAGGCCCATCTCTTGCGCACGCTTATTCCCGGCGTCAACGAGATTTTTGGCAATGTCGATCCCTACGACATCAGCGCCCAACTGGGCGAGAGGAATTGCGGTAGTGCCGTCGCCACACCCGAGGTCTAAAACCTTGAGAGGCGGCTTGATCCCGAGAGACTTAACGAGTGCTTCGCCCGATTGGCGCATGAAGGCGGCAATCTCGGTAAAGTCGCCTTTCTCCCACAATGCTTTGTTTGGATTCATCGCATCTATTTTAGCACCACATTGATTAAGAGGTAGTGTAGCTTGCCCGAAAAGGGTAGCCCGAAATCCCTCCCGACCCCACAGAATTTCAATGGGACTTGCCAGCTTTTCCCAGCAGAGGATTTCGTTCCCTCTACATGGCGAAGAATATTTGAACCGATCACCCCCTGCAGATTTTGCGAGACTTGACAGAACACAGCACTTGCTATCCAATGCAAGGAGCCTCGTCGCTGCGACGAGTATGAGACATCGGAGGGTCCAATGGATTCAGAACAACTTGCGCGAAAGCTCGCGGCCGCCACGACAATATCTCTCCACGGCGAGCCGTCATGTCTTGCATTCTTGCATCACACAGCGGCAAGCACGCCTCGGAAAATTATGAAATTGCGGATCGCAGTCTCCAACATGGATGTTATAGAGGGCAGGCCAATTATCTGGCTCAACCTCGAGATCTATACCAAGGATTGGGATCCCGAGTGGGTTGCGCTCATGGAGTTTGATACCTTCGGGTTCGATCGATTCGTGCGGCAGCTCTGTTTTGCAGCACCGCCGAGCGTGAATGCTATCACGCCGACTAATTTCGATGGGCCAGACACATCGTCGATCTCGTCACCAAGCGGGAAATGGCGTCAGCAGACGGAGAGATTGCGTATGTAGAACCAAACTCTGTTGTGGTTCAATCGATCAACACGCATGTCATTATTGGTGTACAGCGAACGAATTCAGAGCTCGTGGCGCTATTCCATCTGCCGCGATCGGATAAATTCGTCGAGACGCTAACGGAAGTCGTCCGAGACGGCACATCTGTCTTGTCACAGCTGCAAGGACAGCTTGCCGCTGAGCACGCAGAGAATGCTCGCGACAGTGGCACAACGCGATAGGAGGAGTCGATGTCGTTCATTCGTGCACCGCCACAGAACCGTTCGGCTCTGCTGGCGGTTTCTGTTTTAGAAACTCAACATTGTATGCGACCCTATGCTGCCTGCCCTGCATGCGCAGGCAGGGGCAGGCAGGCGAAAAGGGGAGTCCGAATCCGACCTCCGACAGCGCTTTCTCCTCACATCCAAATGATACGGTCGCACAAATTGGATGTTGGTGCGGATTAGATGAATTCCCGCAACTCCCTTCCCAGCATTCAACGCCTCACACCCGTCTAAGCCGTTGCCCCCAAAGAGTCATTGAGCTTCTGCTGCACACGCGGTTAAGCAAGTTTGATACATGGAGCCAGTCGCACCTAAGACGCGGCATGCTTGAATACAAGCCGTCTCGTTTTGAGCTTCTTTCTGATTCGCAGTCGCATAGTCCGTATAGTATTTAAAACCGAGCAACCCAACTCCTGCGGCCAGGAGAACAATGAGAATCCACCCTTGCACCTTAGTCATACCATAATTCTACCTCGGCTTTAGGTCAACGCATGCCCGAAAAGGGTAGTCCGAACCCGACCCCGACCCCAAAGAATTTCAATGCTGCCTGCCACCATGTTCCCGACTCCATCTTCCCCAATTATTGAGAGTTACTTTTTCGGTGATTGCGCCACCCGATCGTGTAAAAAATGAGCGCAAAAGGAATAAATAAAAGAAGAAATAACGCAAATCCTACATCGTAAGCCAGTGCTGGCTGGAGCGAAAAAAACCAACCAATGCAACCAAACGCCCAAACTGCAATCAGTTGTCCAACCGTAATATTATAGATACTTTTCATAGCTACCAAAAATGCCACAATGCCACGACCTGAAGTACGGTCATAATAAACAAAAGTATGATTATCGCGGCAGAGTCCCACGTATCCATGTCTTGCCATTATACCCCCACACGTACCCCATGGGGGGTCTTACCCCATATCCAAGATCGGAATGCGACCCCATGCCGCATGCCCGAAAAGGGTAGTCCGAAACCGTCCCCGACCCCAAAGAATTTCAATAGTGCCTGTCCCGATTTTCCTCTCGCGCCTCCTCGCTTGTAGTTTTTGACTTGTTTTGCCGGAGGAGTATGCGGTTTAAAGAAAGAAACGGGAGGCTGGAATTAGTGCGCATCTTTGAGTAATTGCGAGATAACTTTGTAGCGGCGGTCGCGCCTCAGGCCGTGGTGAGCAGCGAGTTTTTTCTTGAGCGCGGAGAACGAACCATCGAGG
>DATDWX010000004.1:0-14679 GCA_036517335.1 Minisyncoccota bacterium | reverse complement strand
AAGGCGAATCGTCGCTTCATGGATGTATTGGGATTTCATACGCCCGACGAGATGTATGCGAAAGCGCTCAAACGCAAAACGCGCCCGAGGGCGCGTTCAAAGAAGAAAAACTAGGTGTTCAAATTGAGGGGTTTGGGTGCCACCTCAAGAACGCTGGAATTATATCATTATAAATGAATCTTGTCAAATTCTGGGGCGTAGTAGCGGGAAGAGCTGGGCTTCGTGGATGGGTTTGTTTTCTAGGAAGGCGAAGAGGCGCTCGGAGACGCCGAAGCCGAATGCTGGCGGCATGCCGTATTCCATTGCTTCAATGTAATCCTCGTCGAGGCGCTGCGCTTCTTCGTCGCCCGCTTCACGAAGCTTTTGCTGCTCTTCGAATCGTGCCCGCTGATCTTGCGGATCGTTGAGTTCGCTATATCCCTTCCCTATTTCCGATCCCGCGATGATGACTTGCAAACGCTCGACTGTCTCGGGATTTTTATCGTAGCGTTTTGCGAGCGGTTCGAGATACACCGGCACACCGACGAGAAATGCCGGGCCGGTAATGGTTTTGCGCAAGTGCTTCCAAAGACCGTCTATCGCTCGCGTTTTGTTCGGCGCGTCTCCAAAAACAACGCCTGCTTCTTTCGCAGCTGCGATCGCCTCCTCTTCATTGCAGAGAATGGGGTCGATACCGAATTCTTTTTTGATGGCCACGCAGAAATCAATGACCTCCCAATCTTCCGCCAAGTCGACTGTGTGCTCACCTATTTCAAACGTGTATTTGCCGTACACTTCTTTTGCGATGTGGCGATACAGGTCCTTCGCGAAATCGCCGCCTTTTTTCAGATCGCTATACGCCTCATAAGTTTCCAGCTGCGTATAATCCTGCAAATGCTCGCGCGACTGGCCTTCGTTGCGAAAGATGCGACCTATCTCGAATACTTTCGGGAATCCGGCAATGAGAAGCCGCTTCTGCCACAATTCCCCTGCGGAAATGCGCAAGTACACATCGATATCGAGCGCGTTGTGATGCGTGATAAAAGGACGCGCGTCGGCGCCGCCGGGCGAGAGTTCGAGCGCGGGTGTCTCGACCTCGAGAAATCCGCGCGCTTCCAAGAATTGTCGGATCGCGCGCCAGAATTTTGCACGACGCACGAACATCGCGCGTAGTTCTTCGTTGAGAAGGATGTCGAGCGGCCGCAGGCGTAATCGAGTTTCCTCATCCTTGACACCGTAATACTCGGACGGGATAGGCATCAATGACTTTGACAGCATTTTCCAATCAGAAACCTGGAGAGACTTTTCGCCGCGTTTGGTCGTAAACGGAACGCCGGACAACTCAATGAAATCCCCAATGTCCACCGTATTTGCAAAAAGTTGGAACAACCGCTCCTCTAAACTATCCTTTTGTATGACGCCTTGGAAACGGCCGGTGCCGTCGAATAGATCGACGAACATGATGGCGCCTTGTCCGCGCTGTGCCATTACTCTGCCGACGATCGCTGCTTCCTCGTCATTGGAAGAGACTGTATCGAAATTCTCCACCAGTTGCGCAATTGTCGTGGAAGCCTCCGAGCGCGCTGGATATGCCTCCATCCCGGCCGCCTTGAGCAATTCAAGCTTCTTCAATCGCTCAGCGCGAATGTCTGCTTCGCTCATATCCACTATGGTACTATGTTTTCGACCGATATGAAAAACGTGCGCAGGAAGCTCACACACGTACGTCCATCCTTCAGTGCCCTCGTCGTGCTGTGGCGGGAGGAGTTCAGTTTTAAATTGCAGACAGCCTGCGCCGCGATCGCCATCATTGTCAGCCTCATCTTGCGTATTTCAGCGATCGAGTTCCTTATTGTCATCCTCATTATTGGTGCGGTACTCGCAGTGGAAGCGCTCAATACTGCCATCGAGGAAGTGTGCAATCACGTCACTCCAGATCACCACCCGCAAATCGGCAAAATAAAAGACCTTGCCTCCGGCGCTTCGGGAATCATCCAAGTAACAGCGGCTGTAGTTGGACTTTTGATTTTCATCCCCCACCTTCTCGCACTCGTATGATCTCGGCGATCACGTACTTGGATAATCAGGTGCTCATCGGACTATTTTCGGCGCGCACTACGGCGATGGTCAGCGCCATGACGTACGTGAGCATGTTTGGCGAGTGGACGCTTATTCTGCCACTTGCGGCAGCCGTCGCTCTTGTGCTTTTCTTCGCAAAACACCGCGCAGAGGCTCTCGGGCTGCTGGTCGCTGTGTTCGGCAGCACTGCTGTGGTGCTTGCGCTCAAATTCGTCTTCGCCCGTGAGCGGCCCGATGCGTATTTTCGCGCCATCGCCGAAACGGGCGCGTCATTCCCCAGCGCGCATGCAGCGCTTTCGCTCGCATTCTACGGGTTCGTCGCCTATTTGATCCTCCGACGATACGAAGGTGGCGGTGTACGCCTCCTCGCTGTCGGGGGAGCTGCGGCGCTCGCACTAGCAATCGGCTTCAGCCGCTTGTATCTGGGCGTACACTATTTGAGCGATGTCGTAGATGGGTTTGCGATCGGTGCAATTTTTCTGTGGCTTGGAATCGCCGTTGCTCGGCACGTCAGGAACCGAGCAGCATCTTGAGGAGTGCCATGCGGACCATTACGCCGTAGCCCACCTGGCGGAAATAGACGGCGTGCGGAGAATCGTCCACTTCTGGGGTGATCTCACCCACGCGCGGCAACGGATGAATGATGATCGCGCCTTCTTTCATAGAATCCGCCATGGCGCGATCGATCACATAGTGTCCTTTACTTCTTTGGTACGCTTCTTCGCTTAAGCGCTCCTTCTGAATGCGCGTTTGGTACACCACGTCGGCCTCCTTCATCGCACCTGCGAGTGATTCTGCCTCTTTGTACACAACGCCACGCTCTTTCAAATACAACTTGAGCTCGTCGCCCATTGTGAGTTCTGGGAGTGAGACGCCGGTGATGGTCACACCGTTGTATTTACCGAGCAAGTATGAAAGCGAGCGCGCGGAACGATAGTAACGCATATCGCCCACCATCGCGACGTGGATACCGTCTATGTTGCCGAGCTCTCGCTCTATGGTGTAGAGATCGAGGAGCGCCTGGGTGGGGTGCTGGCCTGCACCGTCGCCCGCGTTGATGATGGCCACTTGGGATACAGCCGCAGCGCGCTCGGCAATGCCCGTCTCCGGGTGCCTGATGATGATGGCATCGGCATAGTGATTGACCACTTTGATCGTGTCTTCTATGGTTTCGCCCTTCACTGCGCTAGACATTTCGTTGGCATTCTCTGTGGTGATGACTTGCCCGCCGAGTCGCATCATCGCACTCTCGAATGAAAGGCGCGTGCGGGTGGAAGGCTCGTAAAAAAGGCTGGCGAGGATGCGTCCGTGGAGAGAGTCGTCGCGATGATTCTCCATCGTGCTCGCAAGCGCAAACAATTCCTTGAGCGACTCGCGATCAAACTGCTGCGTCTCAAGAAGGTGGTGCATTAAGTAGGAGCATATCATAAGGCTTGCTCCGGCGTTCTCCTGTGGACATCCTAAAAACCCGCAAGGCGTCGCCTTGCGGGTTTTTCTCCCGAAGGGCTCCGTCTATGATCATTCCGCACAATTCTAGCTATAAGGTAGGGGCCGCCTCTCGTTTTATCTCGAGCAAATTCAAGAGGTGTCGCCTCTTGAATAAACGACCTATCCGAGGTGTGCGTGGTCGTTCCATGTGACGATGTTCCACTCGTCACTGTAAAGTTTGCCCGCCGCCTTGCCATGCGTCACAATCGTAATGCCTGTGTTTACCATTCTGAACGCTTTCATAAAATGTTGACAATCGCGTCCCGTGAAATCTTCTCCCATGACTGCTTTGCCGAGTAGGACAGGTGAAAACCAGCCGTGTCCAACGACAACTATGTGCTCTTCAGGTCGGCCCATGAGATACGCAAGCGCACGGTCAGCTCGCTTGTTAAGCTCTTCAAAATTCTCTTCATCAGTCATTCTCCAATTTGGCTTCTTCAAATGCTCGATCAGTGTTTTTGTCTGTGTTCCAAGCTCTAGGTCATCCGCCTTCTTGCCGATACGATGCGAACCTTGATTCCACTCTACGAATAAATCGGAATATTCGATCGGCTTCGCAATTTTCTCAGCGATGATCTGGCCTGTTTGCCTCGTTCGCAGATACGTACTTGCGATGATGACGTCAACCGCTAGATGCGAAAGCCTCTCAGCGACGAACGCGGCTTGCTCTTGCCCATGCTTGGTAAGAGACGTTTTCGCGCCGCCCAAAATCACACCGCCTATATTCGACTCACTCTCCCCATGGCGCACGAAGTAAATTGTTTTCATACCTGGTTTGCACAATTATACCTTGCCGCTACAATCACCCGAATGCGTAAGCACGATAGAGCAAAAGTTCGCCTGACTACCGACATAGTGCCGAAGAAGTATGAGATAAGGCTTAAACCCGACTTAGAGGCTTTTGTTTTTGTGGGCGAAGAAACGATTCACCTTGTGCTGAAAAAGCAGACTAAAACCCTGACCCTTCACTCCAAGGAACTCGACATCGAATCGGCTGAAGTCATTGGGGGCGCGGAAAAGATTTTTGCACGGAAGATCACGTACGATGAGAAGTCGGAGACCGCCACATTTACGTTCAAGAACGCGTTGCCAAAAGGGAACACTCGTTTGAAGATTATCTTCCGCGGCGTTTTGAACGACCGGATGCATGGCTTCTACCGGAGCAACTACGAGCACGAGGGGAAGACGCGACGCCTGGCGACCACGCAGTTTGAATCCACCGATGCGCGGCGTGCCTTTCCTTGCTTCGATGAGCCGGCGATGAAAGCGATTTTCGATGTGTCGCTCACCATACCCGAGGGGCAGACGGCTATCTCCAACACGATGCCAGTCGAAATTCAAGAACATGCTGGTGGTTTTAAGACGGTTTCCTTTGCATCATCGCCTCTCATGTCAACATACTTACTCGCATTCATCGTGGGTGATTTCGAATGCATTGAGAAAAAAAGTGCTGATGGCGTACTCGTGCGAGTATTTACGACTCCGGGCAAACTCCATCAGGCCACGTTTGCGCTAGATTGCGCGGTGAAGACGGTCTCGTTCTTCAACAAATATTTTGATATCCCCTACCCGATGCCGGTCCTCGACCTCATCGCCATACCGGATTTCTCGGCCGGGGCCATGGAAAACTGGGGCGCAATCACCTATCGTGAAAGCGCACTACTGGTCGACCCGCAACACTCCTCCACCATGAACAAACAATGGGTGGCGCTCGTGATCGCTCACGAGATCGCGCACCAATGGTTTGGCAATTTGGTGACGATGGAGTGGTGGACACACCTCTGGCTCAACGAGGGCTTCGCCTCTTACATCGAATACCTCGCGGTAGATCACCTATTCCCCAAGTGGGACATCTGGACACAGTTCCTCCACGCCGACCACGGCGCTGCCTTGAGCGCCGATGGCCTCAAAAATACCCATGCGATTGAGATAGATGTGCACCACCCGTCGGAGATCACCGCGGTTTTTGACGCGGTGAGTTATTCCAAGGGCGCGAGCATCATCCGCATGATCGCCGAATATCTCGGTGAAAAGGATTTCCGCGATGGCCTGCGCCACTACCTTAAAAAACACAGCTACGCCAACACCTCCACGATCCATCTCTGGAATGCGCTTGAACGCGTCTCGGGAAAACCAGTCGGCAAGATAATGAAGAATTGGACGGGCAAACCTGGGTATCCTCTGCTGACCGTGTCCGAGCAGGGAAAACATTATGCACTTCGACAGTCTCGATTCTTCGCAAGCGCAAGATCCGAAAGACAAACAAAAGACAACACCCTGTGGCAGGTGCCGGTATCGTTTGCCGGTGGGCACATGTTGATGAGTGGGCGCAACGCGAGAATCCCGAAGAGGAACGTGGCTCTCAAGCTGAATGTTGGTGAATCTGGATTCTTCCGCACCAGTTATCCCAAGAGCGTGCAAGAACAGCTTGGCAAATCAATCCGAGCAAAACGCCTTAAGACAAGCGATCGCCTCGGGCTGGTGCGCGATATATTTGCTCTCGCGGAGCCGGGCAAACTATCGGCTGTAGACAGTCTTGAATTTGCAAAAAATTACAAGAGTGAAAACGAGTATGTGGCGTGGATGGCGCTATCTAGCGGCCTTGGAAAAATTCATTCGCTCATTTCGCACGAACATTTCGTGAAGGAATACGAAAAGTTAGCGCTTGGCATCTACTTTGATATATCAAAGCGAATACACTGGGAAACAAAGCCCAAGAACCATTCCGATGCCCTGCTCAAAGTCCTCATTCTCGGCAGCCTTGGAAAATATGGTGATAAAAAGACGATCGCTCGGGCTCGGAGAATGTTCACAAACCCTGAAAGAATTCCTGCAGACCTGCGTGGCATCGTTTACTCTCTCGCAGCCAAACACGGGGGTACCAAAGAATACGCAAAGTTGATCAAGATGTACAAAGCGGCAACATTGCATGAGGAGAAGAACAGGATCGGCGCGGCGCTTGGGAATTTCAAGCAAAAAGAACTCCTGAAAAAAACTCTCAATTTTGCAATCTCAAAAGAAGTCCGCCAACAAGACACTACGCGTATGATCGCGGCAGTGTCGATCAATTCAGAGGGCACCGACAGCGCATGGGATTTCATCAAGAAGAATTGGAAACTATTTATGGAGCGCTACGCCGGTAGCCGCGACCTCGCGCACCTCATCGAGCCGATGTCAGTGTCCACATCTGTCCAGCGTGCCAAAGACATTGAGACCTTCCTCAAAAAGCACCCTGCCCCCAGCACCGAGCGCACCGTCAGCCAGGTCCTCGAGAGAATCCACTCCAATGCCGCGTGGCTTACTCGGGATCGGATACCGTTGGCGACGTTTCTTGGCTTACTAAATGACCTAAAGCGTCAAGTGTAAGAGAGGGAGAGTGTCAGAGGGGAGTCCTCGTACATTCGACTAGCCCCCATAAAACGCCTTATTAACATATAATTAGTGTAAAAGGACTCCCCTCTTACAAAGTGCGATACAATGGAAGTATGGAGCGGCCGTTTACTTTTGAACCAAATCATGTCTATCATATTTACAATCGCGGTGTGGAGAAGCGGACAATCTTTCACGACGATAACGACAAACTTCGATTTCAACGATTGCTGTACCTAGCAAACGGTGACAGACCATTCGTGTTCCGACGTGTACGAGGGGAGCCCTTGGACAGAGATCGCGGCAATCCTACGACTTCAATCCTCGGCTACTCTTTGATGACGAACCATTTTCACATCATCGCGCTCGAACGTGCATACGGTGGCATCAGCGCATTCATAGGAAAACTCTCGACCGCCTATTCGATGTATTTTAATACGAAAAACAATCGCAGTGGGACGTTACTCTGCAGACCATTCCGAGCCAAACATGTAGACAATGACGATTATTTTCGCTGGCTCATGTCTTACGTACACTTGAATCCACTGGATCTCATCGAGCCGAGATGGAAAGAAAGAGGGACGCTACATGCTCGTAAGGCGACTGATTTCCTAATCTCGTATCAGTACTCCAGTTATCCTGATTATTTTGGACCTCCACGTCTGGAAAATATGATTATCGATTCCGCATCGCTACCAATTGAAACTGCAGGACTTGAACGCTTCGAAGAGATGCTAAAAGAATTTAAAGACCCCTTCGAGCGCCCCGATCTAGAGATCTGGTGATCTCACCTTGTCATAGGACTCCCCTCTTACACTCTTACATATATTTTACGCAACGTACTCCTCTTTGAACGGCGTGTAGCAGATGGGCTTCATGTTGATTTCCTTACGGCGCTCTTTGATGTCTATTGGGTATTCGCCGGTGAAAAATGATGTGGAAAAGCTGTCCTCGGGAAGACCCGTTGCTTTTATCATTCCCTTGTACGAGAGAAAACGCAGCGAGGTCGCGCCGAGATACTCTCGCATCTCTTCGATCGTATGCGTGGCAGCAATGAGATCTTGCTGGCGCGGCGTGTCTATTCCATAAAAGTCGGGAAAGACGACTGGCGGCGAGCAAACGAGAAAATGCACTTCGGTCGCGCCCGCTTCAAACAGCATGGCGACGATTTGCTTAGAGGTGGTGCCGCGTACGATGGAATCGTCTACGACCGCCACGCGGCGGCCCTGTATCACCTCTTTTTGCGCATTGAGCTTGGCCTTTACCCCCTGCTCGCGAATGTGCTGCTCGGGTGCGATGAAGGTGCGATGGATGTAGCGGTTTTTCGTAAGTCCCATTTCAAATGGAATGCCGCGCGCCTGTGAAAAGCCGATCGCCGCTGGGACGGAAGTCTCGGGCACCGGGATAACCACATCGGCCGAGATGGGGGCCTCGATCGCAAGCTCGCGGCCAAAATTTTTGCGCACTTGATATACCGATTTGCCGAGGAGTTCGCTGTCGGGGCGCGAGAAATACACAAATTCAAAGATATCAAGCTTCTGATTGGGCTCGGCGAGCTGTACGCTTCGCAAGCCGCTGCCGGAAGCGATGACCATTTCGCCGGGATTCACATCTCGCAAGTGCTCGGCGCCCACCGGGTGAAAGGCGCACGTCTCGGAGGAGAAAATATAGCCGCCGTTCAGCGTGCCGATAGAAAGCGGTCGCAATCCGCACGGATCTCGCACAGCGACGAGCTCGTTTTTTGACATTACGAGCAGCGAGAACGCACCCGTCATGTATGGATACACCACTCGAATGGCATCCGCAAGCGACTTCCCTTCCCTGACGATTGCACCGATCGCCTCTGCCATGAGACGCGAGTCGGACGCATCTTTCACGGTGATATGTCGCTCTGCCAAAAAAGAAACGAGCGCGGTCGCGCTCGGCAGATTGCCATTGTGTGCCAGCGCGATCTCTCCGTCATTGATGAGTATCGGCTGCGCGTGCTCTATCCGCGAGCCGCCGGCTGTGGAATATCGATTGTGCCCCATGGCGATATGCCCCTTGAGCCGTGCAATATCTTCTTCGGTAAATACCTGCGAGACGAGGCCCATGCCCATGCATCTCAAAATAGTGGCGCCGTCTGAAACGGCAATTCCCGAGCTCTCCTGTCCGCGATGCTGCAGAGCGTAGAGGCCGAAGAAGGTGAGCCTCGCGACATCGAGCCCCCGTCCATAGACCCCGAAGACGCCGCATTTCTCTCCTAGGTCGGCCATGTGCCACGATTGTAGCATTATTACTGATATTGAATAAATGACGGAGAGGGTGTGAGGTCGAGGATCTCTTGCGGCGTGAGCATACGCGTAGAGGGCGGAAGGAGGTCGTTCTTGTAGAAAAGTTTGAACCCGGTGAACTGGATGGGCTCGGGGTAGATGACCCTTTGATACGTATTTATTTTCTTGGCACCGAATCCCCAGCCGTCCATGTCGAGCACGATCTCCACTTCCGGGAGCGGCCGTACCTGCTTGTAGCCGGTCACCATGTTCTCTGTAAAACGATGTATGACGAGGATCTTCGGCGGCAAATCGTTTTCTTGCACGAGTTTCGCCAGGTAATTGGTCGTGAAATTGATATCGCTTGGGTTCATGGTGCCGATCTCCTTGCCGGGTCGAATGCCATTTTTCATCGAAAATTCCGGGTCGAGCGCGAGGTGCACTTGCGGCATCTTGAGATATTTCTCAAGGAGTGGCACTTCCGTCTGCACCGTGCTGAATCCCAGCTGCACCTCGAGGATCACAATGCCATGCACTTTTTCGGCAAGTTCGAGCGCTTTGTCTATTTGCGAGTGCGGCATGCGCGCGCGGTACGTGCCATCGACGGGCGACGCCTGCGCTGTAACGGCGATGTAATCTATGCCAGCAATGACAGGGGTCGAAGGATCGGCCGCTTCCCACCGGGCGACCTCTGCGCGAAGCTTCTCCAACACAACGTCTTCCGGATACTGCCCAAGTACCCCCATACCTTTGGAATAAAAGTTGCCGTAGTAAGCAACGATGCGGTTGAACGGGAGGAGTGCGCCCGCGTTGGGGTAGACCGTTTTTGCGGGCCACAAATATGCCCGAGTTGTTGTAGCTGTTCTAGGTGTTGTAGTTGATGAAGAAGAGGCGGAAGATGTTGGCACTGTGGAAGTAGCCGAGCGATGCGCGAGCGCAAGCATCTTTTTATCGTAAGCCACGGTGTCGAGTAGCGGGATTGCCGGTTTCGGCGGGACAGTATCCGTACTGCTCGCGGCCGCACCTACCTCTGCTTCGGCACGATCGTAGGAAATAAGTAAAAGGCCAGAAAAATTGATGAAGTACACCATGCCGATTGCGACGCTACCGACCAACATTGCGCTCATGACTGTCCCCTTACGACCTCGCATAGAGTGGTAGTATACCCCGTGAGATGTATTTATGTACGTGAAGGCAAAACGGCACTTTAAGAAAGTTGACCCACTGCTGCACCGTGCCAGCACAGAACATGAAATCGCCGATATTGTGCCGTCGGATGATCTTTTTCGGGACATTGTGTGGACGATAGTCGGCCAACAGCTCTCAAGCCTCGCGGCCAATGCGATCTTTGCGAGATTTCAAAAATTATTCGTGCGCGGACGTATCGCACCGCGCGCGGTGTTGAAACTTCGAGATAAAAATATGCGCGCCTGCGGACTGTCGGGCGCGAAGGTGCGTGCGATCCGCAATTTAGCCGAAACTGTCCAGCGTGGCGAACTTAATATGAAGACACTTCACCTTTCGGAAGACAGCATCGTCATCACCGAACTCACCAAAGTGAAGGGCATAGGTCCGTGGACGGCGGAAATGGTGCTTATGTTCTCCCTCGGCCGCCCCGACATCTTCTCTAAGGGCGATTTGGGTCTGCGAAAAGGTGTCGTGCAACTCTATGGCCTCAAAAAATTTCCGAGTGAAAAGAAACTCGCTGCAATAACAAAAAAATGGTCCCCCTACCGCACCTACGCCGCCCGAATACTCTGGAAAGTCGCCGACAAAAACAAAAACCGAGTCGCGAGAAAAAGACCAGGTACGAATTGAGGATCGCAAATTCTTTGCGGCTGACCCTTGTGGGTCAGCCGCCGTGTCCGCATCCCGATAGGGGAACGGTTTAGAAAAAGTAGCGTGGCCGACGCTCCTCGCGATCTCGATCGGCGGACGCACTCCAAGGTGCTGCGGCGCCTGTTCCGGATGCGCGATGAAAATGCATTCGGCCTTCTGACGCAATACGCAGTGCATCCCAAGGCCGAGCTTCATGACATATCCATGCCTCAACGGTAAGGCCATTTTCCCGTGCAGCCTCCGCGCGTGCGGCGGCATTGGCGGCCTGACAAGCGCGCTTCATTGGCGAACGATGCGCTTGGCCAGGGTGCGCCCTGACGAGCTTCGGGGACCGGGTACGGAACGTTCGTGACATCGACATTGTCGTCCTCGCATTCGTTTCGATCACTGCAGATACCGCTGCAGCTCGGTGTACAAATGTGCCACTGGAAAGTAATACTCTAAAACAACACTCCGTCAAGTATGCTAGATTTTGATGGTAAATATCTTCGACGGGCTGTGGTGACCTTTCACGATACGGATGCTTTTTTGCGTCACTTGGAAGTGACGGGCTAGGAGTTCGATGACTCGGTGGTTGGCCTGATTCCCTTCTGGCTTCTCCCGCACTGAAATTTTGAATTTCGTGTCGGACACTTTTTCTATCGTTTCTTTCCTTGCGCCCGCCTTCACCTTCACACTAACGAGTACAATGTTCATCGTATAAAAAGGGGTTTACGAAACCCCTTTTTTCCCAGCAAAAACTGTCTTCGTGCCGAGCATTTCCTCGATGCGCAGTAGCTCGTTGTATTTTGCTGTGCGGTCGGTGCGGGATACCGAGCCGGTTTTGATCTGCCCCGTTGCGAGGCCGACAGCGAGGTGCGCTATGGTGGTGTCTTCTGTCTCGCCGGAGCGGTGCGACACCACCACACCCCAGCCCGCCCTTTGTGCCATTTCCACTGCATTTATGGTTTCGCTCAAGGTGCCGATTTGATTGACCTTGATAAGGATCGCGTTGCACGCCTTCTCCTTAATAGCGCGCTCGAGGAACTTTACATTCGTCACCAGAAGGTCGTCGCCCACGAGCTGCGTGGAATCACCCAGGGACGTTGTCATCTTTTTCCATCCGTCCCAATCGTCCTCGGCCAGGCCGTCCTCGATAGAAGTTATGGGGTATTTTTTCTGGAGTTTGGCATACCATTCGGCCATTTCGCCGGATGACAGCGTTTTGCCTGCGAGCGGGAGCTTGTAAGTGCCGTCTTCGTACAGCTCGGATGCCGCCACATCAAGCATGAGCGAAATGTCGTTCCCTAGTTTGTATGCGGCTTTTTCCGTCGCCTCGGCGATAAGCGCAAGCGCTTCCTCATTTCCCCCTTTTAGCCTCGGAGCGAATCCCCCTTCATCCCCCACGCTCGTAGAGTATCCCTTTTCCTTGAGCACGCTCCGGAGCGCTTGAAAAATTTCCGACAGCATACGCATCCCTTCTCGGAATGTCGGCGCACCAATGGGCGCGATCATGAATTCCTGAATGTCGGTGGATTCCCATCCCGTATGCGCTCCGCCGTTGAGCACGTTGCATTGTGGCAAGGGCAGCATGGGCGCGCGGGGAGATTTTGTAAGAGTGCCTATGTATTCAAAAAGCGGCATCTTTTGGGCGCTGGCCGCCGCCTTGGCGGCGGCCAGCGAAACGGCGAGTATCGCGTTGGCGCCGAGACGTTTTTTGTTGTCGGTGCCGTCGAGCGCTATCATCGCTTCATCTATCTCGCGCTGCGCGCGCGGATCCATTGCCACCACAGCCTGCGCGATCTCACCCTCCACATTGGCAACCGCTTTCAGCACCCCCTTACTACCATAACGTTTGCTATCGCCATCACGCAGCTCGTGCGCTTCATGCGCGCCCGTAGAAGCGCCCGAAGGCACCGCAGCGCGTCCGAGAGTTCCGTCGTCCAAGATGATGTCCGCCTCCACCGTCGGATTGCCGCGGGAGTCCAGGATTTCCCGCGCGTGTATTGATTTGATCTTCATAGTCACTTGCGCGCATAGTACACGAAATCGGTGGTAGAATGAACACGGGGTGTTCCAACCTTAATAGGTCTCGTATTATCACTATCATCACTATGGGTCAAAACATGATCATCGGCGGTATCGTCACATTGATACTTGTCATACTCGGCGTGTGGTATTTTTCCTCGCCAGAAATACGTCCGTGGCCTCTCATGCAGTCCAAGACTGCCGGGGGCGAGGGGATGCCTGTAGCCATCCCTGCACCGACAAAGACCGGCAAGAGCACGTCGCCAGTTCCCAAGAGTACGAATACGTTTCGGAGCATATTCACGCAATCCGGCAGCCATCAATGCGATTACACAGGGGCAGATAGCTCCTCACAGCGCAACGATGTGATCTACATCGCCGACGGTAAGATGCGCGGAGAATTCCGCACCATGTCAGCTGGACAAACGACGGCCAATCTTATGATCTACGATGGCGGCTATCTGTACGCATGGCAGGAGGGCAAAGCGGTGGGCACAAAAACGGCTATCAACTCTGTCGCAGATCTACCGAAAGTCATTCCTCAAGACCTCACAAGCGGCGCAGTCTTGGGCACCGATATGAACAACGTGAGCTGGAATTGCCACGCGTGGTCTAAAGATCCCAATCTCCTCAAGGTGCCTACGTACGTAAAGTTCTCCGCGGCATCCTAAAACCACGGGAAATCAAAACCCCTTGTGCGTGCGCAAGAATTTCTTTTCGGTGGCCGTGGACTTGCGACCGAGGATTGCGTTGCGGTGCGGATAGCGGCCGAAGCGGTCAATGATTTTTTTGTGGTTCATCTCGTACCCTACCCACTCCTTACCGAGCGATTGGAAGAGTTTCAAGGCTGTTTTATGCACCATACGTGATTCGCTATGCATGAATGGCATATACAAAAATTGTCGCTCGATTTTTGAAAGCTTTTTATCAGCGCCGATCGCCATGGCTTCCTGAGCGAGCGCGAGGGTATCAGAGGCGAACGCCTGTGGCGTGCCGCGGAACATGTTGCGCGAGAATTGGTCGAGAACGATGATCTCCTGTTTTCAATCATTTAGTGCGACAACAGTTTCTCAATGTCTGACATCTCCCCCGGCATAGGCGAGCGCATGACGATGCGTTCGTTCGTTTTTTGGTGAACCAGTATCGCGTCAGTCACGGTACGGCATACGTCGAGTACCGAACGTATTGATTGTTGTGTTTTGATTTCAATATATTTTGAGAGTGCGAGCGCCATCACACAGATGAGCATGTGTGCCCGTATGGACACTTCTTTTCTGTGGAATATAGGCCGTGAGGCAATGTCGCTCTTGGCGATGCGAAATGCCTGCTCGATATGCCAGAGGCTGTGGTAATGCGCGATGATATCGGCATCAGAAACATCCTTGAGATTCGTGTAGTATCCTTTGACGCCGAGTAGTTTTTTTGTTCTCGCAATGAGTGCATCATTGAGTGATACGGTGTTCACTGTCGTACTCACAAACTTCGCACGCTTCATTTTCCCAGGATACTGCACGTGATTCTCTGCTTGGCGCGCGGTCTTTGAAATTTGAACGGTACGCATATAGTGCGTCGATGAAAAAACAAAAAGTGGGTACGGATTAACAACGCAGATCGAAGCGAAATTGAGATCCTGCGCAGGCGGAAGTATTCGATACGTGAGATCGCA
>DATDWX010000003.1:0-10143 GCA_036517335.1 Minisyncoccota bacterium | reverse complement strand
CCGGAGGCCGCCATTCTGTCGCTCGCCTGCTGGCGATAATCGTAGACGAGGTTCACCACGACATCACCACCGTCGGTTTTGTATTCAAAAAGATCCTTACCCGAAGATTTCTCCCAGATGGCCTCCGCTTCTTTGATATCCGCGATAAGCGTAGCCTTCGGTATTCCGAATCGCCCGTCTATGGCGCCGGGCGAATACGTAATGGGCTGACGGCACGGGAGGAAGCGCGCCTCGACTTGCCTCGTTACCTGCCTGACGAGGTCTTGATGTGTGAGGGCGAAGTAAGCCGCGCCGCCGAGCACTACTATCAGTATGACTATATCAATGACGCGACGCGCATGCATTGCGCTACTATACCCCGTGAGATAGATACTTTCACCTACCGCACAAGCTTCGGACTTTTTATCTCATGGGGTATAGCAAATCTGCCGCCTATGCCGGCGACGTTTGCGCGAAGATTACGCGCTGTGAACCCTGTTCCAGACCGTCGCCAGGATGTAGCCGACGGCGTAGCCGATGATTGCCGCGATAACGATGACCGTCGCCGCAGCGGCGACGTCAAAAGGACCCGCAACGACGGGCACCTGGAGCATATGCGCCCACAGCGAGAAATTAACGAGCGCTTGCGCCCACCCGAGGATGATGAGCAACGACCACACCACGTGCCATCCACCGATAATAACCGCACCCACGAGCCCGGCCTTCTTCGGATCTGTACGCATAGATATATCTATGAGCTTCTAATGAGATAAGTATACCCCCGCCCCGGAGGAGGCGCCCGGCAACTGTTTATCGGGCGAGACCGACGATGCTTTGGACAAAATTGAGGAAGAGGGTGAGGATAGATATGAAAAAATTGACGATGAGGGTGACAAATTGGAGCAAAAATGCGAGGAGCGTATTAAGAAATGTCGTGAGCACATCCATACCCGAATTCTACCTCATTTCAAAAGCGGCGCGAGGACGGGATATACCCGTTCGGCGATGCGCTCATACCCCGCGTCGTTGGGGTGTATTTCGTCCGACATGTATTCCCGTTTGCCCAGGAATCCGTCCAACACATCGGAGACGTACGCCGTGTCGTGCGTATTGCGCAGTTTCTTGAATTCCGTATCAAAGTGATCATTCAACAGGCCTCCACGGATTCCCAACAAGAGAACCATCGCGCCTTTGGCCTGTATGCTCTCGATAATTTCCGTGAGATTTTCAAAGGTCTGCACTTGAGGGACCCGGCGCAGGTAGTCGTTGCCGCCGAAGAGCACGATGACGACCTTCGGTCTGTAGGCATCGAGCTCGGGCAGCCGGGCAAGAGCGGTCGCGGTAGTATCGCCGCTCACACCCAGATTGATGATTGGCTGACCAATCTTCTGTGAGAGGAGCGAAACGAAATCGCGGCCCGGCGAGGCGCCGACCCCTGCGACCAAACTATCGCCGAACGCGATGATGTCCGTCCCGCTCGAAGGATAGTTGCGTATTTCCTGCCCCCCCAAGAAATACCAGTACGCGCCGAGTCCGATGAATATAACCGCAATTATTGCGACGATGTGCCGTGTGTGCATGCCGTGCTACTTATGCAGTCCCGAAGCGGCGGCGATCCCAGAGGTACGAACAGAACGCGAGAACTGCGAAGATGCCAGGAATCCAGTAGCCCGGCAGGTAGAGCTGCGCCATTTCCCAAAGACTTATCCACCGGATTGAGACGCTGCCGCTCACCGTCGCGACGTTGTCCATGAGAGCCGTATCTTGCTTTTGTACCGCCGTTCGCCAGTCTTCCGCGTACTTGATATTGGCATCGGCATTTTTCAACTGTACTGAATACGACGTGTTCTCGTTTGCAAGCTGCGCTCTAAGCGTCGAAAGTTCGTTCGACAACGATTGTATCCGGATTTGAATATCGTACGTCTGTGTCTGCGCGCGTAATGATGCAAGCTCTTGTACATCCGCATCTATCTGCGCCTGGAGAGACCTCACGGTGCTTGTGTGGGTATTCACGAGTCTTTGGCGGGCCGCTTTGTACTCCGCAAGCGTGGCGTCGGCCTGTTTTTGTTGCTCTTCGATACTCTGCTTTTGCGGCAAGAGATTCTGGGATGAGATATTGACCGTAAGGAACCGGCTGCCTACCAGGCTCTCAAGCTCGGTGCGGAAGGCATCGTATTTGCTCGCAGGTACGACGAAGCTCACATAGCCCGACCGCGGCGAGCTCGACTCCTGGTCCACGCGACCGTCGAAGCCGCGCACCGTCGTCTCCACGCGGCGTGTGAGCCCCTGCACATCGCGCGTCTGCATCGAGGCGTTGTAATTTACTTTCAAAAACTCCCGCGTATCGGTCACGGGAACATCCTGATTTGGATACGGGTACGGGTAGTAAGCCCTTGAACCCATCATCGAACCTTGCACCGATGTAGGCGCGCCTGAAGATTCTGCGTAGTCCACCTGGATTCCTTTCGGAACCACGGAGTCGGTCGAATTGACGCGCAAACCACCGCCTGTAAATCCCTCCATCATCTGTGGTACGTAATACCGCGCGTCGGGCTCGGCAATCGCGAGAAAAGTGCCGACCGCAAGAAGCGCGAGCACAATCGTAAGCCACGAAACGCGACGCGGATGTGAGAACCGGAAGGAGGAGGGTGATTGCTCGTCAGTCATATGAAAATCCTACCACATGAAAAGACCTACGCCTTCGGACCTCCATCCCCCATGATGTCTTTGGTCTGAATCGGACTCTGGATACCGGGCTTCCACTCCGCGTGTATCTCGCCGAATTGTTTTTCGTAATCCGCGATCTGGTGCGCGAGGTACTGCGCGAGGCGCTTCATATGCTGCGGCGTAAGCGCGTACGCGATGCCGTTCTCCCCCGTAATCATTCCCATAATAAAAAACTCCTGCGAGAATGCCGCGGATATATTTTCGCAAAATTGCTTGGGTACTTTGCTTAGATCCATATGGGCATTATACGCGTTTTTTGGACCGTGCGCGCGGCCTCGGTACTTTGCCGCCCGCTTTGCGGGCTTCCGAAAGCCCGATTGCAATGGCTTGTTTGCGGCTTGTCACCTTCTTGCCTGAACGGCCGCTCTTAAGCTGCCCGCGCTTCATTTCATGTATCGCCCGCTTCACCTTTTCCTGCGCTTTTCTTCCGTATTTTGCCATATGATTTTGCTTCATTACCAAGTTTCGAATCTGCTGATTCGCATGCCGCGTACCGTCCATTGTTACGCGGCCTTTTATCGCATTATCTCCTATTGGTTCCATTCTTTGTCCGTCTCCATGTGGAGGCAGTGAAGAAATCATACGGCTTGTCGCCTACTGCCACCAGGAGTATGCTCCTGTCACGTCCAACATCACCGAAAGGGAGGCTGACAAATGTTGAAACGTGTTCTGGTAATACTGCTCCTTTCCATAATGCCGCCGTCGCTGGCGACGGCGCAAAAGGTCACAAGATTGCCCGAGGTCGACTTGGTCCTGGTCTTGGCCATTGACTGTTCGTACAGCGTCAACGCCGATCGCTGGGCCTTGCAACAATACGGATATGCAGGCGCATTCCGTTCGTCTGCGGTACTGAACGCCATCGCGGGCGGATACCACGGGTCCATCGCAGTAACCGTGATGCAGTGGGCCGCGTTTGCGGAGCAAGTCATAGACTGGCATATACTCTCGGACCGCGAATCTGCGGAAATCTTCGCGAAAAAGATCGAGGTCCTTCCGTACAAACCGGAGTGGACGACTGGAGTCGCCAACGCGATTACGACCAGCGTCGTCGTTCTCAAGAGGGCGCCGTTCAACGCGCTCCGTCGCGTCATCGATATCTCGGGCGACGGAAAAGAGAATGCCGGCGGGATGCCTGCAACCGCTCGCAACTTCGCCGTCTCAAACGGCATCACTATCAACGGCTTGCCGATTATCGCCGCTGAACTGGACGTCGCACAATTCTATGAGACCGTCGTAATCGGCGGACCCGGTGCCTTTTCGATCCCGGTCACGGATATGATGACATTCCCCGCGGCCGTGCGGAGGAAACTCGTCCGAGAGATTGCAGCGAAGTAATCTCAAGAACACGTTTACCTCCCTCAAAACAGAAAGCCCCGCGCTCGCGCCCGGGGCTTTCGTATATCGCCTTGCTTATTGCACTTTGGTAAACACGAGGATGTTGCCGCGGCCGCTCAAATTGATGAGAGCGAGGTCGGTCGCCGTCACACTCTGCACGCCGAAGTACAAGATGGTGCCGTCCGGCCACGTGGTCTTGATGACCTTCATACCCGAGAGATTCGCCGCGGGAACGGGAAGGTCCGTTTCGACGGAGGTGTCGACAAACATGTAGGTGCCCGTCATCGTTGCCGACGCGTCACCCTCGTAGCGGTCCCTCACCGTGCCGTCCGCAAAGAATTCGCGCGTGAATTTCGCGTCCTCCTTGCTCTTCCAGGTACCGTTCATCGCGGGATCGTTATCGGGCGCCACCTCACCGCCCACCTGCGTTGAATTCGTGTCCTGCGCCGCCTCACCTTGCGCGAGTCTGTTTGCCTCGCCCTGACTCTGGGAATCCGTGTAGAGCCAATACCCCGCCCCGAGAATCAAGAGTACGATAATGCTTATAAGTATTCCTTTGCTGTTCATAGAAATATGTAAGAGCTGATATACACGACATCATGAAGGAGCGCTACGGGGATGACAAGCCTTCCTCCACAAACAGCACTACTTTTGTTCGAGGTCAAGACACACGGAATTGATACAATAGCGCTTTCCCGTCGGGGTGGGGCCATCATCAAAGACATGCCCCAAATGCGACCCGCAGCGCGCGCAGGTGATTTCGGTGCGCACCATTCCGTAGCTCATGTCCTGGTGGTGTTGTATCGCGTCCGGAAGGGCTTGGTCAAACGACGGCCAGCCCGTGCCCGAATCAAATTTTGCGTCAGAGCTGAACAGAGGATTCCCGCAGGCTTTGCACTCATAGGTGCCGTCGGCTTTTTCGTGCACGTATTCACCCGTGAATGGCCGCTCCGTCCCCTTCTCGCGGAGAACATCGTACTCTTCGGGTGTAAGAAACTTCTTGAATCCGTCTTCACCTTCTGGCAACGGTTTTTGTCCCATACGCCTACAGTATACCCAGAAAACAATGCAGTGTACGCGGCGTCTTCCCTGAAGGTTGACTACCGCGTACACTTCGGCAGGCACCGTTTTATTTTATATTTTTTAGTTTGTGCGCCGCCTGAATGATCAAGCGTAATGGAAGTATCGGGAAGAACGTATGAATTCACGTACGGCCGGGACGCGTGGACATTTTGTTACTTGCACGCCCCAATAGCCGCACGCGTCTTCGGGCCGACCATTCCGGTCGTCTGGATGGCATGCTCACGCTGCCATTGCTTGAGAGCAGCTTCAGTAATCGGGCCGAAGGAACCGGTCATGTATTTAGAGGTGAAGTCCTTATACTGTGTGGTGAGAAACTTTTGCAGTGCCGCGACGTCTGCCCCCTTCATGCCGCGCGAGAGGGTGCGTGATATGACGGGACACTTGCCGTTGTAGGTGACGGCTGCTTGGGGTTGGGGCGGCGTTGAGACGATCGTGCTTCCACCTTTCAGTTTCGCGAGGAGCGCTTGCAGTTGTTGTATCTGCGCGAGGAGGGCAGCAATCTTTTGCGCGGTAGTTTGAGTGGTTGACGTTGCGGGGGAAGTGGATGTCGCCGCGGTTGAAGTTGAAGTGACGGGCGGAACCGTACCACCGCCTCCTGAACCTCCGCCACCACCCGCGCCCCCTCCTCCGCTGCTCATCGTGCACGATTGAGATTCCGCGGGTTTCCCTGTCGAAACTCCGCAGGCATTCGTGTCGGTGCAGGTGCGTGACTGCAAACTTGCAGAGCACTGGTTCCATACACTGCATGACCAATTGGGGGTGCACGTTGACGGCGTTGGGAGAAGTGACGAGCTGATTTGTTGTCCGTACAGATCCCAAGCTCCCCAACTTGAATTATTCACCAGGCCATATGGAGCACCGTATCCGACAAAAACGGAACTGCGCATAAGCTCGCCCGTTCGTGAGCCGCTGACGCCCACATTGTTGGAAAATGGCGGCAGATTTCCCACCGCGAGAATCGTTGTCGGGTCGGACCACGTAATTCCACCTGAGGATGTTCGTATTGCGAGACGACTGTTGGCACCATGTTCGTCGATTAATTCGAACATGATGAATTTCCCGATCTGCGCGTCATATTTCACATCAACAGATAAATTGGCCACGTTGGTCGGTTGTCCTTGCGCCCAGTTCTTGGGGTCTTTTGACGTCGAAAGATATATCTTGTGCCCCTCCCCATTGGGATATGCGGCGGTGTCATCCGTGTACCACTGGTACAACGTGCCGTCTTTTACAACGACCGACGGCTGGCCGAGACCGTACCAGCCCGGCACACTGTCGGGAACGCCACGAAGCGGAGAAAGAATGATTTTTGGATCGGCAGGGTTTAATTCCCATGTGCCTCGGTTCGTATATTTCAAAAACGGTCCGTATGGACTTTGTGAGCGCGCGACGAAATTGACAGTCTGGGTGTTGAGCTGGTTGCCGGAATAAAACAGATAGTAATACGCACCGTCGCCCGCATTGAATTGAACGACCGACGGGTCGCATGATGCACGCTCATTAGTCATATCGGAAGTGACGATGACGATGTCCGGCACCGACCAGTGGGCGAGATCCTGCGAAGTAGCGTGACGGATATCGTCCCATCCGGGATTACCTCCACCGCTGCAGTAGTACATGTGCCATGGGCCATCAACATTGATGGTGCTCGGACCATATGCGTAACCATATCCATTCACGGTCGAACCGGCGAGTTTTATCGGTTGCGGGCCGGGTGAAGCGATGAAAGGAGCCTGGAACGTGAAGCTCATGGGACTATTTCCAAGCAGAGCGTCTGCTCCCCCAGCGCTATCAATTCCGTATGCATAGATAGTGTGCGGGCCACTCGCGATACTCGCCGGATACGTAAATGCGAATCCATGGTGGCCGGAAACATTTCCGCTCTGGTTCACATCGGGCCGAAGTATCGAGGTGGGCGTCGTCCCCAGCAGGGTTCCCGTTCCCTTGGGACCGTCGAGATAAAACTGCACCATAATGGATTGCGTTGGAACATCGAGGTCGAGCGCCCATCCGGTAGCATAGGCGGGCGCAGCGAGGTCGAGAAACCCCCCTGGCGGTTGGTTGGTCGGGGGAGCGATGACCGGATTTGTGTGCGAATTGGTAAGGAGCGATGGTGTTTGCGTACTCGAGTCGAGACTGTATGCATACCATGTATGAGCTGCGGATAAATATTGTGATGGTATCTGCCACAGAAATCCGTGATTCACTGCCGGGTCTACATCTGGTCGAGAAGTGTTTGCGGTTGTTTGTCCGGCGAGCGTTCCGCTACCGATAGGGCCATCCATATAAAACTGGACCGTGAGACTTGTTGACGTAGTATCCGAGTCCACAGTCCAGCCGCGCGCTATACCAGTGGAAGTAATTTGATCAAAGTAGCCGCCGGGAACGGCGGCACTCGCAAAAAACGGCGTAAAAACCGCAAGAAATAGGAGTGTGTAGAAACGAGCTCGCATGGGTGCAGTATAGCCCCGCCGCTTGAGCCGTGGTCTGTGGGTGGGGACACTTTTCTTTAACCTCTAACGCCCTGCTCGATTAGGAGGGGTGAGCAATCAGGTACGCACGTATTTGTTCGTATGTCCACCCTTGGTTCAGGGCATCGAGCCAGAAGGCGACCTCACCGGAACCCGGTTCCCTGTGGAGCACTTCAAGGAATATGTTCCCGATGCTGAGCGGTACTACTGTTACTGACGCCGCGGCATCATCGCCGAACCACCCGACGGTATCCTGCAGCATGTGCCACACCATTCTGTATGAACCAGGTGCCGGAGCCGTCACCGTGAAGGAGAACGCTTTCGTTTGTCCGGGATGAATAGAGTCACTTTCGAGAAGACTGATTCTGTTCGAGCCCCACATTGTATTATCCTGTGGATTTTGAGAACCCAACTTATACCCGGATGAGGCTTTCCAAACGGCTGCACCGGTATTTTTCATATTTATGTTCACGGGATACGTAAGGCCTGCAATCATCGTAGTCGGTATCGACGAGCCGGTTACAAGAGAACCGATGGCGCCCGGCGCACAGTATTCAAATACCGTATCCAGCGGCGCCCCCTGTGAAATGTAGTTCCAGGGTGTCCTGCCGGGTGAGGGAGTGGAGTAACTCCCTTGGCAGGAGGCGGGAGTCGGATTATTGACACACGCCGTATCTTCATACCCCTCTTCGATAACGGCGCCGTAGCCGCGGGCCACGAAGTAACGCTCAAATCTCATTCCCTTGAAGGGGTCTGTCGCTCCAGTCGGGGTGCCACCGACGCCTTCTATTACAAAAACATTTTTTTGCACTCCCAAGTTTCCTCCGAAATCATACGAGTCAACGATGAATCCCCTGTTGGATGTAACGCCGGCGTCTCCAACGGAAGCAACTTCGCATGTGTTTGGGTTTATCTTATTTGAATAAAATGTTCTCAAGCGAGCGAAGTCTACCCCCACGGGTGTAACTTTGTGAATATCGAGGTCCGATGCTTTCACGATAGGGAGCGTGGGGTTGCTGTCTATCGAGCCTGCAGGTGTGCCGGGCGTGCAGCTGCCGGAGATATCGCTAAAGCATCGCGCCCATGGTGTAGCTTGGTTGTGCTGGCTATCCTTAAATACCCCGAACATGTGCTGCAAAGTATTTTCACTGTACACTTGCAATAAGGTGTCCGTTCTCACGTTTGAAATACGCCCCGGGCTCGTTTCTTTTTGGCTCCAACAAAAATTGTGGTCGTACTCCGCGCACATTCTTAGATTGGGGTTGCCCATAAAATAATCCCACATGCGTATGGAAAGTGATGTTGGGGCGTCGACGCAGGTATTCGCCGTCGTCGTCCACGCGCCCCATGTGGGTGATGACGCCCCCGGTGTGCAAGACGAGACGCGCGTCTGCGTGATGCTTCCGGTCTGTCCCACGGGACACGAGAGCGTTTGCGTCTGCGGAGATGCGGGGTCGGGAATGCATGCGGGGGCTTGTACCGTACAAGATGCGTACTGGTACGATGCGTTTCCCGAGAATACTCCGTTCGAACATGAGCGAGGTTGTGCTACCGAGGAACAATTCTGAGCGTGCAAAACGGTACGCGCGGAATAGAAGGTGTAGGAAGAATCGTGATTGACGGTGACGCCGTCAAGAAGGCATGCGGATGGAGCTCCGGGTGAGCAGGAAGCGAAGGTGTACGAGCCGGAGAGCGTGCCATTGCTACAGGTACGCGTTTGTGTCTGGCATAGTTGTCCGTACGATACGGTGGAGGTGAGATTGGCGGTGACGGAGGCGCCGTGCGCTATCGTGCTTCCGTTCCACGCGCAGGAGGCCGGCGCAGCGGGAGAACAGTTGGCGTATTGATACCCTGCGTTTCCCGAAAAGCTGCCGTTGGTGCAGGTACGGGATTGGGAAATGGCGGAGCAGAGAGAACCGTACGCAACGCTTCGCGCCGAGTAGTACGTCTGTGACGCGCCGTGCGCGATGGTGAGTCCGCCGAGTGCGCAGGACTGTGTCAACGACGGCGGAGTGGTGCAGGTGTTCGCCGTGTTGGTCCATGCGCTCCATGCGGGACCGGGGCACGAGCTGGTGCGCGACTGCGTGATTGAGCCGGTCTGCCCTGCCGGGCAGGCGACTTGTTGCGTTTGCGCTGCAAGCGGCGTGCACTGGGGCGGGACGGAAGACACAGTGCACGATTGTGTGAGTGCGGGCTTGCTTGCCGTGCAGTAGCTTTCGAGGGCGGAGGCGTTCCCTGAACTGACGCATGATGCGGTGCGCGATTGTGATGAATTGGCACAGGGACTCCACGGGCTTGTTTGCCATGCGTAGCTGATAACGAAATCAGTTGTCGTCGCGGACACGGTCGTTGATGAGGCCAGAAGTGCGGCGAGTTTGGCCTGCAGGATTTTCACTTGGGCAAGAAGGGATTGGATGAGGGCGGCGGTGGAAGATGATGTGGTCGGTTTGGTGACGGTTGTGGAAGCAGTTGGCGCACACGCGAGCCCCATCGCCGCGCGGGTCTTGGGGCCGAGCATGCCTGTTTTCTCGATACCATGTTCGCTTTG
>DATDWX010000002.1:0-5910 GCA_036517335.1 Minisyncoccota bacterium | reverse complement strand
CCTCGATGGTTCGTTCTCCGCGCTCAAGAAAAAACTCGCTGCTCACCACGGCCTGAGGCGCGACCGCCGCTACAAAGTTATCTCGCAATTACTCAAAGATGCGCACTAATTCCAGCCTCCCGTTTCTTTCTTTAAACCGCAAACACCATCGCGGTCACGGCTGTGGCAACGTGAAAGAACTCAAGAAATGGCGATGCGATGCCATTGAACTTCAGGCCCAGGCCACCGAGGCAGAGGCCCGACAGCATGACCACGGCCGTAAGTAGTCGCGATACCATGTCGCCCTCCGACGTGAATACTCTTTGTGTACATTAAAGCAAGTCTGCGGAAAAATCAAACATTCAATACTTGGAGAAGTTTTTCTTCAGGAATGTGCGGGCCGATTATGGCTAGGTTTAGGCCTTTGGTTTGGAAGATGTCGCGAGCGACGCGCTCTACGTCGGCGGCGGTAACATCGTCAATTCCTCTGATTATTTCTTCGAGCGGCCGGACTCGGCCGAGGTTGATGATGGATGTGGCGGCGTTTTCGGCTACGTGGTCGCTTGTTTCGAGCGCGAGGGTCATCGTGCCTTTCATGTATGACTTCGCCTTCTTTAACTCAAGAGGCGACACCTCTTGAGTTTTGATTTTCTTGAACTCCGCGAGAATGGTCTCGATCGTTTTTTCCAATTTCGCGTGTTCCACGCCCGCCTGCACGACGAAGTAGCCGGTGTCGGGATATTTATCTACCGATGCGTGCACCGAGTACGCGAGTCCACGTTTCTCGCGCACCTCACTAAAGAGTCGACTGCTCATGCCGCCGCCGAGAATGGTCGCGAGAACTGCGAGCCCGTATTCGTCTTTGTGCTGGTACGGATACGCAGGGACGCCAAGCATAAGCTGGGTCTGGTCGGTACTTTTGTTTTTTATCGAGATGCGCGGCGCTAACTGCTCGGAGACATAGCCCATATATTCGGGGGCCGTAGCTGGCTTAACGCGCCCAAATTCGCGCTTGATCTTGGTCAGCACTTTTGTTTGAGAGAATGCACCCGCCACGCAGACTACCGTGTTGGCCGGTGTGTAATTGCGCTTGAGGTAGGTATGAAAATCTTTGCGTTTGAAGCTGCGAATGTTGTCCTTGGGCCCCAGGACTGTGCGGCCAAGCGGGTGGTCTTGTCCGAAGATTAGTGCGTCGAACACATTGTCTATCGTGCGCATCGGCATGTCTTCGTACATGTCTATCTCTTGAATGATCGCACCACGCTCCTTGGCGATTTCTTTTTCGGGCAAAGTTGAATTGAGAAATACGTCGGAAATCACGTCGAGCGCGGTATCGAGAAATTGGCTACTGACCTTTGCGTGGTATGCTGTACGTTCTTTCGAAGTGAACGCATTGTAGACGCTGCCGATCGAATCTAATTCCTCGCTGATAGCCCGAGCGCTCGGCCGCTTGCGCGTGCCCTTAAAAAACATGTGCTCAAGAAAGTGAGCGAGCCCATTCTCCCGTGCATCTTCATACCGTGATCCCGTGCCGGTCATCACAACGACGGTCGCCGTAGCCGTATCCGGCATCGGTGCGAAAACTATGCGCAGTCCGTTCTGGAGCTCGTGGAGCTTGTACTTCATTGTGGCCGCATGGTACAGTCATTGAGGTCAAGCCGCAATCTGGAGAGAGCGAATGGCAAAGAGGCCGCCGACCGTAGACCTCACGAAAGAAATAAATGAGGAAATTGACAAAATGGCTGCAGAGGAGGGCGTGTCGAGAAAGGAGGTTTTCCAAAGGGCACTTAAAATGTTCGGCAAGGACCCGAACAATGACCCTCGAAGAAAATCGAAAAAATAATCTCCGCAGGCTCGGCGAAGCAACGCACAAATCCCATTCCGAGCCTGCCGGCCGAAGACACAACGGTACCCGCGCCGCCCGGCACATAGACGGCACTTTTCTTTTTGGAAAAAACGCGATACGTTCTCATGAATGCAGACCAACGAGATTCGCTCCAAGTATTTGGAATTTTTTTGAGAAACAGGGTGTCTTTCCACCTCTCGACTCAGTCAATCCGAGAGGCGACTCCTCTCGGATTTAGGACTCTATCCACATCTGCGTAATAGTCGGCGGCCCCCTTTAATACTTTCGAAAGTTTAGGCAATCCACTACTGAGCAGATCGAAGGAAGCGAAATCAAGAATGGCACGCTCGGGCCTTATTGTGCCATGGTAGTCGGCAAGACTCGAAAATGGGTAGTCAATCAGGCGCTTTTCTAAAGCACTCATGTTCGCAACGATGCCTTTTTTCCAACCGGGCTCATATATTTCAGCCGGATTCAAATGTATGTATTGCGGCACATGCCGCAAATAAATATCATTGGCGACGTGCTTGGATCTAAACGGTTTGACGAACACATTCCCGATGCGTTGATTCTTTGCGTTGAAGTACATACTGTATCCTGTGCCTACCTTTTGCATAAATCGGCTAATCCCATTCTCAACGATCTCTCTTAGCAAAAGATGGTAATGAGTATTCATGAGGCAGTAGCCGCCGATCGAGACGATTGGCTGGTTTTTCGGCAACAGGAGAATATCCTTGTGCGAGCGATAGTAGAAATTATCACGACTGATCGGTTTTGTGTCGTTCGCTAGATACAGCAACTGAATAAATCGATGGCAGTCGTCTTCCGATTCAAATGTTGTTCTCTTGTCGATGCCACGAGTAAAGCAGTGGTACCACTCGTCGACGGCAAAAGGGTCTCTCCGGTAGCTCATGTCGCCATAGTACCATCATTCAAGAGGCGTCGCCTCTTGAATTGCGAATGCGGCTCAAACACGGTACTTTTATCGAAATGAACATCAATGAGATTCGGACGAAATATCTGGAATTTTTTGAGAAACGGGGGCATTCCGTTATTCCGTCGGCTTCGCTTGTACCTCACAACGATCCGACAACATTGTTTACGGGAAGCGGGATGCAACCACTTTTACCGTACCTTTTGGGGCAGCCGCATCCCAAGGGCGCGCGACTCGTAAATAGTCAGAAAAGTTTTCGTGCGGAGGATATTGATGAAGTGGGTGACAATCGTCATACCACATTCTTCGAAATGCTCGGCAATTGGTCCTTGGGTGATTATTTCAAGAAGGAACAGCTGCCGTGGTTCTTCGAATTTCTCACTGATGAGATCGGTATTGACCCGAATAAATTGTACGTGACGACTTTTATCGGCGACAAATCCAAAGGCATTCCGCGGGATACGGAATCGGCGGAGATATGGAAAGAACTTTTTGCGAACAAAGGTATTGATGCGAAGGCAGTAGACGTGGGAAGTGAGGCCGATGGGTATCGCCTCGGCATGCGCGGCGGTAGAATTTTTTTCTATGACGCCAAGAAAAACTGGTGGAGTCGTGCGGGCGTGCCGGAGGACATGCCCGCAGGAGAGCCTGGCGGGCCAGACTCAGAAATTTTCTACGATTTTCAAACGTCACACGATGCCAAATTTGGCGACGAATGCCATCCCAATTGTGATTGCGGACGATTTCTCGAGATCGGCAATTCAGTGTTCATGCAGTATATAAAAAAGGAGGATGGTTCGTTCACCTCGCTGCCGAAAGCGAATGTAGATTTCGGAGGCGGACTCGAGCGCATCGCGGCCGCAAGTCTTGGGATCCCGGATGTTTTTCAAGTAGATGTTTTTCAGGAGATTATCCAACTGCTCGAACATTTTTCTGGCAAGAGGTACGACGATAGCCGCTACACACGCTCATTCCGTATCGTGGCCGATCACATGCGCGCGGCGACGATGATGCTGGGCGATGGCGTAAGGCCGGGCAACACGGCACAGGGATATGTGTTGCGGCGTCTGATTAGGCGTGCTGCCCAGCATGCACAAAAGATTGAGATACCACCCGATGAGAGAGGCGAGAGCATGCTCAACCGCGTTGCGGTCATCGTCATTGAGAAATACAAAAAGGCGTATGCCGAATTAGATGGCGATGGCGCTTACCAACACATTACCGGAGAGATTTGGAAGGAGGAAAAGCAATTCGCGCACACGCTCGAGCTTGGCATGAAAGAGTTTGAGAAAATGGCCAGTGCATTATCTCGCAAAGAAGAGGGGACTATAACGGCTAAGGATGCCTTCGTACTTTTTACAACTTATGGTTTTCCGTTCGAGATGACTCTGGAATTGGCTAAGGAGCGTGGTCTCTATATCAACAAAGAAGTCGTTCAAAAATTGATGAAGGAGCACCAGAACCTTTCGCGCGCTGGCGCGGCACAGAAATTTGCCGGAGGACTTGCCGATCATGTGGAGGCGACCGTCCGCTTGCACACCGCGCACCACCTTCTTCTGCGCGCTCTCCAGATCGTGCTCGGCTCGCACGTGCACCAGCGCGGCAGCAACATCACACAAGAGCGATTGCGTATTGATTTCTCGCACGGCGCTAAAATGACGACGGAAGAGATCGCAGCAGTAGAAACGCTGGTAAACCAAAAAATACAGGAGGAGTTGCCCGTGATCCGCAGTGCTATGCCCAAGGAAGAGGCGGAGAAATTGGGCGCAGAGAAAGAATTCGGAGCCAAGTACACCGACATGGTCAACATCTATTCCATCGGCCCCACAGACGCTACCGAAGACGATCCGCGATTCGACGATGTTTTCTCGATAGAATTCTGCGGCGGCCCGCACGTTTCCAATACTCGCGACCTCAAGGGCCCGAGTGAAACTTGGCATTTCAAAATTCAGAAAGAGGAGGCTGTCGCGGGCGGTATCCGCAGAATTAAAGCGATTTTACAGTAGCGCACGCGAGATTGCGGTACAATAAGGTGCATGCTCGACGCTTCACGCACGCGTGGTATTGCTGTCGTTTCGATCGGAAGCGCAAGCATCTCGGTCGGCATTGCTGAACATTCTGGAAGAGAGGGATATGCCATCGTTGCAGCCGAGCGGCTCGCGCTCCCGCTACAAGAGCGCACGCCAGAGCAGACCATCGCCACAGTGAAGCAGCGCCTTGCTGATGTGGGGCATCGAGTACTCGCGGCAGGCGCGGGAGGTCGCGCGCCCCGCCGCATTACTTCCGTCCATGCGGTTATTCGCGCGCCGTGGGCGCAATCGCGCACTTTGCGCGCAGACATTCAGTACAAGCGCGATGAATACATACGCGAGGCGATCATCACCGATCTTGCACAACGTGCCCTCAAGGACACGCATGTTCCCGCAGCAAATTTTCTAGAGGCGAGTGTGATGCAAGTGGCTCTCAATGGATATGTTACGTCCGAACCCGCGGGGAAGTACGCTCATAAGGTGGAGATCGCGACACTGGTGTGTGTAGCTGACCCCGCGCTGCGGGAAGCGCTGCGGAGTGCCCTTGCGGCCGTATTTCCCTCGGCACCGGTCTCTATTCACTGTGCGGCGCGTGGTATCCTTGAATCAGTACGCGAAGCGCATCCTGAGAAGCCCGATTGCCTGGTGCTCGACGTGTCCGAAGAGGGCACGGCTGCGATAGTGGTGCGCGAGGGCACGTACGGATCAGAGGCATATATAGCGGAAGGAATGCGTGCCATGTTTTCGCGCGCATTGCCGGGCAACCCGCCGGAGGAAACGTTTGCCAGCATCCGTATGATCGCACGCGGACAATGCGATCCTGCCACGTGCAACAAAGTGGAGGAAGCGCTCGCAAAAATGGAGCCCGACTTCGCGCACGCATTCGGAGAATTTTTTGCCTCGATGACCACCCCGCGTCGTCTCCCAAATGTGATGATCCTACTGGTGCATCCCGATATCGCCCCCTGGTTCGTACGATTTTTCTCACGGATCGATTTTGCACAATTTACTGAGGTTTCCCAGCCGTTCGAAGTAACGCTGCTGAAAGATCGCACTGCCGGGCCGCCCGGGCCCGCTGCGGCGCAGGCAGGGGTAGGTGATTCCGAGCTCGAAATAGCGCT
>DATDWX010000001.1:0-7930 GCA_036517335.1 Minisyncoccota bacterium | reverse complement strand
GAAGTTCGTCGAACTTAACGTTGACGAGCTCGTTGGAGTGGAAAAAGAGATCTTTCTCCTGACCCTCGCGCTTGATGAACCCGAAACCCTTGTCGGTGAGACGGGCGATGATTCCTGTTTGCATAGATAGCAATAAAGAATATTTTGTTAAATCAAGACAGTTGTGCCGAGGTGGAGGTTCGATCCTTACTTCCCTGGATCAGCGCTGGTTTGATAAGGGGAAGTTTATCATATGCCGATTATCCTGTCAAGCGCAGTGCTCTGTCCTTGTGCTTCCTGTGCTTTGTGCTGACGCTTGATTAGAGGTCTCAAATAGTGACATGGCTACTTTTCGCGCAATGATGCCCAGCGCGCGATAATAATAATCAAACTCACGAGGGCAAACAGCGCGGAGGTCGCGAAGGCAACCGTTCCTTTCTCAATCGAATACATCCAATCACTGCTATATTCCGGCGCGATTAAAATCGCGAGCATGGAGAGCGGTATCCACCACCGCGCAAACCGGAACCAGGATTCATAGATTTCATTGCGAGGCCAGTAAGTAATAAGAGAAAATATGAATAACGGAACAACAGGCAACAACGCTTCTGCAAATCGGTCGGAGGCTGCTGCGCAAATGCTATAGCTATATGGAGGACAAAAGCCAATTTGCCTTGATAAGGCAGCAATGATAAGAATGATTCCACCTAAAGCGGTTATCCAGAGCAACGTTCTTTTTGATAACATAATATTTAACGAAGCAAGAAGTAGCTAATATTAATTACGAACCAATTATATATCGTTTTTAGCCAACTCGGTTGTATAGCTTGGACCGCCGAAGCTACTTGTGCAACTGGTCTCGTTTCAGCAGTTTTCTTGGCTGATGCCGCTGCCGCATGCCTCACTGCGAGTTTTTTTGCCACAACATAATTTGTTGAAGATGCTGAGGAAGATGGACTGGAAGTTGCGATAGCTGGGGTTGCTTCCACGGGCACTATGGCTAATTCTAATGACGTAGCAGTGGTTGTCGCTTGAGGGCTGGTCGTTGTCATTGCCGATATTGCCTGCATAGGTGGGCCATTGCCTCCGCCTGTGGGAGTTGGCGATGCAGAAACAGGAGCGGCGAGGACGATGAGTTGTCCTGTTGATGACGCGTACTGTGAATCAACAATACCATCACCGTTCTCATCTACCGCGAGATCCGATGCCGAAGCAAGACCTGCCGAGAGGCTCATCGTAACGACCGTCTGCGGCGTCACGGGAAGATCGCTGAAGGTCGTATTTGAAATAACCGAATCTCCCCGCATTTCATTGATGACGAACGTAAATATACCGGTGCCCGTACCTTGCAAAATCACTTGAAACGAAGCCGAGGCGTCGGCGAAAAGGTACTTTACGTCGCCGATCTCGGTGTAGTACGTGCCCGGGATCTGCTCTTCCAACTGGTTGGTATACCGCAGGGGCGAGAGCATTCCAAGGGACTCGTGGGGGCGTTCGGTGTTGTACCAGAGCAACCAGTCGATGAGGGCATCGTTGAAGCGGGAGAGGTCATCCCTGAGAAGGCCGCGGTGGTGTTGGATGAAGTCCTCGGAGAGCGTCCGGTTGAAGCGTTCGATGCAGGCGTTCATCTTGGGGCATCGGGGGTACGTGTGAAAGTGAACGATGTTGAGTTGCTTGCAGGCCCCTTCGAACAGGTGGGCGAACTCGCTCCCGTTGTCGGTCTGTACCTCCGTGACGGGAAACGGGGCGACGGTGCAAAGCTTCGAGAAGAAGTCCGCCGCGGAGGCCGAGCTGTGGTTCCTGTATCCGGCAGCGAAGGTGAACTTCCGCTCCACATCAATGGCCGTGTACACGTACCGCTTGATGCCGTCCACGAAGCGGACGATGGTGTCGGTCTCGATGCCCCGCTTGTGCGAGCGCCGTATCTTCTTGCGGTATATGGGTTTTCTCTCGATGAGGCGACCAGTGCGTGCCATGAGGGAGAGCCTCTTCTCCCCGGGAAGGAGTCCCCGCTTCTTGAGGTCGGTGAGTGTTCTCCCGGCATATGACTCCGAGACACCGAGAAGTACCCCGACCTTCTTCTTGCCGAGGTGATGGTGGTCCCGGCGCAGCGTGATGACGCGGTCGAGGAACCCCGGCGGGTATACCCGTTTCCGGCGTCTCTCTGGAGCGGTACTCTTCTCGTTGAGACCATCAACATGGCCATGGGCGACCTTCAGCTTCGCTCTCCAACGGAACAGGGTCCGCTTTGACACGCTAAACGCGTCCGTCGCCGCTTCCACTCCGTGCTTCTCCCAAAATGCGATGACTGTTAATCGTTTCTTCGCCCGCTCGGTGGTCATATGGTGCCACCGTACCGTATCGTTGTACAAACGCTGCGCTCCCCGCACCCCTCTCCACACGTTGAATTGCCTCACATCTCAGGTGTTACCCGAGTGCCAAATGTATCTGAACTTATGCAGCATGTCGTGCAAGTCGTCAAATCATTTCCAAACGAATTGAAGCGAGACCCACGAACAACCATACCAAGAACACAAGCCCAACAATGCCGAAAAATAAAAACGCAGAAAATGACTCCTTCTCTCTCCACCGTCGGTAACACGTATACGCAACAATAGCGGCAATGGTAAGAAAAAATACCGCGTACCCAAGAGCCATTGTGTTTATATACTCGACATTTGATTTATAGAGAAACAGCATTAAACATGTTGGTACTGTTATCAGTAACCAAATTTTATTGAAATGGATCCTTGTGAAAAGTAAGGCCAATCCGCATAAAAATAGGAAGAAACTGAGTGTCGACAAGAATTCGCCAATGTCGGTGTCCCGGGAGAACATATACCCCGCTACAAATGTAATTAACGCAAGAGAGATGGGAATAAATCTCCAGAGATTTTCTTTGAAAAAGCTCATAGGCCGATTATTGCTCTGGCAACATTTCTGAATACCCAATAAATGCGCACCCACCACTTCTCCTCTGTCGAGTAAGACGTTGGAGCGGACAAGCTTGCCGCCGCACCTGCGACGAGTTTAACATTGTTTGTGAGAGCATTTTGCCGAGTTGTGATAGCCGACTGCTTCTGGGGAACGGGAGCGGCGACCGCTTTTGCCACGACGGTTTGTTGTTCTGCTCGAGGAGATGTGGTCGCAACTCCTTGCGATGAAGTCGCTATTAGAGTTCTTGTTGCCTCCGGAGTGCTTGTAGAGGTCGTGGCCGCCACTGCAATGGCGACGACAGGTCCGTTGCCTCCGCCCCCGCCTCTTCCGGATTGAGGTTGCGGCGCGGGTGTATCCGGTACATCTTCCTCCTCCTCGTCGCTGGCAACAAAATCTTCGTACATGACAATCCCGCCCGGCGGAAGCGTCGTGTCCGTCACTCCGTCTCCGTTCTCATCCACGAGCAAGCCCGAGGCACTCGCGAGCGAGCCGCCGGGAGACATGCTCATGGTTATCCTGGTCTGTGATGTGACGGGAATATTCACGAATGTAGTCGATGCACTGACCGCATTGCCCGTCATCTCTTCGATGTCAAAGGTTGCGGTGCCCGACCCCTGCCCGTTGAGGACGATATTTACCGGTGTCGAGCCGTCGGAAAAAACATACTGCACTTCGCCGTACCGGTCGTAGAAAGTACCTTGGACGTTGTTCTCGAAGTAGCTCGCCTCCGTGCCATTCGGCAGGGTCGTCGTCGCGATGCCGGTGTGATTGCCCGACGCGTCATAGATGTCGAGAGAAACCGGCGAGTGAACGCGATACACGAGATGCTTCCCGCCTGAAAAGTTCGGGGCAATTGTGGTAACGGTGGCCGGAAGTGTATCCGTATCCTCCGAAATTATTTCGCCAAGAAACGAGGTGATGTCGGATGCGCCCATAATGCCCGCATGGTCAACGGACGGTAAAGGTCCATTACCATTGTTATATGCTTTCATATTAAAATAATACTTAATACCCGTTCCTGCGTGCGCACTCACTTCGACCACTGTGCCGTCTCCGTCCAGAACGATTTCCGGTTCTATTACTAAGTGCGGATTACCTAAGAGACAAAACGTGCAGCTGTCCACGTACCTGAACCCTGCGGGGGTCTCAATCCCCACTCCCGCAATTTCGTACAATTCCACCCCTTCCGGTGGCCCCCAACCATCCAATTCCGTGTGGAGTGCTCCCGCCTCGGTCAAGAGATTATAGTTGAGAACGTTGGGTGCGTCGGTATCGTCAGAGGATGGCTTGCTGCGTCCTTCAAGTCCTAGCAGAAAAGAACGCAACGATTGGTACGAATTGAGTGCATTGCCGTACGCTGCGTGGAATCCGCCGCTCGTCACAGCATCGTTGGAAAACTCCACGGGAGGGGTCGCAACATTTGCAAAATACTTTTCGGATGGAAGCAGGTTGTACGCGGCGGGAAGATTCTCGGCGAGCGTGCGAGCGGTCGATGTCTTTACAAGGAGCCCATAGAGAAGTGCCTCTTGGTATCCGTGCAACAAAACCGCGATTGCTTTCGGCGTTCCCGTCTGCGGCACAGCGACGAATATGATCTTGTCGATCAGATTCTCCTCCCCCGTTTTCCTCAACTTATCCACTAATGCCTTGGCGACGAGCCCGCCATTGGAGTGCCCGATGATCGTAACCCTCCCGCTCTTTGAAGTTGCCGCTAGATCCTTCAACTGCTGGATAATGTACGGCGTATCGGTCGCGGTGAGATAGGAAATATTGTCTCCCGTCTGCGCGCCACTTTCGAGGATATCGTCGAGCGCGAGACGCCAGTCGTACGGTGCGGCTGCCCACGCGTTGATGATTCCCGCCTCCACTTCGCCGTTCATAAAATCGGAGAACGCCTTGTACACATCGCCGTTACCGAACGAGAAATATGCGTCTAAAATGTCGCGGGTATAAATATCGTCGCGGATACTCGTACCGTCTTGATTCATAAAAAGATCCTCCGCATCGCCGTTCGTATTCGGCTCCCACAGTTGGTCTTCGCAATTGACGATACAACTCGGCGGACGCGGCTTATACAGTCGGCTCGCTTTGACGCCGGGTAAAAAGAGAACATTTGAGAAACAGTCTTGCGTGCACGGGACATGTGCCGTGCCGGCCGTGTATTCGAATTCGAGAGCTCGCATCGCTTCCGGTTGGCCGCTGGTATCGATTCCGGCAAACCAATTGATAAAATCCTGGTCCGTGTATGGAGCATCAAATCCTTCTACGAGCTGAACACCATTCTCATCAACACTGAGTACGTTTGTAACAACAAATTTCGACTCCGGTATCTGCGCGACGACGATGGTATAGGTACCGGAGGGGGTATTGGGATCTCCGAGTGCGGGAAGACCGAACGTCGTGCTGAGCGTCGTAGTTGCCTCACCGGTGATTCCGTGCTGCGCCAACACGTAATTTCCACCCGCCATGGGCGCACCGTCCAATCCGTCCTGCTTGCCACGGAACATCACCCACACTGCGCGCTCAGCGGGAATGTCATCGCCGCCGTTGTAATTCCAGGGTTTCGTTTCGATCGTCCACAACGTATCTACAGCGGTCAACGCTTCGCCCGATATAATGGGCGCAACAAACGACTGCATTCTCGGAAACGTATTGCCGATGGTGATGCCAGCATGCGTCGCATAGGTGTCTGTAGAAGGGGTGGGTGGCGGGGGTGCCATGAAGTCGGCGGCGGCGAATTCCGGCATGAAAAGAAAGGGCGTTATGCTGAAAACAAGTGCCAATCTGCGTAGCCACCGGCCGCCCGTACGCGTGCGGCCATCGCACATAAGCAAGATATTCATGAACTTCTTCCCACCCTAACAAAGGTCGATTCCTCGTCAAGCGCCCGTGGAACATGATAGGATTCCGCTATGACCGATGAACAGTCTCCCTCACCGCACCGGCACGTATCGTGGCTCACCATCGCGCTTGCACTCCTTGCCATCGGTACCTTTATCGCGGTATCCCGACCGGATATGCGGTACTACGGAATCCCGACGATGGGAGGGGGAGTCATGGAATACTCCGGCACCGGCAGGGCGGTGCCGCCTGCGGCAGGTGTGTCCGCGCGGGACGTGAGCGTATCCAACACTTCGGTGCAGGGCTCGGCGATGTACTACCCGGACAAGTATCCATATCCGTACTACAACCCCGAAGTCCCAGCGACCGACACGCGTGAATTTCTGAAAGTGAACTATGGCGCAAACATGCAGACCCGCGATGTGCAGGGGCTCACGCGCCGCGTCGAGACGACCGTGCGCGGGTACGACGGTCGCATCGACCAGGAATCGAGCTCGCCGCAGTATGGCTACGTAAGCTTCGTGCTACCGATGAGCAAATACGAAGCGTTTCGCACCGAGCTTGAGAGTCTCGTCGACCAGCGATTCCTCACCGTTAGTATTTCCTCACAGAATCTTCTGCCGCAAAAGCAAAGCATCGAGGAGCAGCAGAAGCAGGCCGACGCAGCGCTCGCCGACTACAAAGCGGCGCGGCAAAGTATCGTGAACGCTCACGCAAGCACTGCGAAGTCGCTCCAGGCACGGATCGATGCCGACACCGAGCAGCTGGCGAGCCTGCGCGCGCAGCCGCAGACGCAAGAAATTCAGATCCAGATACAGGCGGTGCTGAACGACCAGGCGTCGCTCAAAGCGCAGCTCGCCAATGAAAACGCTTCGTATTCCGCGCAGCTCAAAAATGCGGACGCCAACATCAAATCGGCACAAGATTGGCAGAAGGCGGTAGAGACCCAAGACCAAAAGCTGATGGACAATGTCGCGACAGTAACAGGCTCTGTTTCCATCCAATGGATAAGCCTTTGGGAGATGGCGCAACTCTACCTGCCGGGCTACTGGATACCGGGCATTTTCGCCTTCCTCGCGTTCCTCTCGTATCTTTGGGACCGCCGCCGGTTTGGGGTCGTCGTGTGGTAAGCATCATTGCCGAGACCGATGAGGTGCTGGTGCTCAATAAGCCGGCGGGGCTTATCGTACACAGCGACGGCCGCACCGAAGAGCCCTCGCTTGCCGATTGGATAGTGGAGCACTACCCCGCGCTCGCGGATGTGGGCGAGCCGTGGCTCTCGCCGCAAGGGGAGCGCGTGCTATTGCCCGGCATCGCGCACCGGCTCGATAGGACGACGAGCGGCGTCATGCTCATCGCGAAGACGCCGGAGATGTACGCGTACCTGAAACAAGAATTCAAAGAGCGGCGGGTCGAGAAGGTCTACCGGGCGTTTGTGCATGGCCGTATGGAACAGGAAGAGGGAAGAATCGTTGCCGAAATCGTGCGCTCGTCCGAGCCGCCGCGCCGCTGGTATGCGCGACAGTGCGACGAGGGCGACAAGCGCGCGGCGATTACCGATTGGCTGTTGATAAAGAATCTCGACAGTACAAATGGACATTCCAACGTTTTGCAAAATGTTGCAATGACCGCAGAAGCCGCATATATCGAAGTTCGCCCGAAGACCGGACGTACGCATCAGATCCGCGTACACTTCGCCTCTGTCGCGCACCCGCTCGTGGCCGACCACCTCTATTCGGGAGACCGCCCACCCATCCTCGGCTTCACACGCCCCGCGCTCCACGCCTACAGCGTCTCTCTTCATCTTCCAAACGGCGACGCCGCAACTTTTACGGCACCGCTTCCGTCGGATTGGCCTCTGTAATGCCCCGACGTTAAGGCCGTCTTCATGAGCATATCAGGGGTCTTAATCTATTAGCCATCATCTTTATGAACCAAAATACAGCTGTAATAGGGGGTGTTGTCGTGCTTCTTGCAATAGGGGCCTTCTTGCTCTTTGCGAGCCAGAACCCTGTCCCGTCAGACAATGCCACTTCGACACCCGTAACGTCGGGCACAGACCAGGGGACAGGAACACCGGATTCGCCGCAGGCGGGCACGCCCGTCGTTGTGACGAGCGCGACAGTCGCGCCGACCAACTCGACCGCGGTCGTGACGGGCACGGTCAATCCCA